>CAZASU010000020.1:0-30828 GCA_964487785.1 uncultured Gemmatimonadaceae bacterium | reverse complement strand
GCATGGTGCGGAACTTATAGATCGTGAAGGGCTCGCCGCCAAGATCACGCTCGCGACGATGGTTCTGCGCCCCGCTCGCTGGTGCGCGGCGATCGAGCCCGATCCGGACCTGGGTATAGAGGACCGGCCCCCGCGAGGTCAGCCACACCAGCACGGCCACGAACAGCATAACGGGTAACGTCAGGATGATGGCGACCAAGGCGAGAAGCAGATTGATTCCACGCCGGGTCCATTCCGAAGCTCGGGAGGTGCCGTTTGTGGGCTGGCTCCAGTCGCGGTAATGCTGCCGGACGAGAGATGGCTCCAACTCGATCGCAGGAAGCGACGGATGGCTCCTCCGTACCCCGGACATGGCAATTCCCATTATCGCGCTCAGCAAGAAAGAAATGGAAAAAGGAAGCAGGTACCTCTAAGCCGAGACTCGCCGGCACCCGTCCGGTACGACCGACATTATAACGGGTTCCTTCGTAAATACCTTAATACCGCCGAGGAAAGTTCCCTGTGATGCGACTCACTCATCCATTGCGGTCGGGCGAGCCCGCTCAGCGGCGCGGCCGGCGCTTACTCGGGGGGCGCGATTCGGTCAACAACGGATCCGGCGCTTCGCCCAAACCGAAGCTCGCCAGGCGCTGACTGAATTCGGAGAGCTCGACAGGGAGCTCGGCTCCCGCCCCCACACCGTTCGAACCCTCGGCCCCCTCTGTTTTCTCAGCTGTACCGACCACCGGAGTCGGGGCTGGAGTGTGGTGCAGCGATTCGCTGGGCATCCGTCGTCAACTTCCGCAATGAGTTCGGTGGGACTTCGGGGATGCCCGGGTTTCTGTTCAAGGTTGACGCCGCAAATTCAAGCCACCGGGTTGGGCGAAAACTCGGCTGCGATTGACTTCTGAAGTCGTTACTCTGCGGTCCGTTACGGAAGGACACCGAGGTCGGTGCACGAAGGCCGGCGTCTCCCGGTCGTTGCTGGGAAACCACAGCGACCACGGCTAGATTACCACAATCTGCACGGTGTCAAGTGACGTGGCATTCCAACATCCAAACTGTGGCGCCTCTCCAGCGATCCGGTGCCTGGGCTGAGGGTACCACGATCGGCAAGTGACTATACCTTAGGGTCTTACCGCTTTTAGCCGAAGGCGCACGACTCCTGCTATCTGGGCGCACACACCCGATCTTCCTGCTTCTCATCATTTTGGCAAATGCGCATGGCTAATCGAGAAAAGGCTCCCTCCGCGCCTCTGGTCCTTATCGCCAACGATCAGGAATGGTCGGCACGATCACTCGAAAGCATTCTGGGCCCTAGCGGCTACTCTGTCGTCCGAGCCTATACCGGCCAGCAGGCTCTCGAGAGGGTCCGCACTGCGCAGCCCGATCTCATTATCCTCGACGCCCAGATGCCCGACGTGCACGGGTTCGAGGTTTGCCGCCAGCTGCGCAGCGATCCCCGATTCAGTGCGACGACCCCTATCATCATCACCACATCGGGCCCCTCAGGACGCACGCAACGTCTCGAAGCCTACCGGGCTGGGGCCTGGGAATTCCTGGGTCAGCCGGTAGACGGTGAGGCCCTCCTGCTCAAGCTCGCCACCTTCCTTCAGTGCAAACGGGAGGTCGATAGTCTGCGGGACGAGAGTCTGCTGGACCCGAGCACTGGGCTGTACAACATGCGAGGTTTGGCCCGCCGCGCCCACGAAATCGGTGCGGACGCGTTCCGGAGGCGGGATCCCCTGGCGTGCGTGGTATTCGCTCCCCAGGCGGAAGGGGGCGACGCCGGCGAGTCCTCTGATGAAGAAGTGCAGCGTGTTGCGGAGCAGGTCGGTCAGCTGTTGAAGCGGCTGGGTCGCTCCTCGGACGCCATCGGGCGCCTGGGGCAATCGGAGTTTGCCGTCATCGCTCCGGCGACCGGCACCGAGGGTGCATTGCGCCTGGTCCGGAGGCTCGGGGGGAGCATCGAATCCTCCCCGATTCCCGTCCGCGGCGGTGAGCGAACCCTGCGGGTGCAGGCTGGCTACTGCGCGGTTCCCGATTTTGCGGAGTCCACGGTGGACGCCGTGGAACTTCTGCTCCGCGCCACTACCGCGCTGCGCGACCTCAAACGGGACGGCGAGTCGGTGCAGGTGCGTGGATTTGATCAGGCACCCACTCTGAGCTAAACCGCAACAGTTGTAGGACTAAGCCCACGGAAATAATGTTCCCGGAACCACTGCAGTGTTGCTCTGCCTCCTCACCTGCTTGACTTTTGCGCCACTCTGTGGTAAAACTGCTACTGGTATGATGCTCCCGGGGGCCGCTCAGTGGCCCTCGCCGGTTATGAGTCCCCAGTCTTCGGCTCGCGTGACCCGCGTCTGCGTCCAACCGACCGTCTCAGCGGTCCTCCCCGGGAGTCTGCAGGATGGCTAATCCGCTGATTCAGCAGGATCGGAAGAATCCTTCCGTTTCTGAGAGCACCGCCCGCGATCCCCTGTCCATCCCCAGTGAGGTCAAGGCCAGCATCCGCGTTCTGGTGGTGGATGACGAGCGCACCCTGCGTGAGAGCTGTGCCAGCGTGCTCCAGATGGACGGGTACAATGTGACCCTGATCGGTCGGGGTGAGGAGGCGCTGGAGACGGTCCGCCGCCGGAAATTCGACATCATCCTGGTAGACCTGTACATGTCGCAGGTGTCCGGTCTCGAGATCCTTCAATCGACGCTCGAGGCCTATAAGGACACTATCGTCGTGGTCATGACCGGCAACCCCAGTGTGACCAGCAGCATTGAGGCGCTCCGGGCCGGCGCCTGGGATTACCTTCCGAAGCCTTTCTCCGCTACGCACCTCCAGGTTCTGATCGGCCGGGCATCGCACGCCGTCATGATGTCTCGCGAAACCCAGGACCTGCGGGTCCAGCTCATGAGGCAACACGGCCACAGCGACAAGATCGCCCTGATCGGCATCTCGCCTCTGTTCCGGAAGGCGGTGGATCTGGCGCGGAAGGTAGCGGCGACGGACGCGTCGGTCTTCATCAGTGGAGAGAGCGGCACGGGCAAGGAAGTGATCGCCCAGTTCATTCACCAGAACAGCCGGCGGGCGAGCCGGGCCCTGGTGCCGATCAACTGCGCGGCGCTTCCCGAGCCCTTGCTGGAGTCGGAGATGTTCGGGCATAAGAAGGGCGCCTTCACCGGGGCCGATCGGGACAAGCCGGGGCTGCTCGAAACCGCCAACGGGGGAACCCTCTTCCTCGACGAGCTGACCGAAATGACCATGCCGCTCCAGGCCAAGCTCCTCCGTGTGGTCCAGGACGGCGTGGTTCGCCGGGTTGGCAGCGAGCAGCAGGACGCGGTGGTCGATGTCCGCTTCATCTCCGCAACCAACCGCGAGCCGCAGGAGGCGGTGGACCAGGGACTGTTGCGTGGCGACCTGTTTTACCGCCTGCGAGTGGTTCCCATTAAGCTCCCGCCGCTCCGAAAGCGGCTGGAGGATATCCCGCTGCTCGCCAATCATTTTCTTACCTACTACTGGCAGCGGCACCGTCAGATGGGAGACCGGGTCCCCCGGCTGAGCGAGGAGAGCATAGGCTTCTTGCGTTCCCGACCCTGGCGGGGCAACGTTCGGGAATTGCAGAACGTCATCGAGCACGTCGCGGTGTTGGCCGAGCCGGACCAGACCATCCAGCCCAATGACATCCCGGTGTATGACGATAGTGCCGAATGGCCGGCCGAAAGCGTCACTCCGCCGGGAATCATGGACGAACCTTACCATCCCGCCAAGGACCGCGTGGTGGTCCAGTTTGAAAGGGAGTATCTGGCTCGCCTCGTCAGCCGGGCAGGGGGAAATATGTCGAAGGCCGCGCGACTGGCGGGCATCGACCGCACCACCCTGTACCGGCTGATGGACAAGCATGAATTCCAGAGAGATGAGACCCTGGGATCCGCGTGATACCTGAGACCGTCCTGCCCGGCTCGACCGGAGAACGTCGCCGGGCCACCCAGGACGCCCCCGGTGCCCCACGGGTCTGGGATCCAGACGGCCCGACCGCGGGCTCGGTGGCGCCGGCGATCTGGGATGCGCTCCGTGAGTCGGTGCTCTGGGCCGAAGCGGAGTGGGAACGGGTCATCCAGCATGCCTCCGGGGTCGAGGAGGCCACCGCTCATCTCGCCCAGCTGTGCACGGCTGTCAGGCAGGAAGTCTCGGGCCTGCCGGCCGAAACCAGCGCTGTGCCTCGCAACGCCCTGTCCCGGCGCTGGCTCGGGCTCATCCGCACCGCCTTCGTAGAACGGGCTCGCGCCCTCCCGGCGCCGGATCCGACCCAACTCCTGCACATCCTGCATGCCATCGAACGGGTGGGCGTGCACCTCGAAGCCGACTGGGCCCAGCACTTCACCGACCGCCTCTCTTCGCCCGACGGGCTGGAGCTGGTGGTGGAAGTGGCTCACGACCTTCGCTCGCCGCTCACCTCGATTCTATTTCTGGCGGAAACCCTGCAGCGGGGCCGCAGCGGTCCGGTCAACCCGGTGCAGGAGCGTCAGCTTGGCCTCATCTACAGCGCCGCCTTCGGTCTCAGTTCCGTGGCGAGCGATGTCATCGAGCTGGCCCGGGGCGGCGACCGGCTGGTGGACCTCGACCCGATTCCGTTCTCGGTCACCGACATCCTGGAGTCGGTGAGGGACATCGTTCAGCCGATAGCGGAGGAGAAGAATCTCACGGTGCGGCTGACGGGGCCGGAGTTCGACTTTCGTATCGGGCATCCGGTTGCGCTGAGCCGGGTGCTGCTCAACCTGACCACCAACGCCCTTAAGTTCACCGGCGAAGGCTTCGTCGAGCTGACTGCCGTTCAACGCGGCGCCCGCTCCGTCGAGTTCTCGGTCCGCGACACCGGACGGGGTATCCCACCGCAGTCCATGGCAATGCTCTTCGAACCCTTCCGCCGCCGCCAGAAGCCTGGCGAGTACGCCTTCTCCGGCTCGGGCCTGGGGCTTTCCATCTGTCGGAAGCTGGTTGAGGCGATGGGCTCCGTAATGCAGGTGGACACCTCCCCCGGGTACGGAACCCGCTTCTACTTCGTCCTCGATCTCCCGGTCGCCGGGGAGCCCCAGTTCGGGTGATACCGGATTCTGACGTCGCCCTTCCAACGCCCGGGCAGTCGGGATAGATTTTGCCGCGCTAGCCGCCACCTGTAGATGCCGTCCGTCGGGCCCGCAGCCAGGCCGACCGGTCTCACGGTGAGCACGGCGCGCGTCGGCGACCCGGCCGGCGAGGCGCACTCCCGGTAGACGTTTTTCCTCGGCAACCGTGGTGGTGGCTGGCACGACCCTGGTTCGCTCCCATAGAGCTCCGTGGCGGAACAGAACCGCGGGGTAGAGAGCGGGCCCCCCACAAACGGTCTGTCGACCTCGTGGGCTTCCTCGACGCCCTGCCGATCACCGGGTCCGGCCAGGCGCGACGAGGGGGCGCGCGGAGGTGGCGGACCCGGAACCGAGCGCTACGTGAATCGACCGCTTATTCGGCCGGGCCGGCATCTCAGCCAGCCCCCAGTACACGCCCCGCACGCTGCCCTTCTGATCGACTTCGACAACGTCACCCTTGGCATCCAGAAGGACCTGACCAAGGAGCTTCGCACTCTCCTCAACAGCGACATCATCAAAGGCAAGGTTGCCGTCCAGCGAGCCTATGCCGACTGGCGCCGCTACCCCCAGTACATCGTACCACTGTCGGAATCGTCCATCGACCTCATCTTCGCGCCGGCCTTCGGCTCGAGCAAGAAGAATGCGACCGACATCCGGCTGGCCATCGATGCCATCGAGTTGGTGTTCACCCGGCCCGAGATCGGAATGTTCATTCTCCTATCCGGCGACAGCGACTTCTCGACCATGGTGATCAAGCTGAAGGAGTACGGCAAGTACGTGATCGGGGTCGGCATCCGGGAATCGGCCAGCGATCTGCTGATCCAGAACTGCGACGAGTACTACTCCTACAACGATCTCGCCGGCCTGACGAAAGAAGTAGACACTCCGTCGACCCAGCGCGACCCGTGGGAGCTCGCCGCCGAAGCGGTGGCGCAGATGGCCCGCAACGGCGACGTCATGCGCTCCGACCGGCTCAAGCAGGTCATGCAGCAAATCGATTCCAACTTCGACGAGCGGAATGCCGGCTTCAACCGTTTCAGCAAGTTCGTGATCGAAGCCGGGCAGAAGGGAATCGTCCAGCTGACCAAGCTGGATAACGGTCAGTATGAGGTAGGTCCCGGCTCGGTGGCACCGCCGGTTGCCGCTCTCGCCGCTCCGGCGGCGGCTGCGCGGTCACGGCCTCCCGCCGAGGCGGGCCGCGAAGAGCCTGCCCCGAGTGGGGCGAGGAGTCGGGAGGAGGGGGCGCGACGCGGACGTGGACGGCGGGGCCGCGGTGGGCGGGAGCGCACTGGTGCCCGCGAGGGTGGGGGCACCCGGGCACGGACCCCGGCCGGCCCCCGGGAAGAGGCGGCGCAGCGCCCCGTGCGGGAGGAGCGCACCGATGGCGCCCTGACCCTGGCCCGCGCTTTCCAGCTCATGGCCCAGGCCCTGTCGGAGTTCCGCTCCCCAGTAGGACAGGAGGCGCTCCGCCTTCGCATGGTTGCCATGAATGGCCGGGAGGACCCCCTCCTCGACGCCGCGCGCTTCCAGCGGCTGCTGCGCCAGGCCAATGATGCCGAGGTCGCTGATGTGCGGAAGGTAGGCGACGACGACTACGAGATTGCGCTCCAGCGCTCGTCGGCGCGTCCCGCGCTCCCCGTCGCTCCTCGGGAGGAACCCCAGGAAGCGGCGCCGGGTGGCGAACCCGCGGCTTCGGAGCCTGTCTCCTCGGGGGCCCGGGAGAACGGGCAACGGCTCGGGCTTCGCTTCCGGCGCGGCTCTCGAGGCCCAATGCGTGCGGCGGACATTCCTCGTGTGGGGATGGTGAGTATCGACCCGTTTTTGGAGCCGGAGCGGTCGGCCACCCCCGCCGATGTGGAGCCGGTCGAGACCGCTGCCGAGACCGTGCCCAAGGAGAAGCGCCGCGCCGCGCCTCGCCGGAAGCGAACTACGGCGGCCCCGGCCCAATCCACTCCCGGCAAAGCGGAGGAGAGCGCTGCCCCGCCGCCTCCCAAACGACCGCGGCCGCGCCCCCGGAAGAAACCGGAATGACTCAAGTGAGACGGGCAGCCACGCTGCCCGTCGCTTTTTTCAGGCGCCCCGCCGAGATGGTGGCCGCCGAACTGCTTGGGATGGTGGTAGTGTCATCGGTCGGAGGAGAGCTCACCGAGGGCAGGATCGTGGAGACCGAGGCCTATCTCGGCTACGACGACCCGGCGTCACACGGCTACCTGCACCGGCGCAACGCCCGCAACGGGGCACTGTTCGGCCCGCCGGGCTCGTGGTACGTCTACCTATCGTACGGCATGCACTGGTGTGCCAACCTGGTGTGTCAGCGGGCCGGATTGGCCAGCGCTGTCCTGCTTCGCGCGCTGGAGCCCCTTGCCGGGCTCGACATCATGCGTCAGCGCCGGGGCGGTGTGGTGGATCGCGAACTCTGCTCCGGGCCGGGCAAGCTGAGCCAGGCTCTGGCAATCACTCGCAATCTGGACGGCGGCAGGATGCCCGGCAGTGGGGTCCTGGTACGGCGGCCGGGTTCGCTGGAAGAGATCGCGATTGCCGCCACGCCCAGAATCGGAATAACCAAGGCGGCGGACTGGCCTTTGCGTTTTCACCACGCCGGGTCACCCTGGACTTCGCGTAAAGAAACGGGCGGGGGATCACCAAGATCCCCCGCCCGTTGATGGATCAGCCCGCCTGATCAGTAACCGCCGCCGCTCGCTCGCTCCCGGGCGTTGCCGAGATTGAATCTGAGACCAGCCGAGAACGTGTGGGTCGGTCCGCTGAGCAGATTCCCGAAGGCCACGTTCTGTGCACCGTTAGCAAATGTCTCGGAAGCCCGGCGTACGCCAGCTCCGGTGGTGATCTGATACTGGCCGAAGGCGCTGAAGCGGCTCACCCGGAAGTTCAAACCTCCGATCAGAGAACCGAACCCCGAGCTGCCCATCTCCTTGGCAAAGCCGTCATCCGGGGTGTGACCGCCGGTGTGGATGACGCCCACGCCAATCCCGAAGTACGGAGACGCGGGTCCCCTGATGGGGAACGCCATCAGCATCGCGGAATATTTCCGAATGTAGTCGAATGTCGACGCGACACCGTTCTGGCTTACGAGACCGCCGGTACTGTCGATCGCTTGCACAGTATAGACGCCCAGCTCGTTCGATCCGAACCCCTGTTCGATCGAGAGCAGCAGGCCGGTACGCCGGGCAGTGACCAGCAGGTGGGCGCCACCGAGGGGAACTGTGGATCGGCCTTGAGCCGAGGTCTCGAAATTCAGGATGCCGCCATGACCGCCGACGTACCACTGGAAAGTGCCGTTGCCCGGCTGCTGAGCCGAGAGGTTAGCCGCCCCAAGGCAAAGGGCCAGCACGACCGGAATGCTTCGGGTGACCTTACGCATCAGACTGCCTCCGTAGGGTGTCTGCACCAGGGCTCTCCTGGTGCTTACCGGGCACTACCTCGCACGGTACGTCAAAATGCGGGAACTCATGCTGGATCGGGCGTGAAGGGAGTGGAATCCGGGGCGGGATGCCCCTGTTACACTTCGGACCGACAAGGACTTACCGCATCCGAGCCGACTCCCCTATGCCCGTCGGGTTGGGTGGAAGTGCAAGGACCGGGCCCGTTCTGAGGTGGGTGGGAATTCAGATCAGGTGGAGCTGGCGGCCAATCTTCTGGAAGGCAGCGAGTGCCTGGTCGAGATCATCCCGGGTATGCGTCGCCGAGATCTGGCACCGAACCCGCGCCTGACCCTGAGGGACAACAGGATAGCCGAAGCCGGTGACGAACACGCCTTCGGCGAGGAGGAGGTCGCTCATCCGGATGGCGGCCGCGGTCTCGCCCAGTATGACGGGGATGATTGGGGTCTCGCCCGGAAGTGGGTGGAAGCCGAGGCCGAGCAACTGGTCGCGAAAATAGCGCGCGTTGTCACCGAGCCGGGCCACGCGCTCGGGATGGGCCTCGAGGTACTCGATGCTGGCCAGTGAGCTGGCCGCCACGGTAGGCGGCAGTGCGTTGCTGAAGAGCTGAGGCCGAGCCCGTTGGGTCAGGTAGTCGCACACTGCAGCCGATGCCGCCACGAACCCACCGGCAGCGCCTCCGAGCGCCTTGCCCAGTGTCGAGGTGATGATGTCTACCTCGCCCACTACCCCGAAGTGCTCCGCGGTTCCCCGACCATTCCTGCCCAGCACCCCGGTCGCGTGCGAGTCGTCCACGACCAACACCGCCTCGTACTTGCGGCAGAGCTCGATCAGCTCGGGAAGCCTAGCGATCGCTCCTTCCATAGAGAAGACGCCGTCAGTGACCACCATCCTGACCCGGCGATCGCGGGCGGCGGCGAGCCTGGCATCGAGGTCGGTGAGATCACCGTGCCGGTAAACCGCGGTCTGGCACCTGGTGATGGCCTTGGCCAGCCGGATGCCGTCGATGATCGAAGCGTGGTTCAACTGGTCACTGATAATGAGGTCGTTCTCGGTGAGCAGCGTGCCGGGCACCGCCTCGTTGGCGTTCCATGCGCTCCCGAAGCTGAGCGACGCCGGGGTGCCGACCAGCCGGGCACAGGCAGCCTCGAGGGCCCGATGGATCGTGAAGGTGCCGCAGATGAACCGGACCGACGCGGTGCCCGCGCCGAACCGGTCGAGCCCCGCCTTCCCGGCGGCAACCACGCTAGGCTCATTGGCGAGCCCGAGGTAGTTGTTGGAGGAAAGAATGATGACCTCGCCCCGGCCCTCCATCTGCACCCGCGCCGCCTGGGGACTTTCCAGGAAGTTGAGCCGCTTGTAGGTACCGTCACGGATGAACTGCTCCAGCTCGGGAGCGATCCGTTGCTCCAGCGGATTGCTCACGGACACACCTCCAGGATCACCTTGCCCGCCTGGCCATCCTTGATGACCTGAATCGCCTCGGCGATTCGGTCCAGCGGGAAGCGATGGGTGATGACCGGCCGGGGGTCGAGCTGTCCCGCCCGGAGGAAGCGCTGCATCTGGTGCCAGGTCGCGTACATCTTCCGACCGGTGACTCCATAGAGGGTGAGGCCCTTGAAGATCACGTCCCGGGCGAAGTCCACCTCGGTGGTGCGATTGGGGGTGCCGAGGAGGTTGATCCTCCCACCCATGCGCGCCGCAGCCAGTGCCTGGGCGTGGCCGCTGGGGTGCCCACTCATCTCACACACCAGATCGACGCCGTCGCCCGCGGTGAGCTCGCGGACGCGGGCCACCACGTCATCGGTGCCGGGATTGAGCGTCACCTGGGCGCCCATGGCCCGGGCCAGGTCGAGTCGCTTGGTGTTGTAATCGCTGGCGATGACCAGCGATGCTCCTGCTGCCCGCGCCACCCCGACGGCAAAGCAGCCGATGGGCCCACAGCCGAGCACCAGTACGGTACTCCCCGGCACCTCGGCCTCGAGCACGGTGTGCACCGCGTTGCCCATCGGATCCATGATGGCGCCGATCTCGGTAGCGATGCCATCGAGCTTCATGACATTGGAGACGGGCATGGCGATGTAATCGGCGAAGGCGCCATCCCGATCGACGCCGATGATCTGAGTCCGGCGGCAGAGGTGAGCGGCGCCCAGCCGGCACTGGAGGCAGTGCCCACAAACGACGTGTCCTTCGGCGGTGACCAGGTCACCCACGGCGAGCAGGCCGGCCGCGGCGGCATCCCGGCCCAGCTCAGTGATCTCTCCGGCGAACTCGTGCCCCACGATGACGGGGGGCTTGAGCCGGCCGCTTGCCCAGCTGTCCCATTCCCAGATGTGCAGGTCGGTCCCGCAGACGCCGGCGTGATGAACCCGGATCAACGCCTCGCTGGGACCTGCCGTGGGGACCGGCACCTCGCGCAGAACAATACCGGGAGCTCGCGATTCCTTGACCAGCGCGCGCATGAGGGCTCGGAGTTAGGACGGGGGGAATATACGTAGGGGCGCACTGCGTGCGCCCCTACGTCAATCCGCAAAAACGGGGGTCACCGCCTCCACCCGTACCGCGCTGATCTTGAACTCCGCGATCTTGGCGTACGGGTCGAGTCGCGGGTTGGTGAGCAGGTTGGCCGCGGCTTCCCGAAAGTGGAAGGGAATGAAGATCTGACCCCGGGCCTGGCGCTCGGAGAGCCGGGCACCGATAAGCATCGATCCTCGCCGGGAGCTGACCCGCACGGTGTCTCCCTCGCAGACGCCGAGCTCCAACGCATCCCGGGGGTTGATGTCCACCACCGGGACCGGCTCGCGTGAATCGAGGCCGGTCGAACGCCGCGTCATGGTGCCGGTATGCCAGTGGTACATCTGCCGGCCGGTGTTCATGATGAATGGATACTCCGAATCCGGGAGCTCTTCGGGGGCCACGTACTCGACTGGAACGAAGATGGCACGGCCATCGGCGGTGGGGAACGATTCGTTGAACAGGAACGCGGTGCCCTTGGACTCCGGCGTCAATACCGGGTACTGCAATCCGGTGCCTTTGAGCCCGGCGTACGTTACCCCGCGCCAGGACGGTGTCACCGAGGCAATCTCCCGCATCACGTCCTCAGGTCCCGACCAGGTCGTCTTGAGGCCCAGGCGGTTGCTGAGCTCGATCAGGATGTCCAGATCGCGGCGGGCGTTGCCCGGCGGATCCAGCGCCGCTTCGGCCAGCTGAATCCGTCGTTCGGTGTTGGCGTAGGTGCCGGACTTCTCCGCGAAGGATGAGCCGGGAAGCACGACGTCCGCCCAGCGAGCGGTCTCGGTGAGGAAGAGATCCTGTACCGCGAGGAACTCGAGTCCCCGGACCCACTCCTCGGCATGCGCGATGTTGGGATCCGAGATGACCGGGTTTTCGCCCATGACGTAGAGCCCGCGAATCGGGCTGTCGTCCCGCGTCATCTCAGTCACCATCATTCCGTGCTCGAGGGAGAGCGACTCGGCGGGCACCCCCCACGCCTTGGCGTATTCGGCGCGGTTGGCCGGATCGGTGACCGGCCGATAGTCAGTGTAGGCGAAGGGAATCGCACCCACGTCGCTGGCGCCCTGCACGTTGTTCTGTCCCCGGATCGGCATCATTTGCGCGCCCCACTTCCCGATCATCCCGCAGGCAAGCAACAGGTTGAGCAGGCTGGCAACGATATCGGTACCGGTGGCGTGCTGCGTCAGGCCCATGGCCCAGAGCGTCGAGGTCCGGGGCCCTCGGGCGTACATCTCCGCGGCCTGGCGGATGAGGTTGGCCGGAATGCCGGTGATCTTCTGGCCCATCTCCAGGGTGTACGGTGCAACCGCCGCTTTCACCTTCTCGAACTCGCGGGTGCGCTCGCTGATGAACGTCGGATCGGTAAGCCCGGCATCGATGATGTGGCGCAGCATGCTGTTGAACAGCGCCACGTCGGAGCCCGGCGTCATCTGGAGGTGGATATCCGCCAGCTCAGCGAGCTCGACCGTTCTGACATCGGCTACGATGAGCCTTGCGCCACGAGCCACAGCTCGCTTGATCAGCGCGCCGAACACCGGGTGGGATTCGGTGGTGTTGGCTCCGGCGATGAAGATGACGTCACACGCCTCCTCGATCTCTCGCATCGAGCCTGACGCCGCCGCGGTGTTGAGCGCACGGTTCATGGCCGACACCGAGGTCGAGTGGCAGAGGCGGGTGCAGTGGTCCACGCTGTTGGTTCCGAAACCGCCGCGGATCATCCGCATGAACGCGTAGTTGTCTTCGTTGGTGCACTTGGCCGATGACAGCGCGCCCAACGCCTTGGGGCCGTGCTCGGTCCTGATTCGAAGGATCTGCTGGGCGGCCAGGCTCAGCGCTTCGTCCCAGGTGGCCTCACGAAATGCGCTATACCATCCCGCTGGAGTCGCCACCCGATCCCGCACATCGTCCTCGCCCAGCTGGGGCAGACCGGTCAGCGGCGGCTTTCCGATCTGCCGCAGCGGCGGCCGCGGTTTCTTCTTGCCGCCCATCTCTTCGATGGTGAGCCAGGGGCCTTCCCGGTGCCGGGGCCATTCGCCGGTCCAGGTCCACTGCCCGTCCTGACACATCCACCCCTTGCGGATGAGCGGTGCGGTCAGCCGGTCCCGGTGCTGGACGAAGTCGTACCCGAACCGGCCTTTGACGCAGGTGGAGCCCTGGTTGGGGGTATCCTCCTCGATCCAGGGCGACGTCACCCGCATCAGGGTATCGTCTTTGACGTGAAGGTCGAGCTGACATCCCACCGCGCAGTAGGGACATACCGAGCGCGCCACCTTATCCGGAGTGCGGAGCGCCTCGGCACCGAACCGCTGCCTGGGAATGAACTCGAAGATCGCGCCAGTGGGACAGACACGAACGCATTCGCCGCACCAGGTGCACCCCGCGTGGTCGGGGTCACCGTCACCTCCAACGATGATTTGGGCGTGCTCGCCCCGCTGGCCGACGTCGAGCACGCCGACTTCCTGAATGTCCTCGCACGCCCGGACACATCGCGTGCACAGGATGCAAGTGGTCATATCGTGCTGGATCATCACGTCACCGGGCCGCTCGTCACCGGTGCGGAGCGGCAGATCGTGATGGGTGCGGACCGGCACATCGTACTGGACGACGTAGCGCTCGAACTCGTTCCGGGGCTGCGCCCGTCCGCCATGGCCTTCGGCGACCTCGCCTCCGGATCCATTGCCGCCATTGCCGTTGGAGGCGGCTCGGTGGGCCAGGTGCTCGCCTGGATAGCGCTCCAGCAGGAAGTCCAACACGCTCCGCCGATTCTCCGCCGCCGCCGTCGACCGGACATCCACCACCATGCCGTCGGTGGCCGGGGTGGCGCAGGCAGGGATCAGCTTGGTCTGACCCTTGACCGAAACCAGGCAGATCCGGCAGTTGCCCACTATCGGCAGCTTCGGGTACCAGCACAGCGTCGGGATGTCGACCTCGGCCGCACGGGCGGCCTCGAGGATCGTCTCCCCAGGCTGGAAGGAAACGGATTTGCCGTTCAGGGTCAGGGTCGGCATGAGCAACCGGTTGGGGAAGTAGTGAGCTCATTCGAGTTTAGACGGGAAATTGGTGTGGTGCAAGGTCTTACTTCTGACGGTTGTCTTTCCCAGCTCTGCTCGTGATGACGCTCTATTCAGAAAATACAAACACCCCCGGACCGAAGTCCGGGGGCGTTCGGCCCGCCGCCCGCACGCTGTGCGGGACTACTACGCAGCGTGCTCGGCCGGAACCCGCTGGTGCCAGTGCTGCTCCATGGTGTCTTCGTCGTCGGTGGCCCACAGATAGGCCCAGAACCGCACCGGCTTGGGCGCGGGAGCTCCGCTCTTGATCACGATGCCGAGAGGCGCCGATGGGACAGCCAACGGAAGACTGGTCACGGGATGCTCCTCACACTCTGGGGAAATAACTTGCTCCCCCGTGAGAGGTGCACCGTTCGTGCCGCCGACGACAGTGGCACAACTCACATGTTGACAACTGGTTGCGGGGATGGATCGGCGGCGCGTGTCGCTTGGACTCGGGAGATCGAGCGTCAGGCCGTGTCGGGTGGACACGCGGGTTTGCAGAGGATCAAGCCATCCTGGCGGCGGCTTTCCCCGGGCCGGCGGCGCCGCTTGGGATCTTCCTCCTGCGCCCATCCTGGATACATCGTGCGAAGCGCGTCGCGCGAGATTGCCTTGCAGGTCGGGAGCAGCACATGGATTCCTCCCGGCCGGCTTCGCGCCTGAAGGTCCTCGAGCAGCTCGACCCGGTCTGCGGCCGACAGATCGAGCAGTACGCCCGGGTCGAGCACCACGATGTCCACACCTGATACGAAGCTCAGGAATTCCGGTAGAGCCTGGTCCAGCTGGGTGACATAGCTCTCGAAGAGGCTGGCCAGCGCCTCGGCCGCCATGCGGGATTCCACCCGCTCGACGCAACCCAGGTCTCCGGCGATGAAGGTCACGGCGGCGTCGTGCGCGGCAAGAAGGTACGTGGTCGGTGCCGCCTCGGTGCCGACCACAAGGGCGGTGTCTTCCGGCTCGAGTCGAGGAAGCACCGGCGCCAGGGGACAGTGGGGTTCGAGCCCCCAATGGGTCAGCATCCGCTGGGCGGCGCGCAATTTGATAAACTGCTGCCGCCACCGGCGGTAGGGTCGCAGTGAGAGCCGCTTCATGATGAGGCGGTCCACCGATTCGAGCATCAGGACCTCGGTCAGCACGAACTGGCCTTCGGAGGTCGCTTGCAGCTCCGACGCCGCTTCGTCACCCAGCCGAAGCAATTCGTCCCGTCCGATCGAGTTCTTGTAGCCTTCGATCCGCTGCAGGATGTACTCCTGATAGTGCTGCTTGTCCGAGTAGGCCGAGCGGCGGCGCCGGTGGACGGGACGGACCTCGGTGGCGCTCAGCATGGCTCGACGTGCACCGTCACTTCGTCGAGCTGAAGGCTGTCGCGCAGGCGATGCTCGACCTGGTCCGCGATGCGATGGGCGCTGGCCACATTGGACTGACCGTCCACGGCGATGGTCAGCTCGGCGAAGCGCCGATCGCCGGCCAGTCGCGATCGGATGGCGTACGCCGACGCGACTCCCCTTACCCCTTCGGCCTCTCGTTGGATAGTGGCCTGATCGAAGGCCCGCTCGTCCACCAGGCTCGGGATGGAGCGACGCAGGATCAGATACCCTGCCCGTCCCACCAGCACCGCCACAATCAGCGCGAGCACCGGATCGGCCCAGGCTAACCCCGCCCCGGCGAGAGCCAAGCCCGTGAGCACGCCCAGAGTGATGAAGACGTCGGTGCGGGTATGCAGCGCGTCGGCGAGGAGAAGATCGCTCTGAAGGCGGCGTCCGGCGCGGGTCTCGAACCACACCACGCCCACGTTCAGCGCCAGGGTGAATACCAGGAGCGCGAGAGCGACGCCCGTGACGTTCAGGGGCGGCGCACCCATGACCAGGCGCGCGATGGCTCCTCGAACCAGCTCGAAGATCGAGAGGGCCAACAGCAGGGCGATCAGCAGTGCACCCAGGGTCTCGAACTTGGAATGTCCATAGGGATGTTCCTCGTCGGGCGCCTTGGAGGCCAGCCGCACCACGGCCAGGCCAAAGATATTGTTCACCGCGTCCATGGAAGACTGGAGGGCGTCACCGTACACGGCCAGCGAGTTGGTGTCCAGCCCGACCCAGAACTTCACGATGACGACCACGATATTGGCGACGAGGATGCCGCCCAGAACCCGGCGTACCCCTATCGACTTGTCCCGCAGGTCTCCTACGCTGGGCATGGGTGCAAGTTGGCCGCCGTGGTCTGGAGAGTCAACGATCCTCTAAGACCGCCTTCACCACCGCCCCTTTGAGATACCCCGTCTCCGGAATGGTGAGCACTTCGGGATGATCCTCTCCTTGACCGAGCAACTGCCGCAGCGTGATGCGGCGCCCGCTGTCCCCCGCCGCCTCCGCGAGCATGCCGAGAAACTGCGGTAGCTGCACGTGAAAGGAGCAGGACGCCGTCAGCAGGGTTCCACCCGGCGCGAGGATCCGCATCGCCCGGAGATTGATCTCCCGGTAGCCCCGGAGAGCGGCGGGAACCGTGGCGCGGGACTTGGCGAACGCGGGCGGGTCGAGGACGATGAAGTCGAATCGCTCCCGGGCACGCTCGAGCTGGCGCAACGTCTCGAACACATCGGCCTTGCGCCAGTCGATGTTGCTGAGGCCGTTGAGAGCGGCGTTCGCGGCGCCGCGATCGAGCGCTTCCTGGCTGACATCCAGCGCCAGCACACTTCCGGCCCGTTGGGCCAGGTGCATGGCGAAGGAGCCGTGATACGAAAAGCAGTCGAGGGCTCGCCCGCCTTCGGGCATGAGCCGGCCGGCGAGCAGGCGATTGGGTCGCTGATCGAGGAAGGCGCCGGTTTTCTGGCCATCCCAGGGCGCTGCCAGGTACAGCGCTGTACCCTCCCGCACCTGGATCTCCCGGGGCACGGTGCCATACACCTGGACCGGCTCCGGTGGGAGTGCTTCACGCCGCCGAGCCGGGGCATCGTTGCGGAGCAGAATGCCTTCCGGCTGGAGCACCCCGGCCAGGGCGGCCACGATCGACTCCCGCATGGTCTCGAGCCCTGCGGACAGGATCTGGACCACGAGCCAGCGATCGTAGCGATCCACCACCAGCGACGGAATACCATCACCCTCGCCATGTACGATGCGATAGGCGGTGGCGTCGATTCCCTCTCGGCGGGCGACGCATGCAACGAGGTGCTCGACCCACCAGCGGTCATCGATGGCTCGGTCGGTGCGCTCCAGCAGGCGGAGCCGGATTTCGGATTTGGGAGAGTAGAGCGCCTGGCCGATGAAGCGCCCGCGCCGATCATGCACCGGCACCACGCCTGGTGCGGCCGGCCCGTCGATCACCTCGCTGCGGTAGATCCAGGGATGGCCCCGTACCCAGCGCTCGGCGCCGCGCGGGGTAACCCTGGGCCCGGTCACGCCCGGTCGGGGCGTAGCACGGTGGCTCCGCGAAGGTAGCAGTGCTTGATTTCCGCCCTGCTGCGGGCGGTGTACGCGTGCACCAGGAGGCGAATGCACTTCGGAAGCGATCCCGGCACCGGGATCTCGGTGGCGTGAAGCAACGCCACGATGTTCCAGCCGAACTCCTCGGCTGCCCGCGCGGGGAAGGCAGCGTCCAGATCGTTCGTCACGGTGAACAGGCCGCTGACGATGTCGTCCGGCTGCAGCTCGTTGGCCTCGATCAGGGTGCGCAGCAGCTCGTCCGTGGCGGCAAGAATCTCCTCCGAATCATTGCGGGCCACGGTGGTGGCTCCCCGGATTCCCTGAAGTCGGACTGAGGGCGGCATGGGAGATAATGTAGCGCAACTCGTGCGCCTCATGCTCGTCACCGACGACCGCATGGTCCGCGGACGAGACCTCGTCTCCCTGGCGCAAGCAGCGGAGCGGGGCGGGGCGACCTCGGTGCAGCTGCGGCTCAAGCAGGCCACAGCGCGCGAGCTCGCCCACCTGGTCCGACAGCTGGTGCAGGTGCTGCGCATACCTGTCCTCGTCAACGACCGGCCGGACGTCGCCATTGCCGCCGGTGCCGCCGGTGCCCATCTCGGTCCTGACGACATGCCGATCGACCTCGCTCGCCGGATCGCACCGCCCGGATTTGTGGTGGGCGCGTCGGTAGGCAACGAGACCGAGGCTGCCCTGGCTGGCGGAGCCGACTACTGGGGCGTTGGGCCCTGGCGAGCGACGCCGACCAAGGAGGACGCCGGCACCGGACTGGGTGCCGATGGGTTCAGCCGGCTACTCCAGCTGGCCGGCGGCAAGCCCGTCCTCGCCATCGGCGGGGTGACTCCGGAGGACGTTCCGCTGATCCTCCAGGCAGGCGGGCTAGGAGTCGCTGTGGTGTCGGGAATACTGGGAGCTGACGATGTGGCGGCGGCGGCGAGACGGTACGCGGGGCAGCTGGGCAGCAGGGCAGCAGGGCAGTGAGAGCACGTGCTTCGAGCAGACAAGTGTCGTTTACGGCCCCGCTGCCCCGCCGCCCAGCCGCCCCGCGTTCCTGATCTTCCGAATGGCGCGCAGGTGCTCGTTGTAGGTCCGGGAGAAGACGTGACGCCCGTTTGCCCCAGCGACAAAGTACAGATAGCGCACGTCGGCGGGGTAGAGGGCCGCCTCGATGCTCCGACGGCCGGGTGAGTTCACCGGTGCGGGGGGCAGACCACGATTGAGATAGGTGTTGTAGGGCGAGGCGATCTGGTAGTCTTTCAGGAAGAGGCGGGGCTTCCGCTTCCCTCGCTTCAGAATGATGGCGTACATCACCGTCGGATCGGCCTGCAGCGGCATCCCGATCCGCAGGCGGTTGTGGTAGACCCCGGCAATCGTCTCCCGTTCTTCGTCGGCCCTGGCTTCGCCCTCGACAATCGAAGCCAAGGTGACCAGCGCGAGCCGGTTCATCCTCAGCGAGTCCAGGCGGGCGTCCCACGCCGGCGCCCACTCGACCTTGAAGCCCTCCGCCATCACCCGGACCAGCTCGTGGGCCTTGATGTCTGCGGGCAGCAGGTAGGTCTCCGGGCGCAGGAACCCCTCGAAGGACGGCACTCGCATCCCCAACAGCGCGGTGGCGGCCCCGCTGTCCCGTGCGGCGTCCACGAACGAATCAGGCGGGATGCCGAGTTTCTCCCCGGCCAGCAATGCCACCTCGGGGATGGTGAGGCCTTCGGGAACGGTGAACCGAAGGGCCGCCTTCTGCCCATGGGCCAGCATGGTCAGGACCTTCCACGGCGATGCTCCCGCGGGGAACTCGTAGACCCCCGCATGCACCGAACGGTCCACTCCCCGCACCCGTGCCAGCAGCTTGAACGAAACCGGGTGGGTGATCACTCCGTGTGCCCTGAGGCTGTCGGTTACCGCGGAGAAGGAGGCGCCGGCCGGCAGTATCACGCGGGCGGGCTTCGTGGAGGTGCCACAGGCGGTAATGGCGGAAGAGGCCGACAGGGCGGACAAAGCGACAAAGGCGAAACGTGTGATGTACTCCCGCGCACCTGCCGATTTCATGCGTGTTAGCATTCTTTCTGCCCGGCACTGTCCGCCCCGTCCGCTCTTTCCGCCCTGTTCCTCCGGGCATCCAGGAAATGCTGCAGCAGTACGGCGGCGGCCAGGGAGTCCACATCGGCCTTGCGGCCGCGGGTCGAGCCACCCTGTTCCCGTATGGCGGCAAGGGCTCGGGCCGTGCTCATGCGCTCATCCCATAACTCCAGCGGCAGTCCGGTTCGGCGCGCTACGATGTCGGCCATCGCGCGGGCTGCGATTGCGCTATCTCCCTCCGTGCCCTCCAGGGAAAGCGGGAGACCGACGACGAGACCAACCGGATTGTGCAGGCCGACGAGCTGGAGGAAGCGGGGCATCGGCAACCGCTTGCCTTCCCGGCGGTGCAAGGTCTCCAGCGGGGTGGCGAGGACCTGGGATTCGTCGCTGAGGGCGAGGCCGATCCGGAGCTCCCCCCAGTCCACTCCCAGAATACGCCCGGTTGCCGGAATCATTCTGGAAAGTAAGAGGTTACCCTACTGAGCCATGGTCGCGAAGAACTCCTTGTTGTTCTTCGTGCGCTTCATGCGCTCGAGCAGAAACTCGATGGCTTCGACCGGTGGCATGTCGGCGAGGAAGTTGCGCAGCAGATAGACCCGGTTGAGCTCGTCCTTGTCCATCAGGAGCTCTTCCTTGCGGGTGGAGGTCCTCTGGATGTCGATGGCGGGATAGATCCGGCGGTCGGCCAGGCGGCGGTCGAGCACCAGCTCCGAGTTGCCGGTGCCCTTGAACTCCTCGAAGATGACCTCGTCCATCCGGCTCCCGGTATCGATCAGCGCCGTTGCGATGATGCTGAGGCTGCCGCCCTTGTCGATGTTCCGGGCCGCGCCGAAGAAGCGCTTCGGCTTCTGCAGGGCATTGGCGTCCACACCGCCGGAGAGAATCTTCCCGGAGTGGGGCACCACGACGTTGTGGGCCCGCGCCAGGCGGGTAATCGAGTCGAGCAGGATGACGACATCCCGCCCGTGCTCCACCAGCCGCTTCGACTTCTCGATGACCATGTCCGCCACCTGCACGTGCCGGTCAGCGGGCTCGTCGAAGGTGGAGGAGATGACCTCCGCCTTGACGTTTTCCTCCATGTCGGTGACTTCCTCAGGCCGCTCGTCGATCAGCAGCACGATGAGGACGATCTCCGGGTGGTTCTCGCTGATGGCGTTGGCCAACTTCTGCATCAGGATCGTCTTGCCGGCCTTCGGGGGCGCCACGATCAGCGCTCGCTGACCCTTGCCGAGCGGGGAGAGGAGATCCACCACCCGCATGGACAGGTCGCCGTTGTTCCGCTCCAGGCGGATGCGGGAATCCGGATACCGCGGCCGGAGGTTGTCGAAGGCGATCCGGTGCTTGGTCTTCTCCGGCTCCTCGAAGTTGACCTGTTCGACCTTGAGCAGGGCCAGGTACCGCTCGCCCTCCTTGGGGGGCCGGACCTGTCCCATGACCGTGTCGCCGGTGCGGAGATCGAAGCGCTTGATCTGGCTGGGTGAGACGTAGATGTCATCGGGCCCGTAGAGGTAATTCCAGTCCTGACTCCGGAGGAAGCCATAGCCCTCGGGCAGGATTTCCAGCACGCCCTCGCCTCGAATCACCGTGTCGGAGTCGAGCAGCGACTGCTCGATGCGGAAGATCAGATCCTGCTTCCGAAGGCCCGAGTAGTTGGTGATGTTCAGCTGTTCTGCCAGCGTGTGCAGTTCGGCGACCGACTTCTGCTTTAACTCAGCGATATCCACGGGTGGGACTCCAGGCGGACAGGCCCGGCCAAGGGTCGGGCTGGGGGGTTGGGTTGTGAGAGCAAGATCGAGCGAGGTTGGACTGTATGTAGTTGGCGCCGAGCGCCGAAACCTGCAAGGCGTTGTGGTCGGGGAGTTTCCTATCGGACAAGAAAGCTCCCTAAAATAGAGGCCGAGAAGGGCGGAGTCAAGAGGCGGGGGCCGGACTATGTTGCATAACCTCCCGGCGGGTACAATCTTTCACTCGCACGGCAGCCAGGTGTAGGTTCCGCAGTAATACCCCAGTAATTCGGGCTATGACGTCATTTATCCAGGCCTCATGAACGACTCCGAGAGGCTCAGCCGATTTCGCCACGATCTGTCGAATCCGCTCTCGGCACTGCTCGCCGAGACCCAACTGCTTCTGCTCAACGAGGCACAGATCGACCCCGAAACGCTGACCGGACTCAAGGAGATCGAGGCGCTGGCCATCCGGATGCGCACGATGTTGCGTGAGCTCTAGCCGACCATGGTTTTCAGCGACGGCTGGCGGAACGGGCCCGGGGAAGGCAGATGCAGGAAGAGCAGAAGCAAGGGACTCCGCCAGTCCACGGACGGGAACTAGGCCGAGAGGGGCAGGTCGCCGGGGTGGGGGAATGCCGCGACGAAGGCCTCCACGGCTTGAGGATCCAGTTGGGTGCCGGCTACACGGCGCAGCTCCATGACCGCGACATCCGCCGGTCTCGAATCACGGTAAGGACGCATGGTGGTCATGGCGTCGAACGAATCAGCGACGGCGACGATGCGCGCCTCGATCGGAATCTTCTCTCCCCGCAAGCCATCGGGAAAGCCCGCCCCATCCAGCCGCTCGTGGTGCGATCGCACGATGCGCAGCACGTCGGGGGACTCATGCGCCAGTGGAGCCAGCATCCGCTCGCCGAGGGCAGGGTGCTCGGTTATCTGGCGAAACTCATCGGCGGTCAGCGAGCCTGGCTTGTGGAGCACCGCCTCCCTGGTGCCGATCTTTCCGATGTCGTGCAGCTCGCCCCCCAACCGGATGCCTTCCAGGCCGGGACCCTCGAAGCCGAGTTCAGCGGCGGTTGCCACGGCGTACTGACTCACCCTGATCGAGTGGCCTCGGGTGTACGCGTCCTTGGCCTCGAGCGCGCGGGCCAGCATCTGGATGCCTTGGAGAAAGAGCTCCTGGATCCGCTGGGCCTGCACCTGCACCTGACGTTCCAGGTGCTCCTGGTAGAATCGGTTCTGCAGCACCAGCGCACGCTTCTCCAGGGCCCGAACCACCCGGGCCTGCAGCTCGCTCAGGGAAATCGGCTTCAGCAGGAAATCCGCCGCTCCCAGGTGGAGGCAGTCCACCGCGGTGGTGGTCTCGCTCATACCGCTGAGCATGATGACCGAGCTGTCCGGAAAGCGCCGGCGCACCGCCTCGAGGAAGCCCATGCCATCGAGGTCGGGCATCCGCATATCCGAGATGATCAGCGGGGTCTCGCCGATACGGTCGAGAACCTTCAACCCCTCCTGTCCGCTGCCGGCCTCGAAGCAGTTAAACCCTTGTGCCTGCAGCATGCGGGTGAGGGACCGGCGGACACTTGGTTCGTCATCAACGATGAGACAGTTGGCCGAGCCGGCCACAACCGGCGGCGCGTCCTGGGTTTCTAGCATTACAGCTGTTACCGATTGGTGGGGGATAGGATGCCACGAACATCCGATCGCCACACACTGTAAGCCGGTTCGGCTTGATTGTCCACTGTCGGGCCTAGCGGCAGTGTCGGCGCAGCGGTGACGGACAGTCCGCCCGCTCAATGCCGCGCTCGGAAATTCCGCTTACTTTACGTCATGACCAACACATTCGGAGCCCGGTCCACCTTGAAGGTCGGCGGGCGGACCTTCGAGATCTTCCGCCTGGACGCCCTGGCGCGTGCCGGAATCGACGTTCGCCGCCTGCCGTACTCGGTGCGCATCCTTCTCGAGAACCTGCTGCGCACCGAGGACGGCGTCATCGTCACCGCTCAGGACATCGAGGCCCTGGCGCGTTGGACTCCCGGCAGCGGCCTGACGCGCGAGATCGCCTTCACCCCCGCCCGCGTCCTGCTGCAGGACTTCACCGGAGTGCCCGCGGTTGTGGACCTCGCCGCAATGCGGGACGCCATGGCGGACCTGGGCGGCGACCCTAGCCGGATCAATCCGCTGCAGCCGGTGGAGCTCGTCGTAGACCACTCGGTTCAGGTGGATGCCTTCGGCACACCGCAGGCCTTCGCAATCAACGTGGAGCTCGACTATCAGCGCAATCGCGAGCGCTACCAGTTTCTCCGCTGGGGACAGCGGGCGTTCGAGAACTTCCGGGTCGTTCCGCCCAACACCGGCATCGTCCATCAGGTCAACCTGGAGTACCTGGCGCGGGTGGTGTTCACCTCAGACGAGAACCCGCATGCGCCGACCGGCTCGCTGCCCCAGGCCTATCCCGATACGCTGGTAGGCACCGACTCGCACACGCCCATGATCAACGGGCTGGGTGTGCTCGGCTGGGGTGTGGGTGGCATCGAGGCCGAAGCCGCGATGCTGGGCCAGCCCGTCTCCATGCTCATACCGGAGGTCATCGGCTTCCGCCTGGAGGGCAGGCTGCCGGAGGGCGCCACCGCCACCGACCTGGTCCTGACGGTCACCGAGCTGCTCCGCCGCAAGGGTGTGGTCGGCAAGTTCGTGGAGTTCTTCGGTCCCGGCCTGAGCAGTCTGGCGCTGGCCGATCGCGCCACCATCGGCAACATGTCGCCCGAGTATGGCGCCACCTGCGCCATCTTCCCGGTTGACGAAGTCACCCTGCAGTACCTCCGGTTCACCGGCCGGTCCGAGGAGCGGGTTGCCCTGGTCGAAGCCTACATGAAGGAACAGGGGCTGTTTCACTCGGCGGCCTCGCCTGAGCCGGTGTTCACCGACACGGTGACCCTCGATCTCTCGAGCGTGGAGCCCAGCATCGCGGGTCCCCGCCGCCCCCAGGACCGGATCCGGCTCTTCGATGCGAAGCGTGCGTTCCGGGAGGCGCTGCCCAGCCTGCTTCCAACCGGCAGTCCTCCTCCGGGGAAGGACGGGGCCAAGGGACCCGCTCAAGGGCCGGCGGCGGTCGGTGTCTGGGGAGAGGGATCGTCGCAGTCGCCCGCCGCCCACGCCGTGATGCTGGAGGACGCCACCGAGGTCCTGGATCATGGTTCGGTGGTGATCGCGGCGATCACCAGCTGCACCAACACCTCCAACCCGTCGGTGATGCTGGCGGCCGGTCTCCTGGCCAAGAAGGCGGTGGAACGCGGCCTGGAGAGAAAGCCGTGGGTCAAGACCTCGCTGGCTCCCGGCTCCAAGGTGGTCTCCGACTACTACGACCGTGCCGGCCTCACGCCCTATCTCGACCATCTCGGTTTCAACATCGTGGGCTATGGATGCACCACCTGCATTGGCAACTCGGGGCCGCTGCCGATGGAGATCTCCGATGCCATCCAGCGCCGCAAGCTGGTGGCCTGCTCGGTGCTCTCGGGCAACCGCAACTTCGAGGGGCGGATCAACTCGGATGTGCGGGCCAATTACCTCATGTCGCCTCCCCTGGTGGTCGCGTTTGCTCTAGCGGGACGGATCGATATTGACCTGCTGCACGAGCCGCTGGGCCACGACAAGAAGGGTGGGCCGGTCTACCTGCGCGACATCTGGCCCAGCTCCGCCGAGGTGGAGAAGACGCTCGCTTCCGCTATCCAGTCCGACATGTACCGCCGGAGCTACGCGGCGGTATTCGCGGGCGATGAGCGGTGGAGCGCGCTGGAGGTGCCGGACGGAGATCGCTTCGAGTGGTCACCGACATCCACCTATGTGCGGCGGCCGCCCTACTTCGAGGGGATGTCCAGGGAGAGCCCTAAAGCAGTGGCCGAGATCCGGGGCGCGCGGGTGATTGCGGTGCTGGGCGACAGCGTTACCACCGACCACATCTCACCGGCGGGCAACATCAGGAACGACTCGCCGGCCGGGCGGTACCTGACGGGGCAGGGGGTGATGCTCGCCGATTTCAACTCCTACGGCTCCCGCCGTGGCAATCACGAGGTGCTGGTGCGAGGCACGTTCGCCAACACCCGGATCCGGAACCGGCTGGCCCCGAACACCGAGGGAGGCGTTACCACCTATCTCCCCACCGGGGAGGTGATGTCGATCTACGATGCAGCGATGCGGTACCAGGCCGACGGTACTCCGTTGCTGGTGCTCGCGGGCAAGGAGTATGGATCGGGGTCCAGCCGTGACTGGGCGGCCAAGGGCCCGGCGCTGCAGGGGATCCGCGCGGTCATCGCCGAGAGCTACGAGCGAATCCATCGCTCGAACCTGGTGGGGATGGGAATTCTGCCGCTGCAGTTTGCGCCGGGGGAGTCCGCCGAGACGCTCGGCCTCACCGGACGCGAGGTTTTCGACCTCGAAGGGCTTGCCGACGCAATCGCCACGAGATTCGCGGGGGGCCGTACCCTCCGCGTGCGGGCGCGGAAGGAGGAGGGTTCAACCGTTGACTTCAGCGTCACCATCCGGATCGACACACCGCAGGAAGTGCTCTACTACCAGCATGGCGGGATCCTTCCGTACGTCCTCCGGCAGCTGCTTTCGGGCCGCCAGAAGCCGCGGCCCATTAGCGGTGCTCCTTCCATACCGGAGGCAGCCTCCCCCAGCTCGGCGCGAGTGGACGAGGGCTCCATCGAATCGTTCCCCGCGAGCGATCCGCCGGCGTACTGAGGCGGTAGATACAGCGGCGGTAGGTTCAGCGGCTTTCCCGCCCTTCCCGTAGTCGCTACATTCCAGTCGCCCTAAGGGTTCCCCCGATACATCTGGCTGTACGTCGTCGTCCGCATGACGGTAGCCGCAACCAGTCTCAACCTGCCGATACGTCGGCGAGGAGCGGGGATGCCAGTGCAGGCACGCCTGCGACAGGAGCACAAGCGGAGATATCTGGATCTGGACCCCACGGACTGGTACCAGGTCGTCCCGGTCTTTCCGGGTGTCACCCAGCGGATGGTGAACATGGCGGGTGAGCGGCTCACGCGGCTGGCCACCCCGCGTGGCTTCATGACCGTCAGGGCAGACCACCTCGAATTTCGATCCGCCGGGGTGGAGGCGACGGCGCAGAAGGCTTGATCAGGCTGGTGGGCGCGCGGGGTAATGCTGATCCAGCATCGCCCGGACCTTGATAGCCAGGCGCGCCGGGGTGAACGGCTTCTGCTGGAACGGGGCGCCGGGCTCCAGCAGGCCGCGCTGCATCACGTCGTCACCAGTGTAGCCGGACATGAAGAGGACCGGCAGGCCGGGCTCGACCCGAGCCAGGCTCTCGCCCAGCTCTCGTCCCCCCATCTCGGGCATCACCACATCGGAGAGGACAAGGTCGACGGTTCCGGGGTGCTGCTCGATGTATTGGAGGGCCTGGGCGCCGTTCCGGGCCTCGATGATCGAGTACCCGTGATCTCTGAGCCCCCTGCAAGCCAGGTTCCGCACGACATCCTCGTCCTCGATGACCAGGATCGTCTCTGACCCACCCGCCGGTGTCACCTGCTGTTCACGCGGCGGCTCTCCCGGTTGCTGCGGCTGGGCTGCCGGCAGGTAGATCTTGAAGACGCTGCCCTCGCCCGGCTCGCTGTAGACCCACACGAAGCCACCGCTCTGTTTCACGATGCCGTAGACGGTCGACAAACCCAGGCCGGTGCCCTGTCCGATGGCCTTGGTGGTGAAGAATGGCTCGAAGATGCGGGCCTGCACCTCCGGGTCCATGCCGCACCCGGTGTCGCTCACCGCCAGCATCACGTAGCTGCCGAGCGGAAGATCCACACCGCCGTGCCGCTGGGCATACACTTCGTCCCAGACGGCCGGCGCGGTCTGAATACTGACCCGCCCATGGTGGGCCGTCGCGTCGCGCGAGTTGAAGACCAGATTGATGAGCACCTGCTCCAGCTGTCCCCGGTCGGCCCGAAGCTGGCCGGCGTCAGGCGAGAGCTGGAGCTCGAGGACGTGGTCCTCGCCGAGTGACTGGCGGAGCATCTTCTCCATGTCACGGACCACCGCGTTGACCTCGAGCACTTGCGGCTGGAGAAACTGCTGGCGGGTGAAGGCGAGGAGCTGCCGGGTCACATCTGCGGCGCGGGTGCCGGCCTTGATGATCTCTTCGACGTCGGCGCGGCGATCGTCTCCCTCTTCCAGGCTTCGGAGCAGAAACTCGCTGAACCCGATCACGCCGGTCATCATGTTGTTCACTTCGTGCGCCACGCCTCCGGCCAGCTTGCCGGCAGCCTGCATCCGTTCCGCCCGGCGCATGTGCTCCTCCACTTTCTTCCGCTCGGTTATATCCCGGTAGATGCCACGCACCATGGAGGGTTGCCCATCCTTGAAGGTGCAGCTGAGGTTGCCCTCCACCGTGATCGGAGTACCGGCTTTGGGCACGAAGACAAACTCGACATGGTCGAGCCGCTCGCCCAAGAGCACGCGCTCGAGGACCTCGGTGTAGTACGGGCGGCTGTCGGGGTGCACCAGATCGAGCAGCTGCATCCGGCCGATCTCCTCGTTGCCGTACCCGGTGCCAGCCTTCCAGGCCTGGTTCACGTACAGCAGCGAGCCATCCGGCGTCGCCATGCAGACGAGGTCGCTGGCGTTATCGAACAGGTCGCGGTAGCGCTCCTCGCTTTCTCGAAGGGCCCGATCGGCCCGTTTGCGCTCGCTCACGTCCCGCGCGTTCAACACGATGCCGCGGATGGTCGCGTCATTCAGCAGGTTGGTCCCGACGGCCTCGAGCCAGACGAGTGACCCGTCGGCCCGCCGCAGGCTGAATTCGACCGGTCCGGTTCCACTCGCTTTGCCGTTGGCGTTCTGAAGCAAGCCGCGCACCGTGCGCACGTCGCCGCTATCGAGGTACGACAGCAGGCTATTGCCGACGAGGTCTCCCGGGGAGTAGCCCACGATGCGTTCGGCCGAGTCGCTGGCGTAAAGAATGGTGCCGTCGGGTGACAGGATGATCACCAGGTCGGATGAGTTCTGCACCAGCGAACGGAACCGCCGCTCACTCGCCGCCAGGGCGGACTCCGCCTGGGTCTTCTGGGTGTGCGCGCGGGCCCGCTCGAGTGCGGCCTGGATGGCCGGCCCGATACGGGCCAGGTTGCTCTTGAGGAGATAGTCGGTAGCTCCGGCCTTCATGCACCCGACCGCGGTCTCTTCGTTCACGGAGCCGGTCACGATGAGGAACGGAATGCTCGGTGCCCGCTCCCTGGCCAGGGAGAGCGCGGTCATGCCATCGAATCGCGGAAGCGTGTAATCCGAGAGGATCAGATCGGGGCGGAAATCCTCCAGCTCCCGCAGGAAGTCCTCGCGGCTGTCCACCCGGCGAGACGCAAACGGGATACGGGCGCGCTCCAGCTCGTATTCCACGAGCTCGGCGTCCATAGGCACGTCTTCGAGTATGAGGATGCGAAGCGCATCTGGGGGCATGCGACATATCCAAGTCCGAGAGAGCCGGGTTGGCGGCCTCCCGGGGGAAGCCTATACTTACGGTAGCCTGAAGTTTAAGTGTCGCCCAAGTATGCTGTAAGTCAAGCGCCGCTCACTAGCTAGGATTCTTCGGCTCCGATGTGATCTGCCTCACAGCCGTCTCCCTGGCTGCTCCTTCAGCTGGGTAGGTATCCGCCTACCATACCCAGCTCGCCCCCTCGGGAGTTTTTTTCATGCCGACTGACAGGCCGACCGGCATTGGTCGCTCGACCCGCAATGGTCGCACATCCAAGCGTCGTGCCGAAAACCGGATCACGATCGCTTCCTCTGACACGCTCGACACCGATCAGCTGCTGGCGGTGCTCACCGCGGTGCGGAAGGGCGACTTCTCCGTCAAGATGCCCATGTCGCAGGCCGGCGTCGCAGGCAAGATCTCGGACGCACTGAACGACATCATCGAGCTCAACCGGGAGACCACCAGGGAGTTCGAACGGGTGAGCAAGGCAGTCGGCAAGGAAGGCAAGATCACCCAGCGGGCACACCTGAATGGCGCCGCCGGGTCCTGGGCTGCGTCGGTGAGTTCGGTGAACACCCTGATCGCCGACCTGGTCCAGCCAACCAGCGAGGTCGCCCGCGTCATTGGCGCCGTGGCCAAAGGGGACCTGTCGCAGTCGATGTCCCTCGACATCGAGGGCCGGCCGCTGATGGGTGAGTTCCTCCGGATCGGCAAGACCGTGAACTCGATGGTGGACCAGCTCAGCTCCTTTGCCTCGGAAGTCACCCGTGTGGCTCGCGAGGTCGGCACCGAGGGCAAGCTGGGCGGCCAGGCCCGGGTAAAGGGCGTGGGCGGCACCTGGAAAGACCTGACCGACAACGTGAACTCGATGGCCGGCAACCTGACGGCCCAGGTGCGCAACATCGCCCAGGTGACCACCGCCGTGGCGAATGGTGACCTGTCGAAGAAAATCACCGTGGACGTCAAGGGCGAGATCCTGGAGCTCAAGAATACCATCAATACCATGGTGGACCAGCTCAACTCCTTCGCGTCCGAGGTGACCCGCGTCGCCCGCGAGGTGGGTACCGAAGGCAAACTGGGCGGCCAGGCGCAGGTGAAGGGCGTGGGCGGCACCTGGAAGGACCTCACCGACAGCGTCAATAGCATGGCCGGCAACCTGACCGGCCAGGTGCGCAACATCGCCGACGTGACGACGGCCGTGGCCAACGGCGACCTCTCCAAGAAGATCACGGTCGACGTGAAGGGCGAGATCCTCGAGCTGAAGAACACCATTAACACGATGGTGGACCAGCTCAACTCCTTCGCCTCGGAGGTCACCCGCGTGGCCCGTGAGGTCGGCACGGAAGGCAAGCTGGGCGGCCAGGCGCAGGTGCGGGGCGTCGGCGGCACCTGGAAGGACCTGACCGACAACGTGAACTCGATGGCCGGCAACCTCACGGCCCAGGTCCGCAACATTGCCGACGTGACCACGGCCGTGGCCACCGGCGACCTCTCCAAAAAGATTACGGTGGACGTGCAAGGCGAGATTTTGGAGCTGAAGGACACCATCAACACCATGGTGGACCAGCTCAGCTCCTTCGCCTCCGAAGTCACCCGTGTCGCCCGCGAAGTGGGCACCGAAGGCAAGCTCGGCGGTCAGGCTCAGGTGAAGGGTGTGGGCGGCACCTGGAAGGATCTGACCGACAACGTGAACTCGATGGCCGGCAACCTCACGGCCCAGGTCCGCAACATCGCGGAGGTGACCACGGCGGTGGCGCGTGGCGAGCTCAACAAGAAGATCACGGTGGACGTGAAGGGCGAGATCCTGGAGCTCAAGAACACCATCAACACCATGGTGGACCAGCTCAACTCCTTCGCCTCGGAAGTCACCCGCGTCGCCCGCGAGGTGGGCACCGAAGGCAAGCTCGGCGGCCAGGCCCAGGTGAAGGGTGTGGGCGGCACCTGGAAGGACCTGACCGACAACGTGAACTCAATGGCCGGCAACCTGACGGCCCAGGTCCGCAACATTGCCGAGGTGACCACCGCCGTGGCCCGCGGCGAGCTCAGCAAGAAGATCTC
>CAZASU010000019.1:14978-32133 GCA_964487785.1 uncultured Gemmatimonadaceae bacterium | reverse complement strand
TGTTCAAGATTCTGGGTAATACCGCCGCCATGACCGCGGCGGTATCGTGCGCGGCAACGGCACGCTGGAGACGAGCCCGGAAGACGAAAAACTCGGGATCGCGGGCGGCCTCGTCCCTCGGCAAGACTGAGCTCTGCTGGGACTGCGCTCGGGTTAGAAGTGCTGTCATACAGGCGGCCAGGATGGCGGTCGCGAAGCGCATGTACGTTCCCCCAATAGGCGTCTCACCGTCGTAAACGACTACCTCATGGCAGCGACCTTGGTCTCGTATACGGCACTCAGCCGGCGCACCTGATCCACGTGCGGGGACACAAGGCGCTGGAGCTCGGCTCCGCCCGCGGTGGAAAGCGCCGCCGAGCCCTGCACCACCGAGTCGGCCAGTGCCTCGTACGCAGGATCGCTGTGCATGCCGAGCCGTGTCATGTCCGCGTGCATAGCGTGGTCGGGCACTCCGCAGGAGCCCACACTTCGGCGCTGCTGGGTCTGGACGAGCACTACTTGCGCCAGGCCGGGGTGCCTGCTGGCGCGGTGCGAGGCTTCGTCAGCCTCGCCGGCCCGGTGGCCACCGTCTGGACCGACGCCGACGTGCAGACGCTCATGGGGCCGCGAGAGCAGTGGCCCGCAACGTACCCTCTGGAACTGGTCGGGGGGAAGGAACCGCCACTCCTCCTGCTGCAGGGTGCCCGAGACAAGACGGTGTCCCCCGCCAACGCGGTGCGCCTGGCCGCCTGTATCAGGCAGCGCGGAGGCTGCGCGCGCGCCATCATCTACCAGGGTCTGGATCATGTCGGGATCGTGCTGGCACTGGCCCTGGACCGGTTCAACATCGCACCGGTTCTGGAAGACGTGCTGAGGTTTGCGTGGGCCCCAGCTGCCTCCGCCTGCCGAGGGTCTCGTAGCGGCGACCATTCCTAATGCACCACGGTCACTTCGATGCGCGAAGGGTGCTTGGTCGTGTGCCAGATCCGGTGGGTCTGGGCCCTGAAGTCCGACGCCTTGGCCTGGAAGACGTTCGGCACCCAGGTCTGCGGATTCCGGTCGTAGATGGGAAACCAGGTGCTCTGGATCTGCACCATGATGCGGTGACCCTTCCGGAATGTGTGGCTCTGCTGGTGCAAGTCCACGGTGAAGCCCAGCGGCGTGTTGGGCAGGAGCGGTTCGGGCTTGGAGAAACTCTTCCGATATCGCCCGCGCATGATCTCGTTCGCCACCATCAGCTGGTAGCCGCCGAGCTGCCAGGCCTCGGGGACGCTGTCGGGGAAGACGTCGATCAGCTTGACCGCCCAGTCGGCGTCGCGGCCGGTGGTGGACGCGATCAGGCGGGCGGTGACGTCGCCGGCGACGAGCACATCCTCGGTCAGCGGCTCCGAGACCCAGCTCACCACATCGGGACGCCCGGTCACGAACCGCTGGTCGATTGTCTCCCAGGTGCGCCAGCGCGAGCCGCGCAGGTCGTAGGTCTGCTCGATGGGGCGGGGGCGGTAGGGCACCGGATGCGCCGGGTCGGAGACATACTGGTCGAACGGAGCTTCACCCGCCGTGGGCGGATCGAACGAGAGCCTGCCGCCGGCGTGGAGGTAGAGACTCTTCGGCGTAGCGGCGTCTCTGGGCGGCCAGGTCTCGAACGAGCGCCAGCGCATGACCCCGGCGTCGAAGAGCAGTGCTTCGGGCTGGGTGAGATGCCCTTTGTCCTTTAGATAGTACGCGAACCATGGGGCCTCAACATCCTTTAGATAACCGTCTTGCGTGCCCGGGTCCACCACCGGCATCTGCCGCGACGGGTTGCGCCACCCGCCGTGATTCCAGGGCCCCATCACCAGGAAATTCCGGTTGGCGGTGTCGCCCCGCTCCAACGCCTCGTACGTGGCGAGCGGGCCGAAGCGGTCCTCCTGATCCCACCAGCCGCCCACGGTGAGGGTGGGTACCGCGGGCGACTTCAGCAGCGGCTGAACCGCGCGCTTCTGCCACAGCGTGTCGTAGGTGGGATGCGCGACGAATGCGTTCCAGGTGGGCACTTTCCCGTGGAAGTACTTCGCGTTGACGTTGGAGAGCGGACCGAGATGGAGATACCAGTCGTAGGTGTCCCATGTCCCGATCGGGAGCGGCACCGACTGGTCATTGCTCAGCTCCATGCTCCCGGCGTACTCGAAGCCGTAGGAGAGTCGAAAGGCGCCCTGGTGGAAGAAGTCGTCGCCCATCCAGGTGTCGGTCATCGGGGCCTGGGGCGAGATGGCCTTTACCGCGGGATGCGGGTTGATGCCGGCCATGGTGGCCAGGAACCCCGGATAGGAGACGCCCAGCACGCCGGCTCGGCCGTTGTTGCCCGGCACGTTTTTGAGGAGCCACCCGACAGTGTCATAGGTGTCGGTGGTCTCGTCCACGCCGTTCGCATCGGCCGGGTCGTGCAGCGGACGCTGCATGATGAACTGTCCCTCGCTGCCGAAGCGCCCGCGGATGTCCTGGGAGACGAAGATGTACCCGTCGGCGGCCAAGAGCCGATAGCTGCTGGGCACCGCGGTGTCAGCGGCGATGCCGTAGGGGGTGCGGGTAAGGAGAAAGGGGAGCGGCTCGTGCTCACCCTGTGCCTCGCAGATGCTGGTGTTGAGCTGGATGCCGTCGCGCATGGGGATCTTCACGAAGCGGCAGGTGTGCCGGGGTGGGTAGTCCTGCGACTGGGCAGACCGTGGCGCAACAGCGGTCGCGATAAACGTCCACAGGACGATCCGGCTAGGCATCAGCACGAACGGGTTCTCCTCTGGTTCATTGACAGCCATTCTCCTTCAAGGCGGCCCACTCTACCTGGGGGTGGGGGTACAACGACCTCAAATGGTTACGCCATTCGGTATCGATGGCGGCCGGTGTTTTCCCCAGAATAGTCTCGATCTGCTCGAAGCCCTGGACCCAAAGCGCGCGGACCGGCGACAGTCCGTACGACCCTTGGATATACCCTATGAAGCTTCCGGCTTGGAGGTAGGCCACCAGATCGTTATACGAGCGGAATTTCCGGGCTAGGGAGTCCAGAGGAATGAGCTCCCCTTGCCGGTCCGCGTACGCGACGATCTTGTCGATACTGTAGCCGCTACACGGCCCACCCGCATAGGTAGCCAACCCCTCCGACATCCATCCGGTGGTCTGCCAATCATGCGAGTGACCCCAGAGACCATGAGAGAGCACATGCGCGACCTCATGGCGCTCACCCTGGTTCGAGCTACTGCTCCTGACCAGCAGCACCGTTCGCGACTCGGGGTCGGTCCAACCCCGCACGGCGTAGCCGGTGAGACGCTTCACCTGATCACGCGACTTGAGGTGAAAGATGTCGATTCGGGGTAGGAACCGCCTCTCTCTCAGCACCCGCAACCCGTTCGCGCGGGCCTGCTCGGCGTCCTTGACAAACTCTTCAATGTGGGTGGCGGCGTACGAATCAGACTGAAAATGAATGCGAAGGTGCTCGCTCTCCCGAGTCTGCCAGGTGAACGTCGTATCCGCGAGCGCCGCTGCGGCGAGCCCTGTGGGGTGATCCGGATAGAGGATCGCTGGGGTGCGCTCGCAGCCTTGCGTCACCGCTAAGAGAAACACTACGACATAGGCTCTCATCCGCTCATCCCCTCCCGCTCACCGGAGAATTCCGACGGCCCATACGGCGAGATGGTCGCTGGCACCACCCACGTCGAGCACGGTACCGGCCCCCGCGCTGTCCGGAGTGGAGAGACCTTTCAGGAAGATGTGGTCCAACCGCCCTGTCGCCGCCGATGACCACCCGGGGGTAGCGCTCGGCGTCCGCGAGGATGGCGTGCAGCTGATCACGGCGTGCCCCGGGTGCCAGATCCCCCATGGTGCCGAGATGAGTCGAGTCAGTACGTCGCCCACTCGAATCGTGGCGGCCGTCGCGATACGCTGGGTTCGGACGAAACGGGAGACATGGGGGAGGACAATCTTCCGGTCCTCGACGATGGACCAGCGGGACAGCACCGCGTTGCCCATGTGCCGGTTGGTCCGGTAATGAAAGAACACCGGGTAGTACACGTACCGCAGACCGAGCGCCGTAGCGATCCGCTCAGTTGCCTCCTCGTTCATCTCCTGGAGCAGGAGCACGTCGGCGCCGCGCCGCGCCGGATCGGACGCCAGCACCGCTATCGCGCTGTCCACGTGCAGCGCGAACTCGATGTTGAAGGAAACCAGCCGCACCGTATCGGTGGCCGGGCGCTCACCGGCGCTAGTGTGGCCCGACGCGCCTGCGTACCTCGGCCCGTCGGGGGTGGTGTAGTTGCGCCCGGTTCGACAGCCGGCGACGGCTACGAGAGCCAGGAGGAGAGCGGTTCGTCGCATGTACCTTCTAGGCGTACGTGACAGTAACTCAGATTAGCGTTGCGCTCACCACCGATGAGCCTGCATTGTACGTCGGTTCGGCTATCTCCGTATCACTACGCCAACGCCATCGAGGCGAGCCATGCTGGCCAACTGGATCACGCTTTCGCGCTTCCCGCTCCTGCTGATCAGCGTCCTGATCCTGTACTTCGGTTCAGCGACGCTGCGGCTGGCCGGGGTCGCGCTGCTTTTTCTGGGTCTCATGCTCGACACGGTGGATGGGATGGTGGCCCGGAAAACGGGGCAGACCAGCCTGTTCGGAAGCGTGCTCGATATCGCCGCCGATCGCACGTACGAATTGGTTCTCTGGGTATGCTTTGCCGATCTGCGGCTGATTCCAGTGGCCATTCCCTTGATCATCATCGCGCGGACGACACTCACGGACGCATTCCGCAGCATCGGGGTGGGACAGGGAACGGCGCCGTTCGCTCAGCATCGGACTGCACTGGGGCGGTTCCTGGTGGGGTCGACCTGGATGCGCACCGGCTACGCGGTCACCAAGACGACGACGTTCTGCGGCCTCGCCCTGGCGCAGGCCTTCAGCGGCTTTCCTCCCGAGACGACGCTCGCCCGCGCAGTACCCACGATGATGACGGTGCTCCAGGTAACTGCCTGGCTGGCCGTGGCCTTCTGCGTGTTCCGGGGCTTGCCGGTGATCATCCACTCACTGCGACAATACTGGGGAACACCGGCGGCTCCTCGAACGGAAACTCCTCCGGCCACCTCCCCGTAGATCTCCCTGACATTAGTTTCCCTGCGGCCTCCCCGGCCACTTCCACATCCACCGAACGGACCGTGCTCGCGCTCCTGCTGCTCCTTCAGGGCTCCGGCCCAGTCGTCGAGGGGAATGGCTCGCCCACCGCCGATATTCCCCGTCTGGAGAGTGAGATCCAGGTCGACGGGAAGCTGGACGAGCCGGCTTGGGCTCAGGCCACCCGGCTCACCGGCTTCTGGCAGTACCAGCCGGTGGATGGCCGCCCCGCCGAGGAGGAGACCGAGGTCCTGGTCTGGTACGCACCGGACGCGATCCACTTTGGCGTCATCGCCCACGATCGCAATCCGACCTCCATCCGCGCTACCTCGGCCGACCGGGACAACATCGACAACGAGGACTACGTCGTCCTCGACCTCGACACCTTCCACGACCGCCGCCGGGCGTTCTTCTTCGCCGTGAACCCGCTGGGTGTCCAGGCCGACGGGGTGCGCAGTGAAGGGGCCGGCCAGGTCAGCAGCCTCGTTCCAGGCGGCATCGACAAGAACCCCGACTTCACCTGGGACTCGAAGGGCCGGATCACCGATCGGGGCTACGAGATCGAGATCCGCATTCCCTTCCGGAGTCTCCGCTACCCCGGGAGCGGTCCCCAAACCTGGGGGTTCAACGTCACCCGCGTGGTCCAGCGCACCGGCTACACCGACACCTGGACCGACGTCCGCCGAGCCAACGCCAGCTTCCTGGGGCAGGAGGGCGCGCTCGGCGGGCTGCACGACATGCGGCACGGCGTCACCATCGAGGCGCAGCCGTTCGTGACTGCCACCGCCGACGGAAGCCGCGACGTCGCGAGTGGGAGTTTCACCCGTGAGGACGTGAACCCGGACGCAGGGCTCAACCTCCGCCTCGGCTTCAGCAGTTACGCCCTCGATGCCACCGTCAACCCCGACTTCAGCCAGGTGGAGAGCGACGAGGGGCAGGTGACGGTGAACGAGCGCTTCGCCCTCTTCTTTCCGGAGAAGCGGCCCTTCTTCCTCGAGGGGATCGAGCTCTTCGGCTCACCCCAGACCCTGGTGTACACCCGCCGCATCGTGAATCCCAAGGCCGGCGCCAAGCTCACCGGCAAGTTCGGCCAGCTGGGCATAGCGCATCTCACGGCGGTGGATGAGACCGACGCGGATGACGCCTGGTTCAACATCACCCGGCTCCGCCGCGACTTCGGCCGCAACTCCATCGCCGGGGTCACCTTCACCAACCGCGACCAGGGTGGCGCCCACAACCGGGTTCTCGCCGGCGACTTCCGCTACGTGTGGAGCCTTTACTACGCCCAGTTCCAGTATGGCCGTTCCTGGACCAGCGACGCGGCCGGCAGCAGGAATGCTCCCATCTGGCAGGCCGAGTACGACCGGACCGGGCGCACCTGGGGGTTCAGCTACCTGCTCAATGGGCAGGGCGAAGGCTTCGACGCCCAGTCAGGATTCGTCAACCGGCTCCGGAGCGGGGTGGTAACCGGGCACGCCTTCAACCGTTTCACTCACTACGGTGCTCGAGGCGCGCTGCTGGAGAACCTCACCGTGTTCTTCGGCCCGGAGCGGACCTGGCTGTACGACAGTTTCGGGTTCAAGCCCGGACTCGAGGGGTTCGAGCAGTTCGATGCCACCTTCCAGCTTCGGGGCGGGTGGGAGCTCAACGGCCACGCCGAGCGGAACTTCGTGAACTTCCAGGACCGCACCTTTGGGGGCTACACCGTCGGGAGTGCCGCGGGGCCCGCGTACCTGCCGCTGGATGATTTTTCCGGCTTCACCGGGGAGGTGAAGGTTACCACGCCGACCTGGCGGCAACTCGGAGCCACGGCGTCGTACGGGCGGGGACGGGTCGCGATCTTTCAGGAGGGGGCCACGGGAACGGGCTGGCAGCTGGCCGGCAGTGTCGATCTCAGGCCCACGTCCACCGTCCGGGTCACGGCGCTGGGCACGCTGTTCCGCCTGTTTCGGCTCGACGGCAGCGAGTTTGCCCGCTCGACCATTCCCCGTCTCAAGCTGGAGTACCAGCCCAATCGCGCACTCTTCTTCCGGGTGATCGGGGAGTATCGCTCGGAGCGGCGGGCGGCGCTCCAGGATCCTTCCACCGGCGGTCCGCTGTTCGTTGGCGGCCTACCCCAGCCGGCGACGGAGTTCAACGGCTTCCGGCTCGATCTGCTCGCCTCATTCGAGCCCACTCCGGGGACGGTGGCGTTCCTGGGCTACGGCAGCTCCCTGGAGAGCGACCGGCAGTTCAACTGGTCCCGGCTGGAGCGGACGAACGATGGATTTTTTGTGAAGCTGGCGTATCAGCTAAGGCGGTAGACGGACGGGCGGACAGGCGGACAGGCGGACAGAAAAAGATGTCACCCTGACCCCGAGCGTAGCGAGCGGGGGAGGGGGCCATACCTGCGGTTTATTTACAGCCTGCTCGTGTCATCGAATCCATTGAGTTTCGGCCCCTTCGCAGCGCTCAGGGCAAACTTTACCGCCTTACCTTACCGTCCGAACTCAGTCATTGTCGCCCGCTTCGATCTCGACCACGCCCCCGTCCGAGGCGCGAACCTCTACCTCCTTGCGTCCCGAAGGGGTGTCTACCTGAACCTCGAAGAGAAGTATGCCGCCATCTCGCTCCTGGGCTACGCTGAGAGCGGTCCCTCCGGCGGCGGCCGCCGCGATTGACATAGCTTGCTCCTGCGTAACCGGCGGAGTCATGCCCAATCCAGCAGCGAACTCGGTGTTGGGTGGCTCGTAACGGGTGGGTTGGCCTGGCCCGGAGCTGCTGCCACAGCCGGCCAGTAGCGCGCCCGTGAGCAGGTATCCGAAGGGTATCGTGCCTCGCATCATAGCGAACCTCCAATGATTGTTTGCGGTCGGGGGCTTCCGGCCGGGATTCAACTTTGGAGCAAACGAAGGGTGTTTGTGTGACAATCTTTCTTTAGATCTGGCGCAGCACGCTCCGCGTTCCCGACCGGTGACCCACGGCGCCGTTGGCCTCCCGCACCATCAGCTGGCCGGAAATTCCCCCGTCGCGCAGCAGCCCTGGCGGCAGCCGAGCGCGCCATTACCGCCGCGTAGAGTGCGGCGACGAGCTCAAAGCGCATTAAACGAAGCTTACCTACGCGTCACGATGCACGTTCGCCGGCGAGAAGGCGGGGAGACACACTGCGACGTACTCAGCGTCATCCGGATCGGGCGTGCTGTACCGCACCCACTCTCCCGGCGAGGTCACCACCGCTTGCCCTGCCATGACCTCGAGCTCGCCACCCTCGTGCTCCACCCGGAGGCGCCCCCGAAGCACGACGGTAATCTCTTCGAACTCGGGCCGTTGCCCCGGCTCCTTCCACCCGCCGGGCGAGATCATTCGGGCCACACTGACACGGGTGTGCTCGGAGTTCACCCGCCGGCGTATTCCTCGATCCGCTTGGGCTTGTTCCCCGCGGCCTGGATGACGGTGGGCTGCTCGATCAGTCTCGGCATGAGGTCTCTAATGGAAGATCTTATTTGGTTGCGCCACCCTTTGGAAACTGACCTCCGATCAGCGCGCCGGGGATGGCCAGCAACACCGCTCCTCCTACGCCACCCAGGATCGTGCTGCCGGTGCAGTCTTTGCCGAACTCATCTGACATTCCGCAGACGGCGCGGCCCACCAGGGCGCCGCCAAGGGCGCCAAGCAGCCCACCCACCGCGGCTCCCTCTTTCCAATATGTAGGCCGGATATCGCGTACGACGCTGTCGTGCGGTTCACTGGACCATCCAACCGACAACGGACCACGCGCGGCGCCGCTGAAAAGCACCGACGCCACTGGGCCTTGCGGTGAGGTTTGGCCGGCAGCCGGGGAGGCCCAGACGGTGAGGCTTACCAGCAGCAGCAGGATCTCACGCATGGGCCACTTTCTTTCAAGAGGTCGAGAAGCTCGGGCTCTCAGTTCGCACGCCAGGCGACCCCCGCGAGGATAACAAACTCGTGCCGAAACTGAGAGCCGGCTGGCTGAATCGGCTCGCCGAGGAATTGTCCGGCGTAAGGCTCGTCAAAGCGGCTGCTGAACAGGTACTGCTGAACATCGAGTGTGAAGGCGAGCCGGGAGCTGAACCGTACGCTCCCACCTACGTCCACCAGGCCGCCCAGGTCGGTGTTCCGCGCGAGGAGAGAGTTACCGCTCCCCCGGTGAAAGATCAGGGCCGGTCCCGCGCCGACGGTCAGCCCGAAGCGGGAGTTCGGTGCGGTGATGCGGGCCCTGAGGGTTGCGCTGGAGAAGATCGTCTGGGTCTGGAAGTCCGACGCGGTACCGAGCCCCGTAGGAATGGAAACGGAACCCCGCCAGCTCCGATTCCTGGATAACGCAAAGCCACCATCTACGCTCCAGCGGTTCGATAGCCATTTGCCCAGCCGCAGGCCAAAGGTGCTCGCCTCCCCCTTTGCGCCCTCGATGGCGATTTCGCCGGATTGAATGAGAGTTCGTTCGGGCCGGTCGAGTCGGGCGGCATGGATCCCGCCCTGCACCGAGATCTCGACTTGAGCTGCCGCGGAAACCAGCGGGGTGGCGAGGAGGAGCAGACTCGGTGCAACATGGAACCAGCAGGGTCTGGTAATACCAGCTGGTTGAGTCGACATGGGGACCTCCGGAGGGCTGGGCAGCACCGGTCAGACCGGCACCGACGCTGCCAGCGCATGAGGTTATGGGGTAACTCTTCATCCACTGATCATCGCCGGCTACATCCGCGGGTCAAGCGGCTCCGCGGATCGGACAGCGCTATCATTTCTAGCCTTTCGGATCCTCCCAGCGCACCCGGTGCATGAGATGATGAATACCGGGTGCCAGGAGTAGCCCTGTAACGGCAATCACCACGAGACCGGCATACAGCGCATACAAACCGGCAAAGACCTTCCCCGACTCTGATAGATCCACCTTCACCGGCCCCATCCCACCCAGGAGCATGGCTGAATTGAGGAAAGCATCACGCCAGGGGAGGTGTTCATAGTGCTCGTATCCCCACATCCCCAGTCCGAGCGAGAAGGCTAGAACCCCGAGTGAGAGGGCAAGATGGACGAGCTGGTGCTGGAGAAAGGGCCGATGGGCCTTGGATCCTAGAGCTCGCGACACAAGCATCTTCTCCTTTGTTGACTCTCTTGCAGGTGGCGGCGTCCTTTGGGGCGCCGAGAGCCGCGATGCTCTTTGGGAGGGGAAGTTGAAGTTGTCCGTCCGGAACCCGACGACCTGGGCCACGATGTCGTGGTACCGGGTGCTACCCACGATCGCGCCCGTCGCTAACTCCCGGACCGCCCATAGCAGCATGTTGCCGGCCCGCTAATCGTCGAGCGCGTCGGCAATGTACCCACCAGTCTGATCAGGCTCCGGGACGGAAGGAAACCAGAGCTCCCACAGGCTGCCGTCACTAGCGGCGGCGGCCAGCCCATCCTGATGAGCGGGGGCAAGAAGATTCAGACGGATGCCTCCTCAGTCGTCTCACGGCTCCCCTCGTAGATCTCGGTGAGCCTCACGCTCAGACGGGCTCCCTGGACCTGACCCACCAACTCCATCCCGAAGCTGCCGTAGAAGTGCGTGGCCCGGTCGGCCAGCTGAAAGCGGCCCTCTTCGTCAGGATGGACCGGGCCACGAAAGCGGGCCCGGGTGCCACACGCGAGATGGAGCTCGCTCGGTGCGATGCTGCTCTAGATGGCGCGGACGCATAGGCGCAGACCAATGGCTTCCTGGGAAAACCGCCCCGTCGGCTGCCTGCGCTTGTTAGGCGCCACGTGACACGCATTGCGCTCGTCGATACCAGGACGGCGGCTTCGGCGGAAGAGCTTCGGTGATGCCGACATCTCGATCAGAGGAGTTTCCAGACGGGCGGAAAGGTTAGAAACACGCCCAAGCCTATCAAGAGCATGGTAACGGCGTGCACCAGCCGCGACTTGATCTGACGGCCCTTCCACCGGCGGTGCAATACCACCCACCCAATCACCCAGATGACTGCGGCAAATGTCGTGCGACCCGATACTCCGCCAGCCGGCGGGTACAGGGCTGGCGCGACGAACAGACCGGCTTCGTTGAGGATTACCATAACGCCCATTGCGAACGCGCCGATGCCGGCTCCCAGGAACGAGGCCAGAGCTGCGCCGTTTGGGACTGCTCCATCTCTGCCTTCACTCGCGGCCATGTTTAAGGCCTTTCGTTGGTTACTCGAGAGGAGCAACTTTGTTGATGAAAACACCCAGTAGTGCCACGAAGGAGACCAATAGGAAGCAGATCGCCAACAGCGCCGTCGCCATGCTACGAAGCTGCGCATCGCTCAGTAGCGTTGATCGGTAACGGACGCCGACGAAAGCGACCGCGGTCGCCAGCATGGCGGCGATCCAGGGGACGTGTTCCTTGATTTCCATCGCGAATGCATGCAGCCACACGGTACCAGGGTACGTTTGAATCAGGGCTCTGGGATAGTGCCTGAGATCGGAGAGGCCTGCGGGGGGAGTAGCCCTGTATGGCGGGAAGTTGACGTAGGTCCCCACCAGCACGGTCAGCCACAGTACCGCGGCGATAAACACGGTCAGCCATGCCAGGTAACGCGACTGATTCTGCGCAGCGACATCCGAAGCATCAGCCGTACGCATGGCACGCAAGGAGAATAGGGCGGCAGATAGCCCCATCAGCGCACTTCCACCCAAGGCAACCCCATGGATCATCGTCCAGATACTGCGATCGGTGAACAACATGGTATCCATGGCGAGTCCTGGTTCGAGATGAAACTCGGGTGGCCACTTCGCATAGGCGTGCCTGCTCCATGCCAAGCTGATTAGAACGATGACGAACGCTGGACGAGAAGTCCAGCAGCGAGGCTCTCCGTTCACTTTCTTTCGCCAAGAGGCAGCTCCACCGAGCAGGCGTCGAGGCCGTGTCGCAGCCTAATCGCGCCTCTGCTCCCGTTGGCGCCGGGACGCCGCCCCGTATACCTTGGAACCCGCGCAAGCCCTCATCGGGACTTACCCTAATGCCACCGTCCGTCCCTATGCCGTTCGAGACTTCGGTCGTCGCTGCCGCGCCGGCGGGTTATGAGACTCCGCTCCTGGCGCTCGCGCTGCCCCGCGGGCCGCTGCCCCCATCGCTGGCGGCCTTGGATAAGCAGACCGGCGGCTCGATCAGCCGAGTGCTGTCGACGGGCGACTTCTCGGCCAAGAAGGACGAGACTGCCGTGCTCTATCCGCCCGGGCCCACGCCGCGGGTGCTGCTGGTGGGGCTCGGGAAGCCGGAGGAGCTAGCCCGGTCCGCCATCCGCCGCGCCGCCGCCGTCGCCGCCAAACGCGCGCGTTCGCTGGGCGTGTCCCGCGCGGCCTTTCATCTCTCGGCCGAAGCCCGGGGCAAGGTCGGTCACGCCGATGCCGGCCAGATGATTGCGGAAGGTCTCAACCAGGGCGCCTGGCAATACAACGAGATGAAGCAGCCGGGAGAGGACAAGAAGCCGCCGATGGAGCGATTCGACGTGCTGGCACACGACGGCCCCGCCGATCTGATCCAGGGTCACAAGGTGGGCGAGGCAATAGGGGCGGGGCAGACCTTTGCCCGCGGGCTCCAGGTGCTGCCGGGCAACGTCGCTACGCCCACCTATGTGGCCAACGTCGCCCGGGAGCTGGCCCAGCGCCACGGGTTCGGGATCGCCATCCTCGACAAGGCCGCCATCATTAAAGAGAAGATGGGCGCCCTGCTGTCGGTAGCACAGGGCAGCGCCGAGGAGCCGCGCTTCATCGCCATCGAATACAAGGGATCCGACGCCGCGCCTGTCGTATTGATAGGGAAGGGTGTCACCTTCGACACCGGCGGCATCTCGATCAAGCCGGCGCAGAACATGGAAGACATGAAGTACGACATGTCCGGCGCCGCCGCCGTGCTCGGCACTTTCGAGATGCTGGGCCGGCTCAAGCCCAAGGTGCACGTGGTGGGCCTGATCCCCAGCACCGAGAACATGCCCTCCGGCACCGCTGTCAAGCCGGGCGACGTGGTTACCAGCCACCTGGGTAAGACGATCGAGATCATCAATACCGACGCCGAGGGGCGGCTGATCCTGGCCGACGCACTCTCGTATGCCCGGCGCTACGATCCGGCCGCGGTGGTGGACATCGCGACACTCACCGGCGCCATCGTCGTGGCGCTGGGACACACGGCGTCCGGCGTCATGGGGACCGACGACCAACTGGTGGAGGAAATCCGGGGAGCCGGCGACCGGGCGGACGAGCGGGTCTGGCCCTTGCCGCTGTGGGACGATTATCGTGATCTGATGAAGTCCGACATCGCCGACGTGAAAAACAGTGGGGGACGTCCCGCCGGGAGCATCTCCGCCGGCTGGTTTCTGCGCGAGTTCGTGGACGGGTTCCCCTGGGCCCACCTCGACATCGCCGGCACGGCGTACTCCGACCGCGAGGATGCAACCCGGGTGAAGGGACCCACCGGTGTTGGGGTGAGGCTGTTTTCTGAGTTCGTTCTGGGTAGAACCCAAAAAGCGTGAACGGTGAACAGTGAACAGTAAACGGGCGCGCGTGACCCGTGCGGGTGTGCACGTCACGCGGCGGTCCGCTGTCCCGTTTACCGTTTACCGTTCACTGTTCACGCTTTTTCTCCTGTTCACCGTTCACTGTTTACCATTCACGCCTTTTCTGTTTGGACAGATCGCCGCAGACGACACCACCACCATCGAGTCCGAACAAGACAGCGTCAGCACCACCGAGCGTTACCTCAAGGAACAGCTCCAGCAAAACGTCCGGGTTCCGGTCCTCCCGCTGCTCGGCGTCGAGGGCCCGCGCCCGCCGCTCACCCGCATCGTCTTCACCCGCGATTCGATCGAATGGGGACACGCCGCCACCGTGGGCGACCTGCTCACCCAGGTCCCCGGCGTCTTTCTCTGGCGGGGCGGTTACATAGGAAGGCCGGAGCCGGTGAGCTTCCAGGGGCGCGGCGCCGCCTCGGCGGAGTACTACCTCGACGGCATTCCTTACGTCCCTGCGGGGGTGGACAGCATCGGGGTGGATCCCGCGCTCTTCTCCATCAGCCTGCTCGACCGGATCGAGGTCGAGCGCTGGCCCGGCCAGCTCCGGGTGCATCTCTTCACCAAGCGGCACGACCGCCTGGCACCCCGCTCGCGGATCGGCGTGGCCCGGGGCGACAACGACTTCGCCCGCTACGAGGCGTCGCTGGAGCGCCGCTTCCGCTCCGGACTCGCGTTCGGCCTTGCCGGCGACTACCTGAGCTCGCCCACCGCCAGCGGCAGCAGCAGCGACTACTCCAACACCCAGATCTGGGCCCAGGGCAGCTACATCCCCTCCGAGCGATTCGGGGTGCAGTATCAGCTGGTTCGCTCGGGGCCCAAGCGCGATCCGTTCGTAACCGTGGATCCCGGTTTTCAGGACACGATCGGCCTGGGCTACGATGCCAAGCGGACCGACGCGCACATCCGGATGACGCTCAAGGGTCGCGGCACCGAAGGTTTCGGCCCTCGCGCCGATGTGATTTACGCCCGCACCGGCTGGACCGGCGAAGGACTCAAGCAGCAGATCAACCAGATCGGCGGTTACCTGACCTACCGGGCGCCGAGCTTCTCGCTCACCGGATCGGCGTTCCATCGCACCCGGTGGACTCCGCTCGACGCGCGGGCGAGCCTGGGCTGGAACCCGATCGCGCCCTTCAGCGCCCGGGGGGAGCTGGTGCACCTGCGACACTTCGGCGGCCGCAGCAGCGACTACGCCAACCTCTCAGCCGGCCTGGAGCTGGCGCGCGGGCTCGCGGTTACTGGCACGGCGCGGATCGGAAAGGTCGTCGCGGCACCCGCCCTCCTCGCCGATCCGGAGCAGGACGTCCGAGACTTTCAGGCGTCACTCGGCTGGAACCGCGCACGGCTAGGCTTCCAGGTGGCCTACGCCAGGACGTCGGCCTTTGCTCCGCCGGCGTATCCGGAGTACCCCCGAGTGGCCACACTCGCGCTCAGTCCCAGGACCGAGTGGATTACCGCCTCGGCGCGGCTGGCTCCGCTCCAGTGGATGACTCTGGAGGGTTGGTACAGCGATCCGCGGGGCGTCACACCCGACGGAGTTCCGCCTACTCATTCAATGCTGGCCGGCACCATTCGCTCCAAGTTTCTCCGGAAGTTCCCCAGCGGGATCTTCGATCTAAAACTCAGGTTGGCCTTGGAGACCTGGGGAACCGGCGCCAGCGGCCGTGACTCTCTTGGAGCGCCGATCACCCTCAAGGGCGCCACCTTCCTGCGCAGCCTGGTCCAGATCCAGCTGGACCGGTTCACGATTTATTGGGATCGGGGGAACCTGACCTCCAGCTCGCTGCCTTACGTGCCCGGGTTCGAGATCCCGGCCTACGGGAGCAACTTCGGGGTGAGCTGGGAGTTCTTGAACTAGATGAGGTGAGCGCCGTAAGCCGTTGTCAAAAACGCGTCATCCCGAGCGGTCCATGGAGTCATTGCGAGGCCCCGAGGGGGCCGAAGCAATCCCTGTACGAGATTGCTTCGGGGCTACGCCCCTCGCAATGACTGGTGATTAACGTCCAGACCACTATAGCCGATAACCCACCAGCGTCCCGGGCGCGGTCCTGAGGAACAGCATCCCGGCGATATCGTCCACCGCGTACACCGGCTCCCGCTCCTTGCCCAGCTCCACCCGCGCCCGCGGCTGCGCACTGTCCTTGTCGATCTGGAGCAGGACGTTGCCCTTGCCCTCTGGCGCCTTGGTCAGCATGAACACCGATCCCGGCACGGCGAGCGACGCCTTGAACCGCTTGGTGGCCATGGCCGCGGACTGGCGCGAGTAACCTTGGAGCTGTGCGCCGCCCTGGGTGAATGCCGTGGCCAGCTCCCCGGTGAGACGCTGCGCCGCGGGGTCGGTGGCCCGGCGTGAGGCCTGTGCGAACGCGTCTCCATAGGCCGAGGCGGCGGCGCCGCGCAGCCCGGCTCGCACGGCGTTTACCGCATGCAGTGCCCGGAGCAGCCCGGGAAGCTGGGGCGCCGGGTGGTATACCTGCTGCTTCACCTGCCCGTCACGCCCGAGAACCACCAGGTTCTGCGGCGCGATGAGCACAATGCCTTCCGGGCGGATCTCCATCGCCACCGGGTCTTCATTGCCCTGGAGCTTGATCTCGCCACCCAGCGCCTTGTAGGTCCCGTTCTCCCGGTCGACCGCGTACAGCTGGCGGTCGCGGTTGGCAAAGACGTACATCGTCCGGCCCTCGATGGCATGATGCAGGGAGTAGCGGTCGGCGTCATACTTGGAGCTCATCGGCTTGCCGCTCTCGATAGCATCCTTGAACCGGGGCTGGCCCGTCGTGAGGTCGATGACATTCACCTCGGCATTCGTCCCCGCGTCGGGCCGTGAGACATAAAGCAGCCCGGCGGGGGTGAGCTCGGCGTAGGAGAGCTGCCCCTTGATCTTCACGTCCTTCTTCAGCCGCACGGTGGCCCCGCCGACGTCGAGCACGTTCACGTAGGTCTTCGACTCGGCGTCAACCGCCAGCACCGCCGCGTCACCCGCGATCATGGCCTCCATCACAGTGCCCCGCATCTTGAGCGGTTTGGAGGAGATGGTCGTCCCGTCCTCGTACCGAGCCACGTTCAGCCCCGTCTGCACGATGCCGTTCTTCACGACCCGGGTCCCGGTGCCCTGGCCCTCCGGCGCTCCCTCAGGCAGCATGACGATTCCGGCGGGATGCTGTACGATGTCTCGGATGTGGCCGTTCACCGTCGCCGGTTTGGCCCAGAGTGCCTGGCCATCCGACAGCCGGTACGGCATCAGGCGTTCGTCGAAGCTGACGTAGATGCGATCGGCTTTGTCGAGCGAGGGGTAGAGCCGCACCCGCCGCGCAACCGAGCCCGCCCTGGCCATGGGCAGCACCGCTGACCACCGGATCTGCCCCGTCCGTGCGTCCATCGCCCTGAGACCCATGAGGGTGTGCACCACGATCATCTCGGGCCCGGCTTGCAGGACCTCGAGCTCAGTGCCTTCGGAGACCCGGCGCAACCCCTCGACCATCCGGACGCTGTCAGCCGCCAAGCCGCCCAGCTCAGGCTTCTC
>CAZASU010000019.1:0-14878 GCA_964487785.1 uncultured Gemmatimonadaceae bacterium | reverse complement strand
ACCCCTCGACCATCCGGACGCTGTCAGCCGCCAAGCCGCCCAGCTCAGGCTTCTCCCACTCCACCTGGCCTCGCTCGATGTCGACACCCATGAGGGCCACGTCGCTGGAGATCAGGAGCATGCCCGATGGAGTCACCTGTTGCCAGCGGATATCTCCCTTGATCTTGAGCGTCCACGCCGGGGTCGAGCCGGCGGAGACCGGCACTGCGGCCACTCGGGTAGAGGCGGGTGCAACGGTCTGCGCATCAGCGGCCGAGTTGGCAACGGCCAGGATGAGGAGCAGCAGGAGCGGACGAGCGGAGAGGGCGGCCATGGAGATCTCCCTTGGGACGGCGGTCGAGGGGGTCGAGACCTCCCGGACGGGCAGGCAGATGCCGTGCCAGCGGGGCGGACTTAGGGGGCTCGATTGGCAGGCCCCTCGCCTTCCCTCGCTTCGCTCGGGGCGACTTGGGTTGAGGAACGAGAGGGCAGCGACCTTCCAACCGGCTCTCTTCCGGGCTAAATTCCGCGGCTGTTCCGGCTCTCTTGGAGGTTCGCCTTGCCGTACAGCATGACGGGGTTCGGCGCTGCGGAAGGTGCGGTTGCCGGACGGCGGCTCCGGGTCGAGATCCGGACCGTGAACCACCGCTACTTCAACCTGTCGGCCAAGCTTCCCAACGATCTCACCGTTTTCGAGGGTGAGCTGCGCGAGCGTCTGCGGCGCGACTTCGATCGCGGGCACCTGTCGGTACAGGCTCGCTGGACTGAGAGCGCCGATGGCGAGACCGGCTTCACCGTGGATCTCGACCGCGCCCGCATGGTGGCCGCGCGCCTTCGGGAGATGCAGTCCCTACTCGGGCTCGGGGGCGAGGTGACGGTCGAGCTGGTGGCCCGGCAGCCTGAGGTCCTCAGCACCGCCGCCAACGGGGCCGGGGAGGTTGCCTGGAGTGAGGTGGAGCCGGTGGTGGCCCAAGCCGTCGCCGAGTGCCGGGCAATGCGGGCCCGCGAGGGCCAGGCGCTGACGGCCGAGCTGGGGCATCGGCTCGATCTGATGAAACAGTCGGCCAAAGGCATTGCGGGGCGGGCGCCGGAGCGGTTGACCCGGGAGCGCGACCGGCTCAGGACCGCGGTCGCCGAGCTGCTCGACGGCCGCACGGTGAACGAGGAGCGGCTGGCGCAGGAGCTCGCCTTCCTGGCCGACAAGCTCGACATCACCGAGGAGCTGGTGCGGTTCGGGGCCCACGTGGCCGCGGCACGCCAGGCGCTGACCGCCGACAAGCCGGTGGGCAAGCAGCTCGGGTTTCTGGCCCAGGAGCTGGGTCGCGAGGTGAATACCATGGGCGCCAAGGCGGGTGATGCCGAGATCACGCAGCTGGTGATCGCCATGAAGGGCGAGCTCGAGAAGTTCCGGGAACAGCTCGAGAACCTCGAGTGAAGCGGCTGTTGCTCGTGCTCTCGGCGCCCTCCGGCGGCGGGAAGACGACCATCGCCAGGAAGCTGCTCCAGGTCCGGCACGACCTTGGCTACTCGGTCTCGGCCACCACCCGGCCGGTTCGCAATGGCGAGAAAGAGGGAGTGGACTATCACTTCCTGACCCGCCCCGAGTTCGAGCGCCAGCGGGACCAGCACCAGTTTCTCGAGTGGGCCGAGTACGGTGGCCAACTCTACGGCACGCTGAAGCGAGAGATCGACCGAATCTTCGCCGAGGGACACCACGCGGTGCTCGATATCGACATCGAGGGTGCCCGGGAGATTCGGAAGAACCTCTCCAATTCGCTCCAGGTGTTCGTGCTGCCGCCTTCGGCGACGGTGCTGAAGGAGCGCCTGACCGGCCGAAACACCGAGAACCGGGATCTGCTGCGGAAGCGGCTCACCCGCGCCTCGGTCGAGTTGGCCGCCGTGGCCGAGTACGACTACGCGATCGTGAACGAAGACCTGGACACGGCAGTGGCGCAGGTATCCGCCATTCTGGATGGGAAGGCGGATGACCGCCTGGTCTCGCGGCAACGCGGCCTGCCCTCGTTTATCGAGCAGCTGCGGCGGGATGTGGTCAAGGCGGCGGAGAAGATTTAAAGAATTCTACTCGGTAACCGGAGTTCGACAATGAGAATCATCACCCCCCACGAAGTCGCCCGGCAGGCCGGCAACAAGTATCTCGGCGTGCTCGTCGCGGCCAAGTTTGCCCGCTATCTGAACGAGTTCCCCAAGGATCAGCTCCAGCAGTCCACGGAGAAGCTGACCACGAAGGCGCTGCAGGAGCTGGTTGACGGGGACCTGAATTACAAGCTCATCCGCCGCCGTCGCTCCGAGGCCTGATGGTGTGGGCCGGCCGGCACGTCGTCCTCGGCGTGTCGGGCGGGATCGCGTGCTATAAGAGCTGCATCCTCGCCCGCCGCCTGGTCAACGCCGGAGCCCGGGTAGACGCGGTCCTCACCCAGGGCGCCGCGGAGTTCGTGCGGCCGCTGACATTCGAGGCACTGACAGGGCGCCCCGTCCTGAGCTCTCTCTGGGAGCCGGGCGGGGCGCTCTCGCACGTCCGGCTGGACACTGAGGCCGATATCATCATCGTGGCACCCGCCACCGCGCACCTGATCGCCCGGGTGGCCCAGGGCCTGGCGGACGACGTGCTCACCGCTCTGTTGCTCGCCCGCACCGCGCCGTTGCTGCTGGCACCCGCGATGAACGACCAGATGTTCGCCAACCCGGCGACGAAGGCCAACCTCGAGATCCTGCGCACCCGCAACGTCGCCATCGTCGGCCCCGAGATCGGTCCACTCGCCGAGGGACCGTCGGAGCGGCCGGGACGCATGAGCGAGCCGGAGACCATTCTGGCCCACGCCGCGCGGGTGCTGCGGGGCGGCAGGCTGGGGGGGCGCCGTGTCGTGGTGACGGCGGGGCCGACTCGCGAAGCGATAGACCCGGTTCGGGTGGTGAGCAACCGCTCCAGCGGCAAGATGGGTTACCGGGTGGCCGAGGCGGCCTGGGAGCGCGGGGCCGACGTGGTGCTGATCTCGGGACCCACCGCGCTGCCGGCCCCGATCGGCGTCACCCTCCGCCTGGTCGATTCGACCCGCGACCTCGAGGCCGCCGTCCGAGCCGAGCTGCCCGCGGCCGACGTGCTGGTGATGGCCGCGGCGCCGGCCGACTACCGTCCCAGCAGCCCGAGCGACAGCAAGCGCTCCCGGGTCGAAGGTGCGTTGGCGATTCCGATGGAGCCCACCGACGATATCCTGGGCGCCACCAAGGGTCACCGGAAGAAGGGCAGTGTCATCGTGGGCTTTGCGCTGGAGACGGGCAATGCGCTGGCCAAGGGCCGGGCCAAGCTGAAGCGAAAGGATCTTGATCTCATCGTGGTCAACGATGCGCTGGAACCGGGCGCCGGCTTCGAGAAAGACACCAACCGCGTCGCCCTGCTCGGCCGTGACGGATCGAGACGGATTCTTCCGTTGCAATCGAAGCGGGACGTGGCCGAGGCAATCCTGGATGAAGTGGAGAAGTCCCTTGGCTGACGAGCGGCGGCGGTACTTGCAACAGCAGATGGAGCTGGGTGGGTCGGAAATAGTCCTCAGCGGGGCAGCGGGGCAGCGGGGCAGTGCTACCACTTCGCAGTCCACAGAGTCTAGTCCGTCTGAGGAGGAAACCGCGGCCCTGCGGCCCTGCGGCCCCGCTGCCCCGCTGCCCCGCTGGAGACGGGGCGCCCCGCCGATACCGGGTCCCGGCCTCGCGGTGGAAACACCGGCGCACTACCTGGTGGGCGACGAGCTCGCGTCCTTGAACACGCTGGACGAAATTGCCGAACGGATCCGGACCACCCACTGTTGTGCGCTCTGTCCCACTCGGGTCAACGCGGTGCCGGGCGAGGGCAATCCCAACGCGCGGCTCGTGCTGGTGGGAGAAGGGCCGGGCGCCACCGAAGACGCGACCGGGCGACCCTTCGTGGGTCAGGCCGGATCGCTGCTCGACGGCATTCTGGAGGCTATTGAAGTTCCCCGGGATTCAGTGTACATCACCAACGTTGTCAAGTGCCGTCCTCCGTCAAATCGAAAGCCCTTGCCCGATGAAGTCTCCGCTTGTATTCCCTATCTCTACCGTCAGCTCGAGCTCATCAAGCCGAAGGTAATACTCGCGCTCGGCGGCACGGCGGGGGAAAACTTGCTGGGAGTGAGAAAGAGCCTGGGAGAGCTCCGCGGCAAGGTGCACACGCTCAACGGCATCCCGCTCGTCGTGACGTACCATCCCGCGGCGCTGCTCCGCAACCCGAACTGGAAGAAGCCGACCTGGGATGACGTCCGTATCGTCAGGCAATTACTCGACCGCTGATCCCTACGTTGGCCGGTCGGCCCCCTGGAGTCAGGAAGCCGAGCAGGCGGTGCTCGGCGCCATGCTGCTGGATCAGGATGCCGCGCTCCGTGCCGCGGAGCTGGTCGACGACTCGATGTTCTATCGCGAGCCGCACCGCCGGCTCTTCCGCGCCATGCTCGCGCTCACCGAGCAGCGGACCGTCATCGACCACATCACGCTTCGCGACGAGCTGCTCCGCCGGGGCGAGCTGGAGAGCGCCGGCGGGCTGGAGTATCTCGCCGAGCTGGTGGACACGGTTCCCACCGCGGCCAACATCGAGTTCCATGCCAAGATCGTCAAAGACAAGGCGATCCTCCGCCGCCTGATCGAGGCGTCCACTTCGATCATCACCGAAGCCTACGATGGCCACTCCACCGCCAACGAGCTCCTCGACGGGGCCGAGTCGCGGATCTTCCAGATTTCCCAGCAGCGGGGCGACGAGGGGTTCACCCGGCTCAAGGAGATGCTCTGGCCCACGATGGAGCGCATCGAAACGCTCCAGCGGAGTGGTAAAGCGATTACCGGGGTGCCGAGCGGGTTCACAGATTTGGATGCGATGACCTCGGGCTTCCAGCCCTCCGAGCTCATCATCGTGGCCGCGCGTCCCTCCATGGGGAAAACGGCGTTCTGCCTCAACATCGCAACCCAGGCAGCGGTGGACGGCTTCGGGGTGGCGGTCTTCTCGCTGGAAATGTCGAAAGAGGCGCTGGTGCAGCGCATGCTCTGCGCCGAGGCCAGAGTAGACAGCCAGGCGGTACGCCGGGGCAGCCTCAAGGATCCGGACTTCACCCGGCTCGCGCGCGCGGCCGGCATCCTCCAAAGCTGTCCGGTCTGGATCGACGATTCCCCCGCCCTCACGCTGCTGGAGATGCGCTCCAAGGCCCGGCGTCTCAAGGTGGAGAACGATGTCCGCATGATCGTGGTGGACTATCTTCAGTTGATGCGGAGCCCGGAGTACTCCGAAAACCGGGTCCAGGAAATCTCCGACATCTCCCGCTCCCTGAAGGGGCTGGCCCGGGAGCTGGATATTCCGGTTATCGCCCTCTCCCAGCTCTCGCGTGCCTCGGAGCAGCGCGGCGGTGAGCGGCGGCCCATTTTGTCCGACCTGCGCGACTCCGGCGCCATCGAGCAGGACGCCGACGTCGTAATCTTCATCCACCGGCCGGAGATGTATCAGAAGGAAGACAGCGAGGGCAACAGCCTCCAGGGCGTCGCCGAGGTTATCGTGGGCAAGCACCGCAACGGACCGACCGGCACCGTGGATCTCTACTTCCACAAGCAGTTCACCCGCTTCGATAATCGCACTGAGCGCGAAGGGCCCGAATAGGTGGCAAAACCGAAGTCGGTCTATCGCTGCACCGAGTGCGGCCACGAGCATCCCAAGTGGGTGGGCCGCTGTGAGGCGTGCGGGGAATGGAATGCAATTGCGGAGGAACCAGCGATCGCGCGGGGCGGCGGGGCAGCGGGGCCGGGTAGGGGGGGGCGTGCCTCGCCCGTCGTCGCCCCCGTCCGCCTCAACAATATCGCCGCCGAATCCCTCACCCGCTGGCGCACCGGATTAAACGAATTCGACTACGTCCTCGGCGGCGGAATCGTTCCCGGCTCGATGACGCTGATCGGCGGCGAGCCCGGCATCGGTAAGTCCACGCTGCTGCTGCAGGCGGCGGCCCGGCTGGAGGCCGCGGGGCGAACGGTGCTCTATGCCAGTGGCGAGGAGTCGCCCGAGCAGATCCGGCTCCGGGCCGACCGGCTGGTGGAAGACGCGGGGCCGGTGCATGTGCTGGGCGAGACCCGGCTGGAGGCCATCATCGAGGCGGTGGCCGCGGTCCATGCCGATGTGGTGGTGATCGACTCCATCCAGACTGTCTACACCGGAATGCTGGAGAGTGCGCCGGGCAACGTGGGCCAGGTGCGCGAATGCTCCGGCCAGCTGATGCGCTTCGCCAAGGACAGCGGCACGTCGGTCATCGTGGTGGGACACGTCACCAAGGGCGGTGGCATTGCGGGGCCCAAGACGCTGGAGCACATCGTGGACACGGTGCTGTACTTCGAGGGCGAAGCCACCCTCGATTACCGGCTGCTCCGCACCACCAAGAACCGGTTCGGCTCGGTGGATGAGCTCGGGGTCTTCTCCATGTCCGAGAGCGGGCTCGTGGCCGTGCCCAACCCGTCCGCCGTGTTCCTCGCGGCCCGCGGTGTCGGCATCAGCGGCAGCGCGGTCACCGCCCTCATGGAAGGCACCCGGCCGGTGCTGGTGGAGGTTCAGGCGCTGGCGGCCAAGTCGGGTTACGGTACCCCGCAGCGCGTCGCCACCGGGCTCGACCCCAGACGTCTCGCCGTGCTGCTCGCCGTGCTGGAGCGCCGGGCCGAGACTTCGTTTGCCAACCTGGACGTCTTCGTGCAGGTCACCGCGGGCGTCCGGCTGAACGAGCCGGGGGCGGATCTGGCCATTGCGGCGGCGCTCCTCTCCAGCCTGTACAACCGGCCGGCCCCGGCCGATGTCATCTTCCTCGGCGAGATCGGGCTGGGCGGTGAGATCCGACCCAGCGGAGCAATCGAGCGCCGCATAGCCGAGGCGGTGCGGCTCGGCTTCCACCGGGTGTTCGGCTCCTCCCGCAGCACGGTGCAGGTGCCGGGAGCCTCGCTGGTGGGGCTCGACCATGTCGAGCAGCTGGTGCGGGCCCTTGCCGCGTGACGTGGGGGTCGTCGTCGTGGCCGCCGGACGCGGCGTTCGCTTCGGAGGGCAGATCGCCAAGCAGTATCAGACGATCGGTGGTGTGCCGATGGTGCTCCGCGCGCTGCGTCACTTCACCTCCCATCCCGAGGTCGTCCAAGTCGTACTCGTGCTGCCGTCCGAAGACGCATCCAACCCCCCGGCGTTTCTTTCCGCCTCCTCACCGTCCGCCTCTTCCGTTCTCACCATCGTCGCGGGTGGTGCCCATCGGGGCGAGTCGGTTCGCGCGGGACTCTCCGCGCTGCGCCGGGAGTGCACGGTGGTCCTGGTGCACGATGGCGCGCGGCCTTTCGTCGATCGCACGGTCCTCCAGTCGGTGATCGGGTTCGCCCGGTCAGGCGAGGGGGCGGTCCCCGCGGTCCCGCTCAGCGACACTCTCAAGGAAGCCAGCGCCACCGACTCCACGCTCATCCGGCGCACCCACCCGCGGGCGCGCCTCTGGCGCGCGCAGACCCCACAAGGTTTTCCCCGGGCGGTGTTGGAAGAGGCTCATGCCCGTGCCGCGCGCGATGGCCACCGCGCCACGGACGATGCGGCGCTGGTCGAGGCCATGGGCGTTCCGGTGCGGCTGGTACCCGACTCCTGCCGGAACCTCAAGGTCACCACGCCGGAGGACCTCGCCCTCGCGGAGCTGCTCGCCGACGCGTCCCCGTGATCCTCCCCTTTCAGACCGACGCCGAGATTGCCGTGGCGATTCCTCGAGCTGGGCGGCACCTCAGCGCCGGCAAGCTGCTCGCCTATCCCACGGAAACGGTCTACGGACTCGGCTCGGCTCCCACGGTGGACGCGCTGGCCGCGCTGGCCCGTCTCAAGGGGAGACCGGAAGGCAAGCCGTTCCTGCTGCTGATCTCGGGACGGCGGATGGCGGAGGAATGGGGCCTGGTGTTCACCCCATCGGCGACGGCCCTGTCGGAGGCGTTCTGGCCCGGGCCGCTGACCCTGGTGCTGCGCGGCGGCGAGGGACACCTGCCCGATGAGCTCCGGGGCAGGGAAGGTGGGATCGCGGTGCGCTACACCTCCCACGCCGGCATCGCGCGGCTGGTGGCGGCCACAGGGAAACCGCTCACCTCGACCTCGGCCAACCGGCCGGGCGGCCCGCCGGCTCCGGGCGCCGGCCGTCTGGTGGACCTGTTCGGCCCGGAAGAGCGCAACGGGGAGTTGCTGGTGCTCGATGGAGGGGTCCTCGGCAACGTGCCGCCGTCGACGCTGGTCGATTGCACCGACATGGTGCCTCGCCTGGTGCGCGAGGGCGCGATTCCGCGAGCCGAGTTGCGGCGGGCAGCGGGGAGACTAGCACCGTGACAGCGGGACAGCGGGACAGCGGGTCAGCGGGGCGGTTGGTCAGGGAGCAGGAGCTCGACTGGTGTGCTGTTGCTGTCCCGCTGTCCCGCAGCCCCGCTGTTATCTTCTGATAATGCACGTCCTCTTTGTCTGCACCGGTAACACCTGCCGCAGTCCCATGGCCGAAGCGCTCCTGCGCGAGGCGCTCGCGATCCGGGGCGCCGATCAGGTCACGGTCTCCTCCGCCGGCACCGGTGCGTGGGACGGTGCCCCGGTCTCGGAAGGGGCCTACCTGGTGGGGCTGGAGCACGGCCTCGACCTGAGCGGCCACCGGGCCCAGCTGCTGACCCGCGAGCTGGTCAAGGCGTCCGATCTCATCCTCACCATGTCCGGACATCACAGCGCCCGAGTGGCCGAGCTGGGAGGAGAAGAAAAGGTTCACATCCTGGGCGAGTACGCCGGGCGGGAAGAAGGCAACCGCGAGGTCAGCGATCCCTTTGGCTCCGATCTCACCAGCTATCGCACCACCAACGACGAGCTGCAGGAGATGATCAGCGGCGTGGTGGGCCGGGTGGCCGGCACCGTGCGGTGATCACCGGCTCCACGCGCGTCTTTGCGATTCTCGGAAATCCGGTCGCGCATTCCCTCTCGCCTGTCATGCAGAATGCCGCCTTCCGTGCTCTCGGAATCCAGGCGGTCTACGTCCCTTTGGCATGTACCGCCGACGATGTACCGCCCCTCATCCGGGCTCTCGTTCGGGCCGGCGGTGGTGGCAACGTGACCGTGCCATACAAAGAGGCCGCCGCGCGGGCGGTAGACGTCTGCCGCGAGCGGGCGGAGGTGGTTGGCGCGAGCAACACCTTCTGGGGTGAGAATGGTGGCAGCGTGGGCAGCAACACCGACGTGCAGGGTGTGCTCGAGGCGTTGCGTGAGCTGGAGGCGCCGGAGGCGCCCTGGCTGATCGCCGGAACCGGCGGTGCAGCCCGAGCAGCGGTGGTGGCGGCACGAGAGCGCGGAGTGGACGTCGCGGTGACGTCACGGGATGCCGGCCGCCGGCGTGAGTTCGAGCGCTGGACCTCCTCCCGCGGCGTCGCGCTGGCCGCGGCCTCCGAGTGCGGGGTCCTGATCAACTCGACGCCGCTCGGCCTCAAGGCCGATGATCCGCTGCCGATTCCTCTCGACATCGCCCCTCGAGCGGAGGTCGCGCTCGACATGGTGTACCGCACGGGAGAGACGCCGTGGATCAGGGCCATGCGGCCCAGAGTGCGCCGCGCGGCGGACGGCCGTGCGATGCTGGTGGTTCAGGGGGCGGCGGCTTTCGAGTGCTGGTTTCCAGGCAAGCCCGCACCGGTGGAAGTGATGCGAGCCGCGGTCAATGCTGCCCTTCGCTAGTAGGGGCGAGTCGCGCCTCGCCCGCAGCGGAGAGATACTCGCGGGGGTGGAGCGCTGGCTCCTGCCGGCCGCCTGCCTGCTCTGCAGCGAGCCGATCTCCGAGCGGGAAAATGACGCGCTCATCTGCGACTTGTGCCGGCTCCGGTGGCGGCCTATCCCGCACCCGGTGTGCGACCGGTGCGGGCAGCCGTCATTCCGGGGACTCGAGTGCCGTCTCTGCGCCGGCTGGCCCGCGGGCCTCAGTCGAGTCCGCAGCGCGGTCTGGCTGGAGGGCTCCGCCCGCCACGCGGTGCACCAGCTCAAGTACGAGGGATGGAGTCGCGCCGCGGAGGCCATGGCTGACGCGATGCGAGGGCTCGAGCCATTGACGGGCCAGGTATCCTTGATACCGATCCCACTCGGTGGCCGCCGCCAGCGGCAGCGAGGCTACAATCAGAGTGAGCGGATCGCCGCGGCGCTCGGCACTCGACTCGGGGTGCCGCTGCGGACTGACTTGCTCCAGCGGATCAGGGAAACTCGGACCCAGACGGCGCTGACGCCGGAGGCACGGCACGCCAATGTCGCCGGGGCATTCCGGGCGGAGCCGGTGGACGGGCTCGACGTGGTGCTGGTGGACGACGTGTTCACCACCGGCGCCACCCTGGCGGCGGCCGCAGCGGCACTGGCGGCGGCCGGCGCCAGGCGGGTGGAGGGGGTGACGTTTGCGAGGGCGGTGGTGGATCTATGATGTAGGGGCGAGGCGTGCCTCGCCCGCTTCGGGCGACGCACGCGTCGCCCCTACGCAAACCAGGAGACCGAATGGCAATTCGTGTGGGCATCAACGGCTTCGGCCGGATCGGCCGGAATGTGGTGCGGGCGGCCAGGGACATGAACGCCTCGGAGCTCGAGTTCGTGGCGGTCAACGATCTTACCGACACGAAGACGCTGGCGCACCTGCTTAAATACGATTCGGTGCACGGGCGCTTCGCGGGCGCCGTGGCCGCCAGGGCCGACTCGCTCTCGGTTGACGGCCGCGCGATCAAGGTGCTGTCGGAAAAGGACCCGGCCAAGCTTCCCTGGAAGGACCTCGGTGTCGAGCTGGTGCTCGAGTCTACCGGCCGGTTCACCGCCCGGGAGCAGGCGGCGCTGCATCTGAAGGGCGGGGCCAAGCGGGTGATCATCTCCGCTCCTGCCAAGCAGGAGGACATCACCATCGTCTACGGCGTCAACCACGAAGCCTACGACCCCGCCAAGCACCAGGTCATCTCCAACGCCAGCTGCACCACCAACTGCCTGGTGCCGGTGGTGAAGGTGATCCTGGACCGGTTCGGGTTTGTGAGCGGGTTCATGACCACGGTGCATTCCTACACCAACGATCAGAACATCCTCGACCTGCCGCACAAGGATCTGCGCCGGGCCCGCGCAGCGGCCGTCTCGATCATCCCAACCAGCACCGGGGCCGCCAAGGCGACCTCCCTCGTGATCCCCGAGGTCAAGGGCAAGATCGACGGCGTGGCGCTCAGGGTGCCGACGCCCGACGTGTCGGTGGTGGCGCTCACCTGCGTGGTCCAGAAGGCGACCTCGGCCGATGAGGTGAACAGCGCGTTCCGCGAAGCCGCCAAGTCGGGACCGCTGAAGAGCGTGCTCGCCGTGAGTGACGAGCCGCTGGTCTCGGTGGACTACATCGGCGATCTCCATTCGAGCACGATCGACGCGCTCTCGACTACCGTGGTGGCCGGCACCCTCGTCAATGTCACTTCGTGGTACGACAACGAGATGGGCTACTCGGCCCGGTGCGTGGACCTGCTGCGGTATGTCGGGTCGCGCCGGTGAAGCGCACCCTCAAATCGCTGGACAAGGGATCACTCGAAGGTCGGCGCGCGCTGGTGCGGGTGGACTTCAACTGTCCCATCAAGGATGGGGTGGTCACCGACGACACCCGTATCCGCGCCGCGTTGCCCACCATCAAGTATCTCCGGGAACGGGGTGCCCGCCTGGTGCTGCTGTCTCACCTGGGACGCCCCAAGGGCCCTGATCCCAAGCATTCTATGCAGCCGGTGGTCCGGGCACTGGAGAAGCTGCTCGGGGCCCCGGTCACGTTTCTCCAGGATCCGACAGCGCCGGAGGCGGTCACCATCACCAAGCGTCTCCCCCGCGGCGGAGTGGCGGTCGCGGAGAACACCCGGTTCTACCCCGGTGAAGAGAAAAACGATCTGGCCCTGGCCGAGCGGTTCGCCGCCCTCGGTGATTTCTACGTGAACGACGCCTTCGGGTCGGCCCACCGCGCCCACGCGAGCACGGAAGCCATCGCTCGAGTCCTGAAGCCGGCGGTGTCCGGGTTTCTCATGGAGCGGGAGCTGCGCTACCTCGGCGAGGCGCTGCACCAACCGAAGCGGCCGTTCGTGGCCGTGCTCGGTGGGGCCAAGATCAGCGGCAAGATCGACCTGATCGAGGCGCTCCTGCCCAAGGTGGATGAGATCCTGCTGGGCGGAGCAATGGCCTGCACCTTCTTCGAGGCCATGGGCCTCGAGACCGGTAACTCACTGGTGGAGCAGGAGCGGCTGGATCTCGCCCGGGAGCTGATGAAGAAGGCAGGCACGAAGCTGGTGCTTCCCACCGGAGCGGTGATCGCGCGGGAGCTGAAGTCGGACGCCGAGACCCGTACAGTCGAGCGCGACGCGATCCCGGAGGGCTGGGCGGTCTACGACATCGATCCAGCCAGCGAGAAGAGCTTCGCCTCGATCATCGAGCGGGCCGGGACGGTGGTGTGGAACGGCCCGATGGGGGTGTTCGAGACACCGCCGTTCGATCACGGCACCCTCGCCATCGCGAGGGCAATGGCCAACGCCACCGCTCACGGCGCGGTCACCGTGATCGGCGGCGGTGACTCCGCCGCCGCGGTGGCCCTGGCCGGACTGGCCGACAAGATCACCCACGTGTCCACCGGTGGCGGCGCGTCGCTGGAGTTTCTGGAGGGGAAGGAGCTGCCCGGCGTGGCCGCCCTGGACGAGGTCTGACGCATGGCTGAGAGATCCCTCGCTACGCTCGGGATGAGCTGACGCTATGAGTGAGCGTCAGCTCATCTATGCCGCGAACTGGAAGATGAACCTCGGCCCCACCGAGGCGCGGCACTACGCAGAGCGCTTTCTCTCCCTCACGTCTCCGATCAAGGCCCGCAGTCTCTGGTTCTTCCCGCCGGCGGTGTCGCTCGGATCCCTCTGCGAGGCGATGCGCGGTCGCTCCGACCTTCGAATCGGCGCGCAGAACGTGCACTGGGAGTCCAAGGGGGCGTTCACCGGCGAGATCGCGATTCCCATGGCGATGGAGGCGGGGGCGCGGGCGGTGCTGGCGGGCCACTCCGAGCGGCGCCAGCTCTTTGGAGAGACCGACGAGCAGGTGGCGAAGAAGGCCAAGGCCGCGCTCAACCTCGGGGTAACTCCGCTGGTCTGTGTGGGCGAGACCCTGGCCGAGCGGGATGGTGGCCGCACCGAGGCGGTGATAGTGCGCCAGTTGGGCCCGGTCCTCGAGGCGCTGGAGACGACCGAATGGGGCCGGGTCGTGCTGGCCTACGAGCCGGTGTGGGCCATCGGCACCGGCAAAAACGCCACGCCGGATGATGCCGCCCAGATCCACGAGCTGATCCGGATGGAGCTGGGGCGCCATGGGGTCACCGTTCGGGTGCCGATCCTGTACGGCGGCAGCGTGAACAGCGGTAACGTGCTGTCGCTGCTGTCGCGGCCCCAGCTGGATGGCGTCCTCGTAGGGGGCGCCAGTCTGGATCCCGAGGGGTGGGCGGAGCTGGTGGGGCTGAGCTAGGAGGGCTACTCGCTATGGGCTGTGGGCTGGCTCCTAGGGTCCTCGAGTCTCAGTGCCCTACCACCCGGTTTGCCAATAGCCAATAGCCCAGCATGCCCGAGCTTCCCGATATCGTTGTTTACCTGGAACAGCTCGCCTCTCGGGTCCTGAACCAGCCCCTGGAGCGGGTCGTCGTTCGCAATCCTTTCGTACTGCGCTCGTTCGATCCCCCGATCAGTGAAGCAGCCGGGAAGCGGGTGCTCGGCCTCCGCCGCATGGGCAAGCGCATCGTATTCGCGCTGGAGGGAGAGCTCTTTCTCGTCGTCCATCTCATGATCGCCGGCCGGTTCCGCTGGAAGCCACCCGGCACCAAGCCGGCAGGCAAGCTGGTGCTCGCCTCATTCGAGTTTCCGACCGGGTCGCTGTTTCTCACCGAGGCGGGAACCAAGCGGCGTGCCTCGCTCTCTCTGGTGGCTGGCGACGGTGCACTCCGTGCGTTCGACCGGGGCGGGCTCGAGGTGCTGGAGGCCGATGCGGCGAGCTTCGCGGCCCGGCTGACGTCCGAGAGTCACACCCTCAAGCGCGCGCTCGCCGATCCCCGTCTGTTCAGCGGCATTGGCAACGCCTACTCCGATGAGATCCTGCACCGCGCCCGGCTCTCGCCGCTCGCACTCACCCGTAAGCTGGGCGCAGCCGAGATCGAGCGGCTGTATCAGGCCACCCGCGCCACGCTGGAGGAGTGGATCGTGCGGCTGCGGGACGAGGCAGGCGAGAAGTTCCCCGAAAAGGTGACCGCCTTCCGGGAGGGAATGGCGGTGCACGGCCGATATCAGCTTCCCTGTCCGGACTGCGGCACACCGGTGCAGCGGATCCGCTACGCAGACAACGAGACCAACTATTGCGCCCGCTGCCAGACCGGTGGCCGCCTGCTGGCGGACCGCGCGATGTCCCGGCTGCTCAAGGAGGATTGGCCCCGGTCGATCGATGAGGTGGAGTAGGTCTCGACCCTAGACCCTCGACTCTAGATCGGCTAGAATTACCCGACCTTTGGAGGCCATGAATGTTCGCTTTTCTGCTCACGCTGCTCATAATCGACGCGCTGCTACTCTCCGTGGTTGTGCTGCTCCAGGCCGGCCAGGGCGGGGGTCTCGCCTCCCTCGGTGGTGGCGGCACCGACACCGTGCTCGGCGGCCGCCAGGCGGTCACCATTCTGACCAAGCTCACCTGGTGGTGCGGTGGGATCTTCCTGCTGCTTTCGCTGGTGTTGTCCTTGGTCCCGCGCGGCGGCAACCCCAGCGCGCTGCAGGAAAGGCTCCGGGCCGCGACGCCCGCCGAGCCGCAGCAGGCTCCGCTGCCGCTGGGCGCACCGACCCAGCC
>CAZASU010000018.1:0-32661 GCA_964487785.1 uncultured Gemmatimonadaceae bacterium | reverse complement strand
ACTAATGCATTGCCTCACTCCGTCACGCGGTATAGGTTTGAGCGCATGCTATCCCCTCCGAAGCCGTGCTCCTGACCGAGCTGCTCACGCCGGACCAGGTCGTCATGCCTGTAGTGGCGCGGGACAAGAGCGGCGTCATTGCCGAGCTTACTCGACATCTGGCCAATCGTTGGGGGTGCGACTATCCAGCGCTACTCGAAGCGGTTCAGGAGCGCGAGGCAGGTGGGAGTACCGGCATCGGCTTCGGGGTGGCCATTCCCCACGCTCGCTCGGCCGGAGTACCCGAGCTCAGCCTCGTCTGTGGTGTAAGCCCAGCTCCGGTGGCTTTCGACTCGATCGACGGTGAGCCGGTGCGGCTCTTCTTCCTGATCGTCGGCCCCCCGGACTCCGCCGGACAGCATGTGAAGGTCCTCGGACGGATCGCCAAGCTGGTCCGGCATGAGCACGTGCGCCGGCGATTGTTCGAGGCGGCAACCCCTCAGGAGTTCTATAACGCCCTGCTCGACGCCGAGGAGCGTTGAGCCGATGAGCGCCACCGCATTTCGAACGCACCGCAGTGGCGCACTCACCCGCGCCGAAGTAGGGCAAATCGTACGGCTCGGTGGCTGGGTCCACCGGAGGCGAGATCTCGGCGGCTTGGTCTTCATCGATCTGCGGGACCGGGCGGGCCTGGTGCAGCTCTCCTGTAATCCTGCCTGGACGCCGCCCGAGGTGATGGAGCGGGCCGCCGGTCTCGGAGCGGAGACCGTCGTCCTCGTCAACGGCACCGTTGAGCTCCGCCCTGAACCGGCCCGCGATCCGAACCTCGCCTCCCGCCACGTGGAGGTGCACGTGACCGGCCTGGAAGTCGTGGGTCCGGCCGTGACGCCGGCGATTCCGGTGGCCCGGAAGGAAAAAGAGGAGCTTCCCGCGGAAGAGCTGCGGCTCAAGCACCGGGTACTGGATCTGCGCCGGCCGGAGCTTCAGGCCAACATGCTGCTGCGCCACCGTCTGCTGCAACGCGCCCGGCAGACCCTCACCGAGCTCGAGTTTCTCGAGATCGAAACTCCGATCCTCACCAAGCCCACGCCCGAGGGTGCCAGAGACTATCTGGTGCCCAGCAGGCTCCACCCGCAGGAGTTCTACGCGCTGCCGCAGTCGCCGCAGATCTACAAGCAGCTCCTGATGGTGGCGGGGTACGACCGCTACTTCCAGATCGCCCGGTGCTTTCGGGACGAAGACCTGCGGGCGGATCGCCAGCCGGAGTTCACCCAGATCGACCTCGAGGCGTCGTTCGTGTCGGCGGAGGACGTGCAGAACGTGGTGGAGCAGGTGCTGGTCGAGCTCTGGCACGAGGCCGGAGTTCAGGTGGCACGCCCCTTTCCCCGTCTGGGCTACCGGGATGCGTTGGAGCGCTACGCCAGCGACAAGCCGGACCTGCGTTACGGGTTGGAGATCGGCGACCTCACCTCCCTCGTGGGCCAGGATGCGGCCCCGTTCGTCACTGAGGCGAAGGGGGGAGGCTCCCGGGTTCGGGGCATCGTCGTCCCTGGCGGCTCGGTGCTCAGCCGGAAGGACATCGATGGGCTCACGGCTCAGGCCAAGGAAGCGCGCGCCGGCGGACTGATCTGGGCCCGTCGCACCGCTGCCGGATGGGAAGGCCAGGGCGTGAAGGCCGCCGGCCAGTCGCTGCTCGACGCGCTCGGTGGCACGGAGGGCGATTTGCTGCTTGCCCTGGTCGGCCCCGACGCCGTCACCAGTCCGGCATTACATGCCGTGCGCACTGCGCTGACCCGGCTACCCGGGGTGCAGCGGCTGACCGACCACGCCTTCACCTGGATCGTCGATTTCCCGCTGTTCGAGCTGGACCCCGCGACTGGAACGCAGGTTCCCGCTCACCACCCATTCACGGCGCCTCATCCGGCTGACCGGGACAAGCTGGAGCGGAACCCGGGGAGCTGCCGGGCGCTCCACTATGACGCAGTCTACAACGGCAATGAGCTCGGCAGCGGATCGATCCGGATTACCGATCCCGCGGTCCAGCGCCAGATCTTTTCGCTGCTGGGCATTCCCGAGGCGGACGTTCGCCGCCGATTCGGCTTCCTGCTCGATGGTCTTGCCGCTGGGGCGCCACCGCATGGCGGGTTTGCCCTCGGCTTCGACCGCATCGTCATGCTGCTCGCGGGTGCAACCTCGCTGCGGGACGTCATCGCATTTCCCAAGACCACTGCTGCCAGGGCGCTGTTCGAAGGGGCGCCAACGCAGATCGATCCGGCCGATCTTCGGGCCCTTCATCTGGAGGCGCTAAGAGAGAAGTGAGAGGTGAGAAGTGAGAGGTGAGAGGGGCGTTCCTTCTTACTTCTTGCCTCTTACCTCTCACGTTCCACCTCTTACCTTCAAACATGGCTGACGACATCCACACCCGCCTGTCCGCCGAGGGCGCCGATCCGCTACTCTTTGCGGGGGTAAACGACGGCAATCTCCTGGAGCTCCAGCGCACCCTCGGTGTGCGGGTTTCGTTCCGGGGTGAGGCGATAACGCTTTCCGGAACTTCGGAGCAGGTCGAGCGCGCCGGACCGGTGGTGCAGGGACTCCTCGATCTGGCCCGGATGGGCGAGCCGGTCACCCCGGACGACGTCTACCGGCTGGCGGCGGACGGACCCAGCAGCGAGCTTCCGCCACAGACCTCTGACGGCAGAATCGTACTCCCCGGGTTACGCCGCGCGATCGTTCCCAAGACCCAGGGCCAGCGCGAATACCTTCAGGCCATCAGCGGGCATGACATCGTCGTCAGCATCGGCCCAGCGGGCACCGGCAAGACCTACCTCGCCGTGGCCAAGGCGGTGGAGGCGCTCGCCCGTAAGCGGGTCAAGCGGATCATTCTCGCCCGGCCCGCGGTCGAGGCCGGAGAGTCGCTCGGCTTCCTGCCGGGAGACCTCCAGGCCAAGGTCGATCCCTATCTGCGGCCACTGTACGACGCGTTGGAAGACATGATGCCGCACGACCGGGTGCAGCGTGCGCTGGAGACGCGCACCATCGAGATCGCGCCGCTGGCCTACATGAGAGGCCGGACCCTGGCGGACGCATTCATCATTCTGGACGAGGCGCAGAACGCCACCGGCGCGCAAATGAAAATGTTCCTCACCCGGCTCGGAGTGAACAGCCAGACGGTGGTGACCGGTGACAAGACGCAGATCGACCTGCCTCAGCGGGAGGACTCGGGTCTGATCCAGATCGAGCGCCTGCTTACCGGCATCGAGGGGATCTCGTTCTGCTATCTGCACGAGTCCGACGTCGTCCGGCATCGGCTGGTGCGCGATATCATCCGGGCGTACGCGGAGGATCAGAACGGCTGATGTCTCAGCGGCCGAGTGCGCAATTCTGGGAAAGCTGGCTCTGGGCCTCGCCAGGGGAGCGGATCCGGTATCACCTGCTGCGCTGGGCGCCATTGCTGGCCGTGGCACTCCTCACCTATCTGGCTTTTCCTCCGCCGATCGGGATCGGCGCCCCGGTACCCGCGGTGGGAGAGATCTCGAAGCGCGCCGTCGTGGCGCCGTTTGCGTTCGAGGTCCGGAAATCTCCCGAAGAAATCGCCCGTGAGGGCCAGTCCCGCGCACTGACCGCCCAGCCGGTCTACCGCTTCAGCGCGACCGCGTACGACTCCTCCCTGGCTTCAGCTCGTGGCTTCTTTGCCGACCTGGAGCGGGCCGGCGAATCGGGGGGCCCTGACGCCGTCGAGGCGGCCATAGGGTCGCGGGTCCGGCTCGGTCCCGAGGAGACCCGCTACCTGGTGGACTCCACCAGCCGCCGCCAGCTCCAGGAGGTGGCCACCCACTTTCTGGCGGAGGGACTGCAACGCGGCGTGGCCGATGCGGGCGCAATGCGGAGCGAGGTGAGCAAAGACATCTCCCTTCGGCGAGGTGAAACGGAGCGCATCGTCCCGCGGGATTCGATTCTCACCTTTGCCGACCTCATGGAGCAAGCCGAGGCGGCGGGAACCAACCTCGCCACGGCGGCCGGCCAGCGCACGCTCCGGCGTCTGGTGGGCGCGTTCTATCGTCCTACCATCGTCCTCGATCCGTTCATCACGACCGCCCGGCGCGAGCAGCTGCGTGGAAGCGTGGACCCGGTCAAATATTCGGTTCGCACCGGTGAGCGCATTCTCCGGGCGGGAGAGCCGGTGACCGATGAGGCGCGCGCCAAGCTGATCTCCCTGCGCGAAGAACATCGCCGCCGGGGTACCGGTGGCCTGGCCGTCAGAAGCGCGGCCGGGGCGCTGCTCTACAATGCCATCATCCTCAGCGCGTTCTGGCTGCTCATCGTGTTTTACAAGCGGGAGAGCTACGCCCAGCTCCGGGAGATGGCGTTTTTCGCGGCACTGTTCGCCACGGTCGTCCTGCTCACGGCGAGTCTCGCCGGTCTCTTTCCCGGGCGGCCCGAGCTGGTCCCGATTCCGTTCGCGGCCATTCTCGTGACCATGCTCTACAACGGCCGGATCGGGGTGTTCGCCGCCGTTACCCTGGCGATCCTCCTCGACGGGCAGTGGGCGTTGCGGGAGAGCCATATGCTGTTTTTCGGCCTGGTGGGGGGTGTGGCTGGGGCGGTGGGCATCCGGGTCGTGCGGCGGCGGCGGCATCTCTATGTCACGATCGGCGTGCTGGCCGCCGCCAGCATTCTGGCCACGATCTCTATTGGCCTGAGCCAGGGCTGGTCTACCCGCACGATCCTGGGCAGTGGCCTTCTCGGCGTGGTGATGGCGCTCGCCAGTGCCGCCCTGGCAATGATGGTCATGCCGGCGGCCGAGTCAGCTACCCGCATCACCACCGATCTGACGTTGCTCGAGCTCTCCGATCTGGGCCGGCCGCTCCTCCGCCGGCTGGCGCTCGAAGCCCCGGGCACCTGGGCCCACAGTCTGGCCATGGCCAACCTCTGTGAGTCCGCCTGCAACATCATCGGAGCCAACGGACTGCTGGCTCGGGTGGGCTGCTACTACCACGATATCGGCAAGCTCGCGAGCCCGGGCCATTTCGTGGAGAATCAGGGGGGGGGGCCCAATCCGCACGACCTGATGCGGCCGCAGGACTCGGCCAAGATCATCCAGAGCCATGTGGCGGATGGCTTGGCGCTGGCGGAAGCTGCCCACCTTCCCCAAGTGGTGAAAGCCTTTATTCCAGAACACCATGGCACCACCTATATCACCTACTTTCTGAGCCGAGCCCGGGGCAGTGACCCCGACGGCCGGGTCGATCCGGCCGACTACCGCTACCCGGGGCCGCGCCCGCAGTCGGCCGAGACCGCGGTGGCCATGCTGGCGGATTCGGCGGAAGCGGCAATCAGGGTCTTGCCCAACCCGAACCCTGAAGCGGTGCGCATCGCAATCGAGCACCTGGTGCAGCAGAAGCTGGGCTCCGGGCAGCTGGACGATGCTCCGCTCACCTTGCGCGACCTCGACCGGATCAAGCGCGAGTTTGCCCGGGTGATGTCGGGGACCTACCACAAGCGCATCGGCTACCCCCGTGCCAGTGGTGGCCATGTCGCACCGGAATTCCAGTCGGCCGAGCGTGAGTGAGGTGGTGGTAAGCGGTCGCCGGCTCCCTTTGTCGCGCGGGCTGGTCCGGCGCGTGGTCGAGGCGGTGCTCGAGGCAGAGCGCCGCCAGGGGCTGGTCTCCGTGACGTTCCTCGGCCGTGACTCGATGCAGCGGCTCAACGCCGCCCACAAGGGGCACGACCGGCCGACCGACGTGCTCACCTTCGCGCTGGGTGGCCGGAAGGGGCAGGTGATCGGCGACGTCTACATCTGCCCCTGGGTGGCTCGGCGCGAGGCGCGGGCTCGGGGCATTTCCCCGAGGGAAGAGCTGATTCGGCTGCTGGTGCACGGCACGCTGCACGCGGTGGGACGGGAACATCCCGATGGCTCCGATCGCACCCGCTCCGCCATGTGGCGGCGGCAAGAGCGCTACGTCGAGGCGCTCGCGTGATTCCTTTCTTCCATTTCTTCCTCGCGCCGCTGGTGGCCGCGGCATTGACGCTGTGGGCCGCGTGGCTCGCGCTCGCGGCCGAGGCCGACGCCGATCTCCCGCGTTCGTTGAGCGGCCAGATCGGATCATCCGCCGGGAACTGGACTCTATCCCGGGACCTGCACGTCGCCCATCTGGCGCTGCTGGTGCTGGCCGGTGCGGCTGCCGGCGTCGCGGTGGCCTGGTGGGCCTGGTCCCCGGCGGCCGGACTGATGCGGCTCTTCCTGGCCGTGGTTCTGGTCTGGGTGTTGGGCGACCTGGTCCCCCGCTTGCTGGCCGCGGTGGCGCCAGAGCTCACCCTGCCTGCGCGCCGGGCGGCGGTGGCCACTCTGGTTCCTTTCCAGCCGCTGCTGCGGCTGGCGGGGTGGGCCGATGCGCGCGTTAGGGCACGCGCGCCGGTGCAGACCACCCGGCAAGCCGGCGCGGCCCAACGCGACATGCTGCTTGGCGTCTTTGCCCTGGCCGACACCACGGTGGCGGAGGTGATGACGCCCCGGATCGATATCATCGCGGTGGACTCCGCCTCGGAGCGCGAGGAAGTGGTCAAGACACTCCAGAGCTCGGAGCATGCCCGCCTGCTGGTCTACGACGGACACCCGGATGCCGTGGTGGGAGTGGTGTATGCCAAGGACATCCTGGCCCTGGAGCCCGAGGACACCCGGCCATGGCGGGCGCTCATCCGGCCCGCGGCGTTCGTGCCGGAGGCCAAGACGCTCGACCGGCAGGTGCGCGACTTTCAGCGCGGCCCCAGCCACCTGGCGGTGGTGGTAGACGAATTCGGGGGCACGGCCGGGATCGTGACGCTGGAGGACATTCTGGAGCAGATCGTCGGTGAGATCCATGACGAGTACGACACCGACGAAGTGGCGCCGATCCAGGTGATGAGCGAGGACCAATGGCGGGTCGAAGGCAGTGTGGGCCTGACCGAGCTCGAGTCCGCGCTCGGTCACAGCTTCGACCGCGACGATGTGAGCACCGTCGGCGGTCTCGTGCTGGCGGAGTTCGGCCGGGTGCCTCGGGTGGGTGAGTCGATCGACGTCGAAGGCTTTCGCCTCGTGGTCGAGCACGTCGTCCGCCGCCGGGTCAAACGCATCGCGGTGCACCGCCAGCGCATCGAGGCGACCATCGCCTCGGAAAAGGCCGGCCGATGACCTGGCTGGCGATCGCCCTGGGGATCGCGCTCACCGCGTTTGGCGCAACTGCCGGCGCGGCGCTCATCACCGTGAGCCGCGCGGAGCTGACCCGCGCCGTGGGCCGCCGGTTGCGCGGGGCCTCCCCCTCGCTCAGCGGGCTGGCCCAGATCGACTACTACCTCACGGCCGCCTCGGCCACCACGTCGCTGGGCGTCCTGTTGCTCGGAGCGGCGGTGCCTGGTCTCCTGGCCGGGTCTGGTGCACCCCGCCTGGTCGTCGCGGTAGCGCTGCTTGCGGTTCCCCTGGTGCTGTTTGCCGCCTATCTGGTGCCGCGCTGGCTGACCCAGCCGCGGGCCGAGACGGTGGCCGACCGGGTCATTCCCATCCTGCGCCCCTGGTCGCGGGTGCTCGGCCTGCTGCTTCCGGCCCGGACCGCCACCCGGCCAACCGATCTCCGTTCCCTTTGGCGGGAGGGTGCCGCCGTCGGGGTCGCCGATGATCAGGAGCTGATGATGGTGGGTGGAGTCATGGCCTTCAGCGCGCGCCCGGTGCGGGAGGTGATGACCCCTCGCACCGACATCGTGGCCATCGAGGAGAATGCTCCGCTGAAAGAGATCCGCCTGGTGTTCGCCGGCAGCGGCTACAGCCGGATCCCGATATTCCGGGAGACGCTCGACGACATCGTCGGCATGCTCCACGCCTTCGATCTCTTCAAGCTCCAGCCGGGAGATCCTCTCCCCATCCGCCCCGTGGCCGTGACGCCGGCCAGCCGGAGCTGCGGCGATCTCCTGCTCGACATGCAACGCGAGCGGCGCCACCTGGCCGTGGTGCTCGACGAGTTCGGGGGCACACTCGGCATCGCCACGCTGGAGGATCTCCTGGAAGAGCTGGTCGGCGAGATCTTCGACGAGCACGATGAGGAGGCTGGCGCCGCTCCCGGAGCCATGACCGCCGTCTTCGAAACCGACGGCAATGTGTCGCACGAAGCAATCCAGGAGCGATTCGGCGTGCTCCTGCCGTCCGGACGCGCCACCACCATCGGGGGTCTGCTGGTCGAGTGGGCCGGCCGGATACCCGGCGCCGGCGAGCGGTTCGTGGTGCGCGGCCTCGAGTTCGATGTCATCCAGGCCTCGCCCACGCGCATCGAGCGACTGCTGATCCGGTCCAGCCCCACCCCCGCGGTCCCACTCCTGGCGGGCATGTCATGAAGAAGCTGCTCCAGCGGATGGTTGACCTGGTACGGAGGGGCGAGATGGCGCTCTTCGTTCGCCGGGCGCACGAGTTCGAGCCGGCCGACCTGGCCGATGTGCTGACCGCGCTGGACGATGAGGAGCGCCTCGCGGCGGTGCAGGCGCTGCCGGCCGAACTGTCCAGCCATGCCCTGGCCGAGATGTCGGAGGAGGCGCATGCCTCCGAGACGCTGGCCGCGCTCGATCCCGGCCAGGCGGCGGAGATCGTCGGAGAGCTCGACGACGATGACGCGGCCGACATGCTGGGCGAGCTCGACCAGACCCAGCAGGAACAGATTCTCTCGGGCGTCCACGACCGGGCCGGGGTGGACCGGCTCCTGGGTTACGACGAGGAGACCGCCGGCGGGCGGATGACCACCCACGTGGTGACCGTGCCCGATACGGCCACCGCGGAGCACGCACTGGAAGAGATCCGGCGTCAGGCCGAGGAGGTGGAGGACTTCTATCAGGTGTTCGTGGTGGACAAGGATGGCCGGTTGGTCGGGGTCCTGCCGTTCAAGGATCTGGTGATCAGCCGGCCGGAACGGCCGGTACGAGCCTTCATGGCCGACGCCGACATCTCGGTCACGCCGGACCTGGACCAGGAAGAAGTCGCTCGCCTGATGGCGCGCTACAATGTTCCCAGCGTGCCGGTGGTTGACGAGCAGGGGCGACTCCTGGGCCGGGTGACCTTCGATGACGTGATCGACGTGGTGGAAGCCGAGACCACCGAGGACCTGCTGAAGTTCGGTGGCGTCTCGGCGGACGAGGACCTGGCGGCCGGCTGGAAAGATGCGGTCCGGAGCCGCCTGCCATGGCTCTCGTTGAATCTGCTCACCGCCTTTCTCGCCGGCGGAGTGGTCTACCTGTTTCAGCACACCATTCAAGAGACGCTGGCCCTGGCGGTCTGGATGCCCATCATCGCGGGGATGGGTGGCAACGCCGGGACCCAGGCGCTTGCCGTCACGGTCCGGCGCCTCGCGCTGGGGCTGATCCCGGTCGATGTGTTCACCCGGGTCGTGGGCAAGGAGGTTCTGGTCGGCCTCACCAATGGGCTGGTCATGGGGCTCGCCGTCGGGACCGTGGCGACCCTGATGGGCGAGGGGGCGCGACTCGGCCTGGTCGTCTTCCTGGCCATGCTGGGCAACCTGGTGGTGGCCGGATTCGCCGGCGCGTTTATTCCGCTCGTCCTGGAGCGATTCGGCATCGACCCCGCGGTGGCCTCCTCGATCTTCGTGACCACGTTCACCGACGTCTGCGGCTTCCTGCTGTTACTGGGCCTGGCCGGATCGATGCTGTTGTGACACGGGCGCATGCAATGCGCCCCTACATGTCGGCCCCGAATTAGGTGCTCGTTCCCAAGCTCGTCACCACGCTCAAGACCTACAACCGCGAACAGTTCGTCGCCGACCTGACCGCGGGCGTCATTGTCGGCATCGTGGCGCTTCCTCTGGCCATCGCCTTCGCCATTGCCAGCGGTCTCACCCCCGACCGGGGCCCCTACACGGCGGTCATTGCCGGGTTCATCATCTCCGCGCTGGGTGGGTCCCGGGTGCAGATCGGTGGCCCGACCGGCGCGTTCGTCGTGATCGTCTACGGGATCGTGCAGAAGTACGGTGTCGATGGGCTGATGGTGGCGATCCTCATGGCGGGGATGCTTCTGATTGGCCTGGGTCTGGCCCGGGTCGGGGGCGCCATCAAGTTCATCCCCTTTCCGGCGGTGGCACTCTCCGCCGGCACCCTCCTCATCATGGGGCTCTGGCCCCGGGTCGGCCGCAAGATTCCCAGTCCATTCGTCGCCCTGATCGTGGTGACGGTGGCCGCCCAGCTGCTGCACCTCCCGGTCGAGACCATCGGGTCCCGTTTCGGCGAGATCCAGGTGGGCATCCCCCGGATCACGCTCCCCTCCACCTCCCTGGCGGAGATCCGTGAGCTGGTCGGCCCCGCCATGGTCATTGCCGCGCTCGGTGCCATCGAGTCGCTGCTCTCATGAAGCGGATGGCCGAGGTGACCAATGTGACCCTGGTCTCCCGGGAGCTTCAGGACAAAGGGCCCAGCACCGACCATTCGGGGGCTATCTATCGCCGGAACATCCCGCCCGGCGTGGAGGTCTATGAGATCAACGGCCCGTTCTTCTTCGGAGCGGCCGAGAAGTTCAAGGACACGCTGAGCGAGATCTCGAAGAAGCCCAAGGTCCTGATCATCCGCATGCGCCACGTACCGGCAATTGACTCCACGGCCATGCACGCGCTTCGGGACCTGGTGAGGCGTACCCGCCGGGACCGGACGGTCGTGCTCTTTTCAGACGTGCACGCGCAACCGCTGGTGGCTCTCGAGCGGTCCGGCCTGCTGGATGAAATTGGAGAGGAGAACCTGTTCGGGGACATCGATGAGGCGCTCGCGGCGGCAAGGGTACATGTCGGGGTCGCTGCGTAGATGCACCTGCAGCAGCTCCTCATCCGCTACGGCCTGATTGCGGTGCTGGTCGGCTCGGCCGTCGAGGGCGACATCACTCTGCTTCTGGCGGGCGTGGTCGCCCACCTCGGCATTCTCGCGTTTCCCCTGGCGGTGGCGGCTGGAGCGCTCGGTAGTCTGCTGGGCGATTGCGCCTGGTACTGTCTGGGGCGGTTTCGCGGGCCACGATTCCGGGAGAGCAGGTTCTATCGCCGGGTGGGGCCCACGATCGAGCGGCTGGCGGTGCAGCTGGGGCCGTGGCAGCTGTTGGCGGCCCGCTTCGTCTATGGAACCAAGAGCGCGAGCATGATCTTCTGGGGCCTGCACGGATTGTCGTTCCGCCGGTTCCTTCTCATCGATGCCGTGGGCTGCGTGCTCGGCTCGCTCGTGTTCACCAGCCTGGGCTACCTCTTGAGTGGGAGCGCCACGGCGCTGCTGGGTCACGTCAAGCGGGTCGAGCTGTGGCTGCTGGGTGCGGCGATCGTGGGAGTGCTGATCGTCTTTCTGGTCGACCGGACCGCCAAGCACGAGCTGCATCTCGACCAGCCCGATGGGAGCAAAAAATGACAGCGCGGTAACGTTTTGGGGTCAGCGGGAACCTCGATGCAGCCCGGACAGCGAATCACCGGAGGGAACGAGCCACCACACACCCGGGCCAGGGAGGGATCATGCGCCTGAGGGACCGCTCTGTACTCGCCTGCTTGGCATTGCTTGCCGCTTTATCCGCACCGGCGGCCTACGCTCAAGACTTGAGGACGCCGCGCGGAACGCGAGGAGTGCTTTCGTCTCCTTCCGACAACGTAGACAATGTGCCCGATCCACCTCCGCCGCCGGCGGCGACGGCAAAGCCCGGCCCCGGCCCCGGCCCCGTGACGCTCAGCGGGGCCACGGTAAAGCACGTCACCGATCTTCAGAACATCCAGGCGTTCTTCGCCTCGCTCGGACACCTGTTTACCCAACTCGATATGAACGTCGCCCTGATCGGCGGCAACAAGTACATGGTCGCCAACTGTCTGGGCATCAAAGCCAGCGTCGGCGAGTTCAGCTTCCGCCCCGGGCCGCCGTCGCTGCGGACCGATGGGAGCGGCATTCTCATGGAGTTCGCGGTCAGCCGGATCAACATGAACGGCCTGATGGTTCGGGTCCGACCCAACGCGGGGAACCCCGCCAATCTGTGTCACTTCAGCAAGCGATTCGGGGTAGGCGGGTCGGCCTCCAATGTGCGCTTCACCATCCGATTCGATCCGCTTCTCGATCTGCAGAACTGCAAAGTGACGGGCGCCGGCCAGTTCCGGCAGAGCTTCGCCATCGGCGGCCTCAACCTGAAGCCGCTGCAGAACGATCTCGACAAGGTTGCCAAGCACATGATCGAGGAGGCCATCAACCTGTATCTCGATGCGCCGATCTATCAGGATCTGCTGATGCGGGCCACGACCGGAGCGCTCCAGACGACCTGCACCGGCGGTCTGTAAGCGTCTCGAGGCGAGGATACATGCAGAGACCGTATACCAGAGCCTCGATCCTATGCGCTGGCCTGTGCTTGGCGGCAGGCACGCTCTCTGCACAGGTCATCGAGAACCCTGGTCGCCTCAAGCCGGGAGCGCCCAGGCCCGGTGCTGTGGATCAGCCCCGCCCCGTGCTCCAAGCGGCAGAGTTGGCGCCTGGGGCAACGATCAAGCGCTTCGGGGTCGGGGGTCCGGTGACAGGAGGTCAGGACTCGTTCGGGCTGGTGGAGCTGAACGGGGCCGCTCCAGCGGGCGGGGTGACGATCCAGCTGTCCAGCAACCACCCGGCGATTAGCGTTCCCGCCACGATCACGGTCGCGCCAGGCGGAGTGGACCAGAGCTTCCCGGTTACTACTGCTCCCGTTGCTTCACCTACCACCGTCACCGTCTCGGCAAAGATTGGCGCAGCGGCGGCACCCCAGACCTCCACCGTAACGGTGGTTCCACCGTCGCTCTCGTTCGTCACGTGCACTCCACAGACAGTGCCGGCCGGGACGCCGACTACCTGCAAGGTGGAGTTAGACGGCCCAGTTGCGTCGCCCTCCCTGGGGACGGAGGGAGACAAGCGGGTCGCGCAGCTGCCAAGAACCGCGGCGGGCGCCGATTGGCTCGCCCTGAGCATCACGCTGAGCACCAGCAACGCGGCGGTCGCAACGGTCCCCGCGACGGTCCGTATCGGGGTGGGGCAACGAAGCGCTAGCTTCGAGGTCACGACCAAGCCGCTCGCCCAATCGGCATCGTCGCTGATTTCGGCTTCGTACGGAGGTGCCACCAAGGGGACGACCGTCCACGTGCAACCGGTGTCGCTCCGCCACGTCAGCTGCGGCAACGCCAACACAAACGAGTGCGAACACCTTCCCCGGTTCGACAGAGACTACGGAGTCTGGTTGTCGACCCCGGCGGGCGTGCGCCTCACGGCGCCGGCACCCGCCGGCGGCCTGCGGGTGAAGTTCTCAGATAGTCCTAACCTGGCGACTTTCTGGGCCCAGCGGCCGAACCCGTTGGGGGGTGGCACTGAGGGATACGCAATGAGCAGCATCCTCGTCCCCGAGGGGCAGAGTGGCGCGTCCTTCGGGATCAGTTCTATAGCCGTGGCAGTAGATACGCGGGTGACAGTCACCGCGTCCGCTCCCCTGACGGGAGAAACCCGCACCTTGGTGGTCACCGTCAAGGCCCCGGTGGTGGCCGTGCTGATCTTCCAGGTCGGTGGCAATCCAGCCACGATCTCGGGTGTGCCGATTGGCGGGCGGAAGGTCAGGATGTATGTGAGGCTGAGCGGCTCGGCTCCGAAGGGCGGGTGGCCCCTGGACTTCAAGTACAGTGGCACCACTGACATCACGGGACCGGCGGTGGTGACGGTCCCAGCGCGCGGGGATTACAAGGAGTTCGACGTGACCGTTGGCCCGTGCAGCGTGAACCCTATCTGCGAAGTTGTAGCGAGCACGGGGACCCTCAGCGCCAAGTTATTCGTCAAACCATAGTAGCCGCATCATAGTAGCCCGCATGCTTCGACATCCATGCGCACCCCAGGCGTGCGGCGGCAGCCGCGCAGTCCAACAGCAAAAGTCTGGCATACGTCCCGGCAGCCGCAATCGCGGGTTAGGCGCTACCGCGACTGGATTTCCGGCTGGGGGAGGTCGGCCGCTGCCGACGCTCGCTGATGAGACGAATGCGGTCACCGCGCTCGGTGAACATGACCGCAAGCAGACGACCAGACTCAGAATGCCCTAGCAACCGGCTATCAGATATTCACTCTGGACCAGGCCACCGGCGTATTGCCGCGTCTCGACATGCCGGAGGACAACGTCGGCCGGTAGAGTGCCAAACAGCGGGATCCCGCTGCCGATGAGCACGGGAATGCGGGTGATAATGAGGCGCTGGATGAGCCCGGCCTGGAGAAACCGCTGAATGGTGATCCCGCCATCCACGTAAATATGCTGCACGCCGCGCGCGGCAAGCTGCGACACGATCCCGGCCGGAGCCCCCGACATATGCTCGACCACAGCACCAGGAGGGGCGGGGGCGAGCGTGCCACTGCTCAGCACGAACACGGGCTTCTCACCATACGGCCACGGGTCGAAGGCCAGGACCGTCTCGTAGGTCTTCCGGCCAATGACCAGCGCATCCACTGTGGCGATGAACGCGTCGTAGCCGTGCTCTTCGCCACCGCCGGACGGGAGCCAATCGATGTCGCCATTGGCTCGAGCGATGAAGCCGTCGAGGCTGGTGGCAATAAAGACGGATGCTTTCATGTCAGAACCCTAATGGTGCCAACTAAGGGACCGCGCAGGGCCTAGGCTTGCACCACACGGGTGAGGGTCACAATCTGACCGGCATGCCGAGACGAGTGTTCGGCGGCGTGGATGATCAGTCCCAGCGTCGTCGAAGGCAGCCGCTTGCGCCCGACCTCTCGCGGTAGGAGGAGACTGTCAGGCGGTACAGTCCGTAAATAGTCGATTGCCGCCTCCAAGCCGGCTCCGAATCTCGCCAACAAACGTGCGAGCTCAGGTCGATCATCGTGGACCGTCCGCTCGGCCGCGAGCGTCGCGAGCTGATCGGCGGTGAGGCTCTCGGCACGGGAGTACGTCAGCAGCCGATCGAGACTACCGGGAAGGTGGGCCAGATGGAATCCAATCGAGGCGGCGCCTCCAGGCCGGGCCCAGAGATGTGTGGGCGTCAGGTGCTGAACGATTGGTATTACATCCTCTCCGACCTGCAGGATGGTGTGGGCGGCGGGCTGCAGGAGCGGCTCGATGCCGTTGATCGGACCACGGAGCCAGGCTTCGGGGGGCAATGTCATGGAGGGAAGCTAGTGAAGCGCAGGGAAAACGTCGGACCTCTCGATCAGGCGTGAGACGGTGGTGTAGGATTCGCCCGTCCTCGCTTTGCCATGAATGCGTGATGACAGAAAACGCACGACCATTTCATCGCTGCAGCCATCACCCAGAGCAACCCTGACTGCGGGAGTGCTACGGATAGGCCGCCACGGTGATCAGAGTTTCAGGCTAGGAGCAGCGCCGCTCTGATTGTAAGGACCAATTCCCCGAGAGCCGGAGCTCGAATAGGCAACCGGATCACCACGGTGACTCAGTCGGCGTCGTTTACCCGCTGCTGGGCGGCCACGACCAAAGGCCTCAACTGTGGGTCGCAGTCCTTCCATAGCGCGATAAAGCGCGCGTAATGATCCACCGCTCTGCGACGCTCGCCCTGGCGGTCGTAAATCTGTGCCAGACGGAGATGAGCGGGAGCGCCCGAATGAAAGAGATTGTCGGCTAGCTGCATATACGCCGTCAGGGCTTCATTGGAGCGGCCGAGTGCATTCAGCAGCTCGGCACGTATGAACCGCTCGTATTCATGGACATAGAACGGCGTGTCCCCGGTTGGCGGCACATCTATCCGCGTCCAGAAGCCGGCCTGGTCCAGTATGCGAAGCGCTGCTTGCGGACGTCCGCCAAGGCGGGCCACTTCGGCGGCAACAGTTCGGCCCAGGTCGGCCACGAATTCCGGCGCAAATGCGGCAGGGGACCGCCGCTCTAGTTCAGCGGCATAGTGCAACGCAGCGGATGGTTCGCCCAGCCGGGCAGCGAAGAGCCCCAAGAGATACAGCCGCAGATATGGATGAGCGGGACTGAGCTCGGCAATGAGCGAGGTCTCGTTCGTCGGACCAGGCAAGGCCTTCCACCGGACGAGGGAATCCCGGATGGCCACCAGCTCGATTCGGGGCACCCGTTGGAGGGGCCACAAGGCAAAGAGCGCCCGGTGCTCGAGAGCCGTGGCTGGGTCCAACATGGCCATTGTGTCGAGCTGGGCCTGTGCGGCGCGCCACCGGCCGCTCATGAGCTCGATCTGCGCCAGCGTCTTATAGGCCAGCACTCTGGTCCCGCGCGCACGGGATGGGTCGGTGATCAGCCCCCAGAGACGGCGGCCGGCGTCGAGGTCTCCCGTCGTAAACGTAAGGAAGCCTACTGCCGGCTGGGCAGGATCGTCGCTGGCCTTCCGCATCTCCGCCATGAATCGGGCCAGCTCCGCCGTATCCCCAACGACGATCGCGCGTTGCGCCCGCGCCATTGCCGCGCGGACAGGATGCAGGCTTACCTGAAGGAGTCGCCGGGTCAAGGAGTCGAGCTCGCCTATCCTACGCTCCCTTGCCGCAATGTTGCTGAGGTGCCAAAGCGCCGCCGCGTCCCGAGGCTCCATCGAAAGCACTCGCTCGAAAGGCTCCCGCGCCTCGAGCCACGAGCCATCGATACGGCTGCCGCCGTGGAGGAGCACCTCGCCCCATTGGTTCCACGCCTCGAAATCGTTGGGATACAGAGTCACAATCTCGCGGTAGAGACGCTGGGCATCCTTTTGGTGGCCGCGAGCAAATGCGTCCAGCGCGTGGATGAGCCTCCGCTCGTGGTCGCCGAGTCGCGCGCTATAGCGCACCGCCTGATCCAGCGCCTGACGGCCCACCGTTCCATGGCCCCGGGCAATCGCCAGCCGGTAGTAGGCGAGGGCAAAGGATGGGTCGATCTTTGTTCCGCGCTGAAAAGCCTCGATCGCCGAGTCGGAGCGACCGGCACGGAGGGCGCGCTCGCCGTCCAGATAGGCCTTTAAAGCGGCGAGCGAGTCGGTGGTGAGCGCCGCGAGGTTTACCACCGCCAGTCGAGGGTCCCGGCCGCGGGTCTTAAGCAACTGAATCGTCAGGGCATCGACCAACCGGAACAGCTGCGCCGGCATCCCATCCACGGCCGCCACTTCTCGAGCCTCGTCCTGCGCTCCCAACCGATGCAAGCGCGCACTAATCCGAAAGCGGCCACCTGCCTCGACTATGTCACCCAGCACGTAGGACCCGGCGCCCAGTTGCGCCGACACCTTGCTCGCACTTTGGGGACTCCACTTCCCACCGGTGTGCCCGGTAAGAGCGAGTACTGCGTGGGGATCGACAGTCCGGATCTCGCCGGCACCGTTGAGGTTCGCACCGAGAAGATCCACCATGCCCTCACCTAGATAGGTGAACTCCGGGCTGCCCCGATAGGCGAAGGGGAGAACGGCGATGGTGGTTGGCGAGTGGGATCCGCTGGACACGATCGGCGAGGGCCTCAGACTCCAGACCGTGGCGGCACCGACCACGATCAACGCCATGACGGCAAGAGCTCCGTTCCGGCGGCGATGCTTTGCTTCGCGCGGTGGAGTGACTGGAACAGCAGGTAGAGGGAGCTCCAGGGTCTGACCCGTCTGCACCGCCGCGATCAACGGCCGCGCCTCGGGTGCACTGTTGCCAGCTACATGGCGGTGCTGTTCGATCCACTGGGACAACTCAGGCGGCGGATCGGTGCCGATCTCCGACCGCAGCAGCTCCCCGTAGGCCTGTCCGCAGCGCAGCGCTTCGGCCCGCTCCCCTGCCTGGTCCAGGGCGGTCATGAGGCCGAGCGCGGCGTGGGAGCTGATGGGGTCGAGCTCGAGGAGGCGTCGACTCCAGTGCGTCGCGATCCGGTGCTCACCCCGTCCCGTCGCTTCGGCGGACAGCACCTCCAACGCGGCCCGGCATTGGCTCGCCAGCCGCGTGCGCTCAACCTCTGCCCAAGTCTCGAATTCCCCGCCCCCATTCAAGTAGAAGCCGTCCAGAAATGGTCCGCTGTAGCACGAGACCGCGCGGGTCGGATCGTTCTCCTCCAGCGCGGAGGCGAACGAGGCCACGTCGCTCGAGACCACGTCAGGATTGAGCCGGAGCTGGATCGACCCGAGGAAGAGCTCGGGTGCGTGGAGATCGCGGCGGAGGGCGTAGCAGGCCTGCCTGAGGAGTCCCCGGCCGTGATCGGCGTCGGTTTCGGGCCACAGGGAGGCGATGAGCTTGTCGCGGCTGAGGCCGCGCTTGCCCGCGGCCGCAAGGAGGGCGAGCAGCGCCAGGGTCTTTCTTTGCTGGGCCGCGCCGGTCCCAGGGGTGCCGTCAAACTCGACCGAGAGTCCGCCGAACATCTTGAGGTGGAGCATGTTGCTCCGTTTGACTGGGCTTTGACACGCTTCTCACGGGGTGCTTCTAACTTAGCGCCCGAACCGTGAACTGGCGACTTCAGCCCGCTGCCTGCAAGGGTTGCTTTGCGTGGGGAGGAACGATGAATCCCGTCCGAGTGGTAAATGAACTGTGGCCGCGCACTTCGTTCCTAGCCGCCGCCATGCTTCTCGGCTGCGCTCTCCCCATGACCATGCAGACATCGCAGGTGTCGGTGTGGGCCCGCAGCCACAACCGGAGCAGGGTGGATGTCTACCTCCTGTGTGGTGACCGGGATGCACGATGGCTCGGCGTCGTCGGCCCTAGCGAAGCCGCCGCGTTGGAGTTCCCGAATGCGCAAGCTCGCTGCGCCCGGGGCCTGAACTTCTTTCTCGTGCCTCGAGACTTCAATCGCGGCTACTGGGTGGGTCCGATGTACCCACAAGCGGGCTCGCGAATTGATCTGGTGATCGAGAAGTATGCGGGCCTATCCAGCGCAGACCTCAGCAGAGAATGACGTGCCGACTGACACTCCTCGCCTTCCCTCAATTCAGGAGATACTCCCATGATCCACCCCAAACTGCTCATGGCCACCGCTATCCTCGCCTCTGCCGTCATCACCGCCTGCTCAGACACGACGGCTCCGAAGGAGCTCGCGGCGGGAGGGGGGCTCGGACCAGCTATTGCGGCACAAGCCTCTGAAGGCGATCACGCGACGAATTTGTTTTACACTACTTCTGGCGGGGCAGAAGTGTTCGCGATCAAAGTAAGCGGCAGGATAATCACCACCAGGGACATCGGGCCGACAAACGGAGGAGTTTGCGCTTCATTGGCGCTGGCACCTTCGGGGAAACTGTACAGCATGTGCGGACCCCTTTTCGGCAACCAGCAGCTTGCGACCATCAACCCGAAAACCGGACGGGCAAACCTGTTCGGCGTGGCTGTCCCCGGGCTCGCGGTCATGGCCATGGCCTTCGGCCGCAATGGGACCCTGTATGCAGTTGGGGATTGTAACCCTAATGCGAATGTCGAGTGTACCCCCGGCTCTGACCCAAATTACAACTCACTCTACAGGGTCAATAAGGCAACCGGAGCGTTTACCCGTGTGGGTCCAACTGGCGCCGCGCAATTTTTCATGGACTTGGCGGTTGATCGTGAAGGGCACCTGTTCGGAGTGACGAGCACCTTCAACCCTTCTACGGTACCTGCGATCCTGTACCGCATCAACCCTGCGACCGGCGCGGCAAGGAAGATCGTCCACCTTGTGGGAAGTAACTCTGTTATGGGGTTGGCTTTCGGTCGGAATGGTCAACTGTATGCAACCGATTTCGCCCAAAACCCCGGTCTTTATCTAATCGACATTGAAACAGGTTTTGAGACAGCGATCGGGGCCCTGCCTTTTGGCTTTTCAAGCGGCCTCGAGTTGGCGAACCCCTAGGAAGACTAACGCTCTGGTGGCCAACATACGCCCGGGTGCTGGGCCCATGGCCCTGCGCACCTGAGAGCACCGGCCCCAGGGATCTTTACCGCCGCCTTCGAGCGGCGGTTTTGCTTAGGCGGCCTTCGCCAGGTAGGCAAGCCTATCGGGACAGCCTCTTCCAGCGAAACCGTCAGACCGTTCTGGACCACGATATAGTGGGCGTCTGGCCGCGCTCGTATGACAGCAGCCATCTTGAGCCGATCTATTAGCTCCGCCACCGCGAACGGCGGATAGTCCTCAAGCACCTTCTGAGAGATCCGCAGGGTCGGAGCCTGCGGGAGAGAAAACCGTGTATGGAGCCGGGGTCTATTCGGCCGGGCGTCTGCCCCTCCATCAGCTGCCCGGCGGGCCGATGGACTGAAGTCTCACTCTGACGCCAGTGTCCTGGCCGAGCTTCGTCTGGAAACCCGCAACAAGCAGTCGCGTACCATCGACCTCAAGCGTATCGCGAAGCTTCAGATGAGGGGGAGACTGACAGAACAGAACAACCTTGCCACGCTGCTCGGTCGTGAGAAAGGCTAGGAGCGCGGCCAGGCAGCATATCCCCACAGTCCGCCAACGTGATGGCCGGAGCAGGCCGACGTCGCGAGTCACGGGCTGCTTCGCGATTTTGCGGTCTGCACGATCATAACGCCGACCAGGACCAGGAGACCACCGACAATGGTGGATGCGGCAACCGATTCGCCCAACAGCGCTACCGCCGCCATGAGAGTGACCAACGGTTCCAGGTAAAGAAACGCGGCCACCTGGGAAGCCTCGATCCGTTCCAGCGCCGCGTACCACAACAGATAGCCCAGGCCGGAACAGCCCACGCCCAGAAAGACGACGGCGACCAGGGTGGTGGGTGACAAGGCTCGGTATTCCTGCCAGCCGGCCGCGTTCAAAAAGAAGGGGGTCATCATGGCCCAGCCGATGAACATCGCCGCCGCGGTCGCCCGGGCGCTGCCCAGACGCTTGAGGGTGTCCCGGCCCAGGATGGTATAGATCGCCCAGGTCACGGTGCTGGCGAGAATCAGCAGGTCTCCTCGCGTTGCGGGGAGGGTGAGAACCTGAGACGAGAGCTCACCTCGGGTAATGACGAGAAGTGCTCCAACCAAGCCGAGGAATAGGCCGAGCACCTTTCGGGGGCCGAAACTCTCGCCGAGAAAGACGGCGGCCAGCACCGCCGACCAGATCGGAGTCAGGCCAATGAGCCAGCCGGTCCGCACCGCGGTGGTCAGGGTGAGGCCGTGAACCTGGATCATCTGGTGGAGGAAGATGCCGACGAAGCCCATCAGGGCCAGCATGCGCCACGCGTCCCGCGGGGGAATGGGAGACTGACGCTTGAGGGTGAGAATCAGGAAGAGGACCGCGGTTCCCAGGGCGAAGCGGGTGAAGATCAGGGTGACGGGCGACAGCTCCCGCAGCGCCGCCTTGGTGGCGACGAAGGAGACGCCCCAGAGGACCACGGCGGCGAGGGCGGCGAGTCTCGCCTCCAGAGTCGCGGGCGCCCGCCCACCTCCATGCGTCACTGCCGGACGAACTTGAGATGCGTCACGTTCGGGGCGGCGACCGTGCGCACCAGCTTCAGGCCGCTGAGATCCTTGACGCCCTCGAGTAGTCGCTCGCCGGCGCCGAGTATCGTTGGCACCAGGCTGATCAGCATTTCGTCAAGCAGGCCGGCGCCGAGATACTGCCGGGCGATGTTTGCGCCACCGGCGAGCGCCACATCCCGCCCGTTGGCGGCGCGCCGCGCCAGCTCGTGGGCCGCGCCGATGCCATTGGTGACGAACGTGAACACCGTTCCGTCCTCCAGGGCCAGCGGGGGACGGGGATGACGGGTAAGCACGAATACCGGGTGGTGGAACGGCGGGTTGGCTCCCCACCAGCCGTTCCACGGGTTGGTCGCGTTCCAGGGGCCCGGATGGCCGCCAAACATATTGCGGCCCATGACCGTCGCTCCGATGTTCGCCAGCAATTCCTCGACCACAGGAGTGCTCTCGTCGACCTTCCCGCCCTCGAGGCCGTGCGGCGCTCGCCAAGCCGCGAGAGGAAATACCCATTCATGCAGCCGGGTCCCGCCAATTCCGAGTGGATTCTCGACGCTCTGCTGGGGCCCGGCGATGTATCCATCCAGGGACATTGCGATTCTAAAGCGCAACTTCGCCATGCCGATCTCCTTTGAAGCAGTCCGGCAGCCGTAACTCCCAAACGCGACGGCCGTGGCCAGGGCGACAAGGGCCGGCGGCGTCGTGCCGGCCCTTGCTGGTCCCCCTACGAGTTTAGTCGGGCGCCAACATGCCCTCCAACGCGCCCAGCCGCTCGGTCCAATATTCCTTCACCCGGGTTGCTGCAGCCCGATCCGGCAGCTTTCCGTGCTGGAGGGCGACCAGGCTCTTCCTGGGTCCCTTGCCCTCGAAACCCACCACCACCGACGTCCGGTCCGGCCAGGTGATCCGCATCGACTTCTCGGGCGTGGCGATCCGAACCGTTAGGGCCACGCCGGGCAGCCAGCGGGCCCGCATGCGCGCGCTGTGGAAGGCCTGGTACAGCCGGGCGAGCGGCACCGGGAAGGTCTTGCTCTTGTTGGCTTCGAATGAGCCGTCCCGGCGCTGCCCGACCGCGCGGAGGCCCTTGATGCGCTCGTAGCCCACCGTGACCGTCTGGGCCCACCAGCCGGGGATCTTGTACTTCTCATGAACGTACTTCGCGATCTCCCGGTGGGGCCAGGTGTGCGCCTTCGCGCGATCGAGCGCCTTGACCCAGCGCTCCCAAGTACAACCGGTGTTCTCCTTGAGGATCGCATCGCTCCTGCCGGCGAGCTTGGCATAGTCGGCAGCGGAAGGGGCAGGGGCGACGGCAGTGGTTGGCTCTTGTTTGCGGAGGTGCGCGCGGGCGGTGGTGTAGGATTCGCCCGTCTTCTGCATGCGCCCGCGAACCAGGCGCTTGAAGTCTTTATCGGTAGGCATCGGTGTGGTCCTTTGGTCAGGCCACAGGCGACCCGCCCCCCAGCGACGACGCCCGCGGCGTCCCAAAGGATTGAACCAGACGGATCCGGGAGTGTTCCCCCCTTTGCCTCACGAGGGTCCTTGCTGGGGCAGGGCCGACGAGGTTGGGCGCGGATCGTCCGCCCGTGCCCCTATTGTGCCGCATTCCGGCGGCGGAGGCAAGAGTGGCTGGCTTGATGAATGTGCGAAGGGACCGGATCATGCTTTGCAACTGGCGGAGTGATCGGGATGAACGGATTTGAACCGACGACCGCTCGGTTACGAATCCGAACCTTGAAGCGCACGCCCGATAAGCGTAGGTCGGTAGTTCAACTCTACCAAGGCCCATACTCTGAAACTGAGTGCCCCACTTGGAGCTACAGCTCTGTGGGGCTCGGCTTTTCAGGTGGACTGGGGTTTGCTGTCGGTTCCAGCTGTCGGTCGGGGCGCGCTTCGAAGCGGAGACCCCGCGCTGTCAGGGGGTGGGGGCGTGTCCGAATAAAAAAGTGATACCCTCGAATCGCTTCGCAGCGCTTCCGGGCGATAGGGTCGATACCCTCCAGGTTGCTGAACGGCACTCAAAGCGAACCGCTGAAGCACGGAGTCGTGGAGAGGCGCCCCGAGTGCTTCGATTCGCGGCTGGCTTCGCCAACTCGGAAACCAACCACGGGCCCAGCGGGGATATTTGTCTCGCAAGCTTGCCACCTCGCAGTGCTGCGTCCCCGCTGCCGACGGAAACAGATGCAGCTTGGTCCCGTCGATCTGGATCGGAGCGGGAACGCTGGAAACCTCCTCCACCATCCATCGGAGGGCGATATCCGAGAGCCGTGACTCGTCCTCAGCATAACTTCCGCCGATGTCGGAATGGTTTCCCGCGAACCACTTCTGTTCGAACCATGCTGGTTCGCCAGGGCGATGGGGTTGCGCGTCGCGCTTGTGACCCCACTTGACGCGTGCAAACGCCTTCCGTATTTCATCAATCGCCAACGCGTGCCGGACGTACAGAACACGCGTATCCAGCGACTGATCGTAAAACCGTAAGCTCCATCCCGACAGATGCCAGCGATTCCACCACGTGGCTTCGGGGTACCCCCGGATGATCTTCAGCCTCGAGACGATGTTTGGAATCAGAAAACCGGTGGCCAGGAATACACACGTCGCCACGAACACCGGCACGAATCGCGCGTTCGTCACGCTCGTGATCCCGGCCGCGATCAGGGCCGACGGAGCAGCGAGGATGCCGAGCAAGGTCAACACCATGCCCACGCGGGCCCAGCCTAGGGCGCCGAGTGCCGCCACGGTGTCGAAGACGCCGATAAAGTGTGGAGCCACGTTCGACCGCCCCTCCGAGTCCGATTCGTATCTCGCTCGGAACCGGCGTGCCAGCTCCTCTCGCTGGGCCGCGTACTTGCCGCGTTCTTTCCCAGCGCCGTGCTCATAGACAGTTCGAATGGCTTCGCTCGTGAGTCTCCGCAGTTCACTCCCATACTTGGGGTACCCAGCCACCGAGCCCACCCGCGTAGGCACTCCGCAGAGGCTCAGTACTCCAGCGACGCAGCGGACCGTGTAGGCACCCCGGCTAAAGCCGAAGAGATAGATGCGATCACCAGGCTCGTAGTGCCTCAAAATCGCAGCGTAGCAGTCGATCACGTTTGCCGTGATGCCCGCACCCGTTGCTGAGCTCGCCACCTTTCGAATGAACTGCACCACGCGAAACGGCATCGTCCCCACGTCGCTATCGGTGCCCAGTCCCGCATCATAAAAGGCGACCTGCTCTTCGGGGTTGATCGGGCTATCCGGCCCACTGCGCGTGGCACGAAACAGTTTATAGACATTGCTGAGGCGCTGATCTGGCCGAACGCCCCCGGCTTGTCCTGTGCCATCAGAGAAGATCAGAATGTTCTTCCCGCCCGCCCGGCGCGCGTCCATCGTTGGTAGCACAGGGGCGGAAGGCTCCGCGGGTGGCCCGCTCGTGTTTTGGGGTTGCTCCTCTGACATGACACCTCCGGATTGAGGCCCTGGCGGACTCGATGAGACCAAAATATAGCCCAAGAGGATCTACCGCCGACGATCGGGGGCATGAGGGCGCGAGCCAGCCCGTAGTGACTTGGTGCGAGGCTCGGTGCTGTGCCCGACAGCAGGGCGGAGGAAGAGCTCTGCCTGACCTGTGCCATCTGTCGGTTGAGCCGTTCGCGGTGGATTGATACCCCGAACCGGAAGCTGGGAGCACACTCGCAGAATGTCGCGTCGCCCTTGATAACCGATCGAAAAGCGACGCGTTTGGCAGAGGTCATGTCGCATCGCGGCGCGAGTGGGCCAAAAACGCGCCGGCCCTACCGCAAGTGCGTTCCGCGTGCTCTCTTCACCTGCTTGACGGCTTCCCGAACGGGCCGTAGGGTGAGTCGCTCATCCAACAACCGCCCCACCTTCGAGCGACTAGATGAGATATCGTCGCAGCGTTGCGCTCGCGCTTGCTCTCGCCTTCGGCGTGGCGTGCGACGCCGTGGCGCAAACGCTCCGCATTTTTCACATCGACGTCGACCAGGCGGCCGCTACGCTCTTCGTCTCACCCGGCGGACGGACGCTGTTGGTGGACAGCGGTAAGAACGGACACGGATCGCGCATTCGCGCGATCCTGCAGCTCGCCGGTGTCACTCGCATCGACCACTTTATCGATACACACTATCACGAGGACCACTACGGCGGCATCGACGAAGTGGTAGCCGCGGGTATCCCAGTCGGGACCGGGTACGACCGGGGCGATAAGGGCTTTCTGCCTCGGTCAAAGCTGATTGACGCTACGTACAAGGACTACGACGCGGCCGTTGGTCACTCGGCGCATCACCTGATGCGGGGTGAGACCATCGACCTCGACTCCCTCATGACGGTCACCTGCATCAGCTCTGGAGGGGTCGTGCTCGGCGAGAGCGATCCCCCACAGTCCGGTGGGGAGGAGAACGACATGAGCATTGGTGTCCTAATCACTTTCGGAGGGTTCCGCTATTGGATCGGTGGCGACACCGAAACACCCACCGAGGCCAAAATCGCGGCGCGCGACCTGGTACAGGATGTGGACGTCTACCTCGCCCACCATCACGGCGCCGACAACGGGTCCTCGACCGAGCTCCTGAGCGATCTGCGGCCCACCGTCATCATCATCTCGAATGGAAGCAACAAGACGTTCAAGCATCCCCGGCTGTCGACCTTGACCCGCATGCGAGCGCTCGCGCCGCCGCCGGCGATCTTCCAGCTCAACAAGTACCTCGGCACCGACAACGTGGGTACCAACGTCGCCGCCGAGTTCATCGCGGACCCGGAGACGACGGAGGACGACGGCACCATCCTGGTTACGGTGGATCCCAACGCCCAAAGCTACACCCTGTCCTACGGCGCCTGGACCAGGACCTTCTCCGTAAAGAGTGTGACCCCTGCTCCGACGGCGCCGGCCAGCGTGGTGATCGCGCGGCTGCTGCCCGATCCGGTGGCCGGGCCCGACCGCACCGCCGAGTGGGTCACGCTCCGCAACACTGGAACTGGCTCAGTGGCCCTGGGCGCGTGGTTCCTGCGGGATGCCGGGGAGCGGGTCTGGTCCCTGGCCAGCCTCGGTACCCTGGCGGGTGGCAACGCGGCAACCATCACCCGGGAGGGCATGGCGATGTCTCTGGACAACGACGGAGACACGGTGGTGCTGATCGATGGCGCAGGGAAGGTGATCGATTCGGTCACCTATTCGGCGAGCCAGCCTGGGGTAGAGATCCTGACGAGGCATTGAGGGGCACGCATTTGCCACCTGGAGTGCCTCGTCAGAGACCTGAGATCGAGCCAACGATCCTGAGAGGGGCTTTCGGCACGGGGCGTGGCTGCTCAGTCTCGGCGGTACTGCGAGCGGTCAAGCGTGGGGACTATTCTTCTGACTCAATACCCAGTGTGTAACCTCGGGATACTTTTGTGCCGTAAGCTTGGGATTATTCCTCACCATCTCGAATGCAGCCTCTTCGAACGTCACCTCTAGCGGCGTCAGCGGTGCCGTGTTCATCCCCAGGGGCACAGCCAGCAAGACCGTAAAACTAGGCGCAGGTGGAATTTCCGCGCGCGGAACTTCTAGATCGAGTGCGACACTCACACTATTGACTCCACTTTCTCTTCGCGCGTCTACCGCTGCTGAGTAAGGTGTACCCGGCGTAAACTTTTCAGCGAGAAACTGCAATATCGATGTGTGGTCGAGAACCTCGTGACACACCGATTTGGCGCTCACCAGGGGGGACACAACGAGGCCTGGCACCCGCACTCCGAGCGACTCAAACCCCTTGCTGTAGGTGGCCTCGCTGGGTGGGGGAAAGGAAATCAGCGGTGGGGGGACGTGATCATAGAACCCGCCGTGCTCGTCAAAGGTCACGATCATCACCGTTCTGGCCCAACGGGTGGGGTTTCGCGTGAGCGCCTCATACACGCGCCGAAGAAAAATCTCTCCGGGCCCCACACCCAACGGGGCGTGGTCGTCGTTGGCAATCGCCCCGGTTATTCGCGCTGTGTCACCATACGATGGCTCGACGATGATGACTTGTGGGAAGTCGCCCCGCTGCTCATTGGCTACGTCGGCAGCGAGCCGATCAATGCCCCGAAAGTTGGGGCCGAACGGCTCAATTGAACCGAAGAGCAGGAAGAGCGACAGCCCCGATGTGTACACCCGCCAGGGCACATTGTTCCGCTCAAGCCATCTAATCACAAGCTCATCCCGAGGTGGATTCAATCCATTGGTGTCAATAAGACTCGTCCCCGTCCAGGCCATCAAACGGTTGGGTTGGGTCCCCGCTGGCAGCGAGGAAAACCACCGGTCGCAAACCGCATAGTGATCGGCGAAGAATCGGGTCATCGGAACGTCATGAGGCCCCAGAAACCCGAGAGGGTCCGGCTCAGTGGGCCGGTTTGTAGGCGACGCCTCGAAGTAGCTCTTTACGAACCCGTCCATGGCGAAGGTGCCAGTGACCGCGCTCTTGTTGAGCTGGGCGGCGATCGCCCCGCGATCGTGCGGCAGATCAGTAGACAAGTCCCCGTCGTCCATCTCGTAGGGGTAGTACGCCTCGCCTTCGAAGATGTTCACGTAGTCGTCCCGCTCGAGGGGCTCTGTGAGGCCGTCTACGTCAGATCCATTCGAGTATTGGCCATAGCTCAGATGACCGAGCATGTGGTCGAAAGACCGATTCTCCAGCATCACCAGCACGATGGTGTCGACTAAGTCGAGGGAGGTCATGGCCGGGCTCCGTCAGTTCGACAGGCAAGGCTCATCCTGAGATACAGGTGGGCAGGTGGATGACGCGCTGGATCGCCAGGTAGCTCTCCAGGCATGAGGCCGGAGCGGATGTCCCAGGCTCCGTTCACTGCAAGCCCCCGCCATACTGCGCTTCTCCCACGCCCCACCACGCCCTCCCTGTCCCCGTGGCGCACTACGAGTTTCCGGCCGGAATCGGAGAAGATGTCGTTTATCCGGAGGAAATCCGGCCACGTCTCCACCCGGATGCTGTCGTGCGCGATCAGCGAATCGGCTCCCAACAAATTGGTGTCGAAAGCCAGGGACGGCGTGGCTCCCGGAAGAAACGTCACAACATCCATGACACTATACGCCTTCTTCCCTCGGGCCTCGGCAACAATCATGTAGGTCGTCGTGTCGGCTAAGGGCCCGCTGCGCCGCATACTCACGAGGTGCGGTGCGCCCCGGGTCTTGAAAGTGACCCGCACGGTGTCACCGAGGCAGATCCGCCTGGGCTGGACACTGAACTCCTGAATCTTGGGCCCGCACCCGAGAAGAATCAGAACCCCAAAAGTCCACTTCGACCTGTGAGACTGCAGGCGAGTCATATAACATCCGAGGATGGAGCCGTCTGGTCAGGGGATACTTCCAGTGCACGCTGCCTCTGGAGTGACTGTCGCTGGTTCCTTCTCCGGGACTCGGTCTGGCGCGTCTTAATCCAGCCATGAAGTCGATGAACTAACGTATGTGCACTATCCTTGGCCGATAGGGGGAAAAGAAGCCTATATGGAGCTTTTTTGCGACACGAAACGGAATGCACCTGTCGCATTCGCGCTAAGAGGAGATCTTGAGCCGAATAGGCGCGGGCCCCAACCCTTGGGGCAGGTTTTGTAAGGTAGAGAGATAGGTGGCAGTGCAGGGGCCTCACCGGCTCTAACGGGCACGCCGCTTCGAGGTTTCTCGCACCAGCAGCTCGCCCGGCGCCTTCCCGCTCACCTCGCACAGCCGGTCAAGTAGTGTAGCCGAGAGGCGGGCAAAACGACCTCGGCGATTGACCAGGCAATAAACTGCCGGTGAGCTGCGGGCTCACGAACGCCCGGTCGAAACGCTCGAGCGAAAGCTGGAACCGCCGCCGGGCCGCGCTGGTTCTCTTCTCAAGGTCAGACTCACTAATGGGCCGTGGCCACCCCGCGGCCCGCTGAAGCACGAATCCATCGAGGAGGAGACATGAGAATCGGAATTATCGGCGCGGGCCAGATAGGCGGCACGCTGGCGCGCCGCCTGACTGCGGTGGGACACGAAGTATCCATCGCCAACTCACGGGGACCCGCGTCCCTGGCCCAACTGGCGCAGGAGACCGGCGCCCGGCCGGTGACGGTGGAGGAGGCCGCTCGTTCTGGCGACGTGGTCATCGTCACCATTCCTATGAAGAACGTCCTGCGGCTTCCGGCCAGCCTGTTCGATGGGGTGCCTGACGACGTGGTCGTGGTGGACACCGGCAACTACTACCCCCGGCAGCGCGACGGCCGGATCGATCAGATCGAGCGGGGCACCACCGAAAGCCGGTGGGTAGCTGATCAGCTGGGCCGTCCGGTGGTCAAGGCGTTCAACAACATCTACGCGCGCCACCTGCTGGAGCGGGGCAAGCCGAAGGAGGCGCCCGGACGGATCGCCCTGCCGGTGGCGGGCGACGATCAGCGCGCGAAGGAGGTCGTGATCCGGCTGCTCGATCAGATCGGCTTCGACGGAGTGGACGCCGGGAGCCTGGACGAGTCCTGGCGGCAGCAGCCGGCGACGCCGGTCTATGGCACCGACCTCGACGCCGAAGGCGTCCGGAAGGCACTAGCGGCAGCGAAGCGGGAGCGGGGCTCCGAGTTCCGAGCAGAATAGGGAAGCCCCGGATTGGCTCGGCTCTGACGCGATAGAATTCTCACGCGAGGTACCTTCGTTCGCGCACTATCCTACTGTCATGCCGTCGCCGCGACCGCGTCTCCCTCCAACTCCACTCGCCATTCTTGTTCGGTCAGCCGCCGACGGGCTCGGACGTGACCCCAGCCGCGCAGTTCAGAGATCTGCGGGCCGTGTAGTTGCCTAACCATTTTGTCCTGCTTCTTCTTCACTAAAATGCGTGACGGCAGTGCGGTGATATAGACCTTCTTTGAGAATGTCTTAAGCCGCTCCAAGTCTCCGTCAGTAGGCAAGTGCTGAGCGCCTCGAATCCATGGTGTTAGGATGGCCAAAGCCTGATCCTCTAGAAGTTCTGACCACATCGAATCATGATGCGCGCCGGCTGAGCCATGATGAGGGATCTTGACTGCAGAGGCTCTTAGGGGAGGCCGCGAGTAAGTGATGACCGCTTCCCAGCCTGTCTCGCTATTGGCTGAGGTCTCGAGATCGGCACCGAGAAGCAATCCCACTGTCTCATTTTGAACGAAAGTTGCGATCGACGCGCCATTAGGTCCTTCAGGCGCGCGGTACCTGCGAGGAATCGTACTTCTCGCGGAGGTTGCAGCCTCAATAAGGTCTTGCAGCGACCGCTGAAACGCGTCCTCTGAAGGCGAGAGCGCCACTACCCTAGGAGGAAGACCTGGAGGACGTGGGTGAAGAGGGAGGTTAGCCTTCGCCCAGAGAACAGTTCGACGACGTTGAGCGCAGACTCGCAAGAGAGTGCGGAACTCATCTAAGCCAGAACCGAGTGCACCCTTCGCACGTTCTTGTTCGATTACAAACGTGAAGATCTCGTTGCGGTTCAGAGCGGCGGAACATGCAACCGCGGCGCTGCTGCAAGCTTCGACGGTAGCGCCAATACCTTGGACATGATCATCGTGCCAATGCGTCACGACAATTAGAGCTACGTCGCGATCGGGGGATAAACCGAGTGAATCGAGATAGGTGAGGGCCGCGGGGGAGCGAGTGTCTGGGTTGATACACGAATCTACCAGCATCCACTCGCCATCACCGAGGTGTACGCAAATTGCCTCCCCGTAGCCTCGGCCGAAAACCGAGAGCTCTATTTCATCATTCCCCGGCGGGATTCGATCCATTGCCGTTAAGAGCACGCAGCAAGTCTCTGGCCTCCTGCTCAGCTAGCGACGCCTGCGCGGATGTGGGGGGGGGCAGACGACGAAACCGTACAAGCGACAAATTGGTCACCGTCCCCGCCGCATTCCGTGCACGACCAACTGTCCAGTAGAATATTGCTCCAGGGACAACCAGCGGCTTGTCACTCTCCGCTGCGAGGTCGTCGAACGAGAACTCAGTAAGCTCGACCTTTCCCCTATCGGCCTCTCCGCCAGTTAGGGGAACAAGTCTGCAATGGAATCCGTTACCGTCAACGCGGTCGACCATACCCTCCCACTGGTACAGTGGCTGCAGTGCGCGCTTACCGTACCCAGTACGCTCGAGAATTCTCGTAGGGGTTTCCGGGGGAGTAACTGTCTGCGGGCCGCTCGTCGACAATGAGCTGCGATTATCTGCGTGCTCGGGAGTCCCGTTAGCCCTCGGTACGTCCGGCCAGCCAACTATGGTCGCGTGATTGGCGCCGAATGACCAACTGATCTCGTCACGTTGCCATGGAACGCTCGCTGCGTTCGGGTCTTCGACGCCGATAGGCCGGGTAGATCGCTCGGTCATACTGCCGTCTCCAGGTTGGACAATAGTGTCGCTTCCAACTGTCGTGTAGCTTCCCATTCTGCAGTCAATACACGCGCTGCTTCTGCCGCGTTTGCGCGTCGCTGATCCTGAGTTAGCTGGAAATGTGCATTGATCCCTATGTAGACGCCGTTCGGTGTAATTCTAACGGAGGGAGCGAGCTCGATACGCACATAGCCAGGGATATGACCATCTTTGCGATGAACTTCCACCGACATAAGACGCATGCCCACGCGCTTGCCGCCGGACCGCTGCTTCCACTCGTCACCCTGAAACAGTGGTTCCCAAAAGTCTTTCGGGAGGAACCGGTCACCGAACGCATGCCATGCGGATTCGTCGTCAGTTCTAAAGTGCGAGTCGGCGTTGATTCCTAGTGCATCAACGGGAGTCTCTGGCAAAAGCTCGAAAAAGCCTCTTGCAATATCGCGAAGATCCACCTCACGACCTTTGTCAACAGTCGCCAGAACCGCCTGCTGCTGGGTTACCTGCACTGACAGCCAATCTGCGACGAATGAGGCCAACTGAGGTGATACGATCATCGGTCGGTCACCTCCTCGCACGGCATGTTCAGCCAGGTTTTCTGGAATGAGTCCTTTCTCGGCTAGCCACAAGGGATGGACAATTGCCGGATTGAATGATCCGGCGCCAACTATGGTGACCCCACTCAACTCCGGCGTCGTCATGATGGAAAGGTAGGATCTCTTATGAGGTAGCGGTGAACAGAAGCCGCTTGGGGCCGGCCGCGAGGGTAACCGCGAGGTTAACATACAGCCCGTGGGCCGGAACGACAAAGGTGTGGTCTCCTCAGTTCCAACCTTGCCGCAAACGATCTCTGCTACCAGGGAGTGATCGAGCCGCTTCTACAGCCCTAGGGTTGGCTATAATGTGGTGAGTGAGGTCATCGCAGAAGGGCTGCATTCCCTTGCAGTCTCATCGCTCGTGCCGGCAACCCCGCTTGCCTGACCCTCTTCCTCTGGCGACCTTTCACCCATGGACCTCGATCTCCTGATCTCTGAGCTGGTTGC
>CAZASU010000017.1:0-33776 GCA_964487785.1 uncultured Gemmatimonadaceae bacterium | reverse complement strand
GAGGGGCCTACGAGTATCAGGGTCAGAAGTGCAGTGCCGCTTCCCGGGCCTACATCCCCGATACGCTCTGGCCGGCGGTGCGCGACCGGGTGGTAGCAATGATCGAGGATATCAGGATGGGGGATGTCACCGACTTCCGGAACTTCATGGGAGCGGTCATCGATCGGCGGGCGTTCACCAGGTTACGGGATCACCTGGAGGCGGCCAAGCGGGACCGGGGGGTGACGGTTGTGGCAGGAGGCGGCAGCGACGACTCGGTGGGCTTTTTCGTCCAACCGACGCTGCTTCAGGTCGACGATCCCGCCTACCGGCTCATGTGCGAGGAGATCTTCGGGCCGGTTCTCACAGCGCATGTGTATCCGGCGGCGCGCTGGCAGGAGACCCTCACGCTGGTGGACCAGACCAGTCCCTACGCCTTGACCGGGGCGGTGTTTGCTCGAGACCGGCAGGCGCTCGCGGAAGCGGATCGGGCTCTTCGCCACGCCGCCGGCAACTACTACATCAACGACAAGCCGACCGGGGCGGTGGTGGGTCAGCAGCCGTTTGGCGGGGCCCGCGCCAGCGGAACCAACGACAAGGCCGGGTCGGTGTTGAATCTGCTCCGTTGGGTTTCGCCCCGCAGCATCAAGGAGACGCTGAGCCCGCCGAGGGAGTATCCCTACCCGTTCATGCTGGAGGAGTAGAGCGGTTGTAGCGGCGTTGAACCAGGTAGTGGGCGCGGTCTGCCAGGTAGGCAAAGACGGCCGCCGCAAGCATGGGGAGCCAGAACGTCATCGCCTGGTAGGTGTCACCGCTCACGACCCGCTTCCCACCACTGCCGATGCCAAGGGAATGCAAGGCGGAACGGAAGTGAGAGTCGGTATAGGTGTTTGCCAACCACCAGCCCACCAGAAGCCCGACCAGCGCGGAGCCTCGCGGCAGGATGGTGGGCCTGAGCTGGAGCCATAGGGCTCGACCGAATACGCTGCTCTCCCGCCCCAGATGCGGAAACCAGCTCGGCAACGCCGATCCGCCGAATGGCTCCAGCCTCCGCTTACGTTCCTCCAGGACAGCGCGCAGCATGGCTCGCGCATCGGCCACGGCCTTCACCTCATCAGGGTGCCGGACGAACGCGGCCGGCCGGTTGGCGACGGCATCACCAATGGCTGCTTCCGGCGCCGCGAGCGCCCGCTGCCCGGACACCATCTGATGGCGGAGAATCACTCTGCTGCAGATTCCTCGAAGCACCACGACCGGACGTATCCAGCGTGCCGACGCCACGTAGTCCCTTGTGTCAGCCTCGAGCGAGTTGGCCATGGCCGATCGGAGCCGGTCGAGCTTCTGTTCCCCGGTGCGGATCTCGGTGTAAAGCCGGGCCAGGTCGACGTCGCCCGGGCCGGACGCGGCGGCGGCCTGCCCCAGCCGGAGGAGCGCTTTCAGCTCCTGCCGGCGGGCGTTCCGTTCCCGCAAATCCAGGCGGAGCTCATTCAGAATGGCACCGACTCGGCTGTACCGCATGAGGATCTCCCGTTGGCTTGCGCCCAGGGTTCAGCAAGAGGTGTGCGAGGCGTCCAGAATCATCCTCATGGCACTAGTCCTGATGCCCTGGCTGCAGCGGTCAGCGGTGGGGCAGGAACCGGCCGTGGGTTACACTGCCGAACAATTGCAGTGCGCCAGATTTCTGGAGATTGGCGACTCCAGGATTCTGACCGAAGCAGGTGGCCGGATTCGGAACCAGACCTCCGCGCGCCGGGGGTTCTGGCAGTTCCGGGCGGCTCCATCGAATGACGACGTGGGGCTGGAGGGATGGCTCGACACGCTGGTGCTTACCCGCCGATCGCCGGAGACGACGATCAGCCCGGACACCGACGGCCTGCTCGGCGGACGCTACCGCGGAACTCTGAGTAGAACCGGCATCTACACCGCCCGGGTCCGCCCTTTCGTGCCGGATGAAGTGGCGGAGATTGCGGAGATGAGCGGGGCCCTGGACGACTTCTTCCCTCCGGTCCCGTCTCGCGTCCTCAAGGCCGGAGAAGCGTGGACCGACTCGCTCGGCCTGACCATCCGGCGGCTGCCGGACAGCGCCCTGTCTGGTGTTCCACTCTTTCGCTTTGCCTTGGAGAGTCGAAGAGAATTCCGGGCCGCGCCGACGCCGGCAGATACCCTGCCACTCAAGCTCCGCCAAAAGACCCAGGAACGGGGTGTGTTCGTCTGGCATCCCTTGCTGGGGCTGATCTTGCGGGATCGAAGGATCGTGGTGGAGACCACCGTTCCTCCCAGCCGGTCCGTTCGCCAGGCCGTCCGGTCCAAGGTGGAGCAGCGAATCACCGTGGTTCGAGACCTGACCCAGCGAGCCGGCTGCGCCCGATAAACCTTTGCTCCGGATCGAACAGCAAGGCGGTCAGGCCCAGCAGTGCCAGGGCTGACCCGGCCAGAACCAGAATGTCGGTTGTGAGGCCGAACTCGGTGGGCTGGCCGAAGGCGTGACGCATGAGATCGACCTGGTAGGTCACCGGGTTGATCCGCGCAAGAAGCCGGAGCGCGGGCGGCATACCGTTCGTCGGGTACAGCGCCCCGCTGACAAACAGCAGCGGGAAGAGCACCACGTTAATCACGCCCGCGAAGTTCTCCACCGATCGAAGGCGGGCCGCCACCAGCAGCCCGAGTCCGCTGCTCACCAGGGATCCCAGGGCAAGCGCACCCAGTGCCGCGGCGAGATTCTGGGGCGAAACCGGCACAAAGAGCGGGGCCAGCGCCAGCACCAGGGCCCCCTGGATGAACCCGACGATGGCGGCGGCCACCGCTCTCCCGGTCAGAACTGCCGGCACGCCTGCCGGACTCGCCAGCATCAGCCGCAGCATGCCGAACTCCCGGTCATACACCGTCGAGATGGCCATGAGCATGGCGCCGAACAGCGCGGCCATCACCACGATGCCGGGATAGACGAAGGCCTGATAGGAGACCCCCCCCTCGACCCGGGCGATGGCGTTGAAGCCGGTTCCTACCAGGAGCAGCCAGATGAACGGCCGGGCAATCCCGCCCAGCAATCGGCCTTTCTGGCGGGTGGTGCGCGTCAGATCTCGCGCGACGATGCCGTACATGGCGGTCAGCGCGCTCATGTCACCTCTGGTCTCTGGGTGAGCGCGAAGTAGACGTCCTCCAGGGTAGCGGGGCGCAACGCGAACCGCTTGATGCCGGGCGCCGAGCCGGCCAGCTCGACGACTGCCTCGCGGGACCCGGACAGTCCAACTCGAAATCCTCGCTCCGTCTTCACACTGCTGGCCGCCGCGCCGAGTCCGCGGAGAGCCTTGACCAGACGCTCGGCCCCCGATCCCTCGATCTCGGCCACCTCCTGCCCGACTGTAGCCCGGAGCGCTGCCGGCATATCGTTGGCCACCACCCGGCCGCACGATAGCAGGACGACCCGGTCGGACGACTCCGCCTCCTCCAGGTAGTGAGTCGAGAACAGGATCGTGGTTCCCCGGCTGCGACGCTGGTTCTCCAGCAGCGACCACACGCGATCACGGTGCTCCGGATCCAGGCCCACGGTGGGCTCGTCGAGAATGAGGAGATCGGGTTGGTGCAAAGAGGCCCGGGTAATATCGAGCAGGCGGCGCCAGCCCCCGGAAAGCTGTCCCGCCGGGGCTGCGGCGTGGTCCCCAAGCCCGGTACGCTCCATCGCGTCCGCAACGGCCTGGCGTGCAGCCCGGCCGCCGAGGCCAGCCAGACGCGCGGCGAAAAGCAGGTTCTCCGAGACAGTGAGAAGGCTGTCTACGCTGACCTCCTGGAACACGAGCCCCAGCCGCTGCCGCACGGCGCGACGCTCGGTCGTGGTGTCGTGACCGAAGATTCGAGCGCTACCGCGAGTGGGCGCCAGCAGGGTGGCGAGCAGGAGCATGGCGGTGGTCTTGCCGGCACCGTTGGGCCCCAGCAGCCCGACCAGTGCACCCGGGGCTACCTCGAGGTCGAGGGCGTCGAGCGCTCGCGTCTTGCCGTAGTCGCGCCCCAGCCCCTCGGTCTCGATGGCCGGCGCCGATTCGCTCACACCCGTTGGGGCTCGCCTGCGATGGAGCGGTAGCTATACTCGAGGATCTCCCGCGACGGCTCGGTCAGCGCTTCGTCCACCACCCGGCGCAGCGGGCTCAAGGTGCAGACCGGGTCGGTGTTCGCCGCATCGCCGGTGAGCGCGAATGCCTGGCAGCGGCAGCCGCCGAAGTCGGTGGCCTTTCGAGGACAGCTCCGGCAAGGCTCCTTCATCCAGCTGTCGCCCCGGAATGCCCGGAACGCCGCCGACTCCTGCCAGATCCACTCCAGCGAATGACTCCGCACCTCATCGAACTGCAGGGTGGTGATCTGAGTTGCGCCGTGGCAGGGCAGCACCATGCCGTTGGGCGTGACCACGAGGTAGAGCTTTCCCCACCCGCCGTAGCAGGCCTTGGGATAGAGCTCGTAGTAGTCGGGGAGTACGTAGGTGATCTGCATGCGGCCGCGGTAGCGCTGGATGGCTCGTTCGGCGATCTCCCGCGAGCGCTCGACCTGCTCGCGTGTCGGCATGAGCGCCGCGCGGTTCTGCAGCCCCCAGCCGTAATACTGGGTGTTGGCGAGCTCGATGCGGTCGGCTCCGAGGTCGGCGGCCAGATCGATGATCTCGCCGATGCGGTCGAGGTTGGCCCGGTGGAGCACGACGTTGACGGTAAAGGCAAAGCCCAGCTCCCGGACGATGGCCGCCGCGGCCTGCTTGTGCTTGACCGAGCGCACTCCCGCGATCCGCTCCGCCACCTCCGGGTCCGAGTCCTGGAAGGAGATCTGGATGTGCTCGAGGCCGACCTCCTTGAGCCGCTCGGCGCGCGCGCGCGTCAGGCCCAGCCCCGATGTTACCAGGGTCGAATAGAGGCCCTCGCGCCGCGCGTGAGCGGCGAGCTCCTCCAGGTCCTTCCGGAGGAGTGGCTCACCACCCGACAGGCCGAGCTGCAGGACGCCAAGCGCCCGGGCCTGGGTAAAAACCCGCTTCCAGTCGTCGGTGGCGAGCTCGCTCTCGGCGCGGATCAAATCCAACGGATTGGAGCAGTAGGGACAGTGCAGCGGACACCGATGCGTCAGCTCCGCCAGCAGCGTGGTTGGGATGTCACCCGGCACGAATCAGCTCCCGTTCGGCCATGAGAGAGAGATACTCGGTGACATCGCTGCTCACGTCCGCGTGGTAGCGCTCGGTCAGAATGCTCACGATCTGGTCGACCGTGTTACTGCCGTTGCAGAGCTCGAGGATTGCGGCGCCGGTGTCGTTCAGCAGAACTGCCCCTTCGGGATACAGCAGCACGGGACGCTGCCGGACCGGATCGAAGTGGAGGCGTGTCATCCGCCAGAGCTTGGGCACTGAGTCGGGAGTCAGGAGTCGGAAGTCAGGAGCCACGGTCATGACTCACCGTAGGCGTGGTGAATAGTGTCGATCATGACCCAGAGCATTTCCAGCTTGAAGGCCAGGGCCTGGAAGGCCCGCTGCTGGCTTTCGACCGTAGTGCAGTGGAGCTGCACCAGGCTGAGACCCTGTTGGCTGTCACGCGGGGCCTGAACCAGCCGGCTCTTGAAGTACTCCAGTGCCTCGGGCCGGATCCACGGGTAGTGCTCGGGGAAGGCCGCGATCCGCTTGCGCATGAGGTCGGGGGCAAATAGCTCGGTCAACGACGACGCCACGGCCTCGATCCACGGCCTGGTCTTGCAGAACGTGACGTAGGATTCGGCCGCAAGCCGAACACCCGGCAGGACGTGCCGCTCGTCCTCCATTGCTTCCCTGGGGACGCCGAGCGCTTCACCCAGCCGGATCCACATCTCGATTCCCCCGGTGCCAGGTGCGGTGCCGTCGTGGTCTATGATGCGCTGGATCCACTCCCGCCTCACCGCCGGGTCAGGACAGTTCGAGATGATCGCGGCGTCCTTCCGGGGAATGGCTCGCTGGTAGGCCAGCCGGTTCGCCACCCAACCCTGAAGCTGTGGTGCCGTGAGCCGGCCCTCGTGCATCAGCTGGTGGAATGGATGCCGGGCGTAGTAGGAAGTGCTGAAGGAGCGGAGTCCGTCGGCCAGCGCCTCGGGGCTGAGTGGCCGCTCCAAGACGGGGATGCTCGGTGGCGGTGGGGCGGCCATGGACGAGGCGCTGAGGATGGCGGTCATGGTAGTCAGATTGAGAAGCTCATGCCGTCGGAGCCGACCAGGATCCCGGCCGCCTCGACTTGTTCGCGCTGGGGCGAGCCTTCCAGGAGCATCGGATTTGTGTTGTTGATATGGGTGTACACCTTGGTTGGACGCGACAACCCAGCCAGCAGGGGCAGGCTTCCGCCCGGGCCTGAGATGGGTTGGTGGTCCATTTCGCGCGCGCGACGGTCACCGATGCCGAGCGAGATCAACTCATCGTCGGTCCAGAAGGTCCCGTCGAACAGGAGCAGGTCGGTGGCGCCCAGACGCTCGAGCAGCGGGCGGTCCAACTCGCCGCATCCGGGGACGTAGGCGCAGGACCCGCCGGTGGCTTCGTCGCGGAGGATCAGGCCAACCGTATGCCCCGTGGCGTGCTCCAGGGCAAAGCGGGGCGGCCCAGCCGGGACCTCGAATGCCAGAATCGAGATAGCAGTCGCTGTCCCGTCCCGGTAGCGGAGCGGCACCGGTTCCTCCAGTCCCATTTCAGTGACCTCCACCTGCGCGAATGCCTGAGTCACCGGCAGAATTCGGGAGTCCCGCTCCAGAATCCGCCGGACTGCGTGGGTGGCGTAGAGCTGGAGGCGACGGGCTTCCCGGAGAAGCACAATGCCTAGCGTGTGGTCCAGCTCGGCGTCGGTAGCCACGATTCCCTCGACAGCCACGTGGCGGATTCCGGTGGGAATCGGGCCGGGGAGGCAGTCCAGCTGTTCCCGCACGTCAGGCGAGGCGTTCAGAAGGAACCAGCGCTCCCCGTCAACGCTGACGGCGGCTGAGGATTGGCTCCGTCTCGCGGCGCGGTGGGGGGCGGAGCGAGCCACCCGGCACGTAGGGCACCAGCAGTTCCACTGGGGAAAGCCGCCGCCGGCGGCGGTACCAAGCAAGACGACGCGCACGTTGAACAGCCGAAGGGCCCGCTTTCGCGGGCCCTTGGTCTCAGCTCTGGTTAGAGCGTCGCGACGTAGGCAGTGACTTCCATCGTGACGGCCACGACTTCAGCTACGGGCTTGGTCCAAGACATGGTGATACGCTCCGCGAAGATGGTAGGTGGATCGATAAGTTACGTGGGTGCTTTCACCCAGTCGGACCCTTAGATGACCCGACCACGCCCGGGATAAAGCAGGCGGCGTGCCATTTCGAGCGGGAGCGGATCAGCTTTGTATAATGTGTTTGCGGGGATGGACTTGAACCCGTTGGGTACAGCCGCGCGGGATGGCTCTTCAAGGGGCGGCGGATGGGGCATCCCAACCGAATAGGGTTTTCTCACCCAGTCCCGATCCCGAACTTCTTCAGCCGGTAGCGCAACGTATCCCGGCTAATGCCCAGGCGCTGGGCCGCCCGTGTCTGATTGCCGCCGGCTTCACGCATGGCCCGCTCGATCATGGAACGCTCCACCTGAGTGAGGTCCCCGCTCTCGAGGGGCAGGCCGGGATCTCCGGCGAGCTCCGGATCCTCGGTCGCCACCCGCATCGGAGCCGCAACGGACAGGTGCTCGACGTTGAGCGTCGAGTGTCGGCTCCAGAGCACCGCCCGCTCGATCACGTGGCTCAGCTCCCGCACGTTGCCGGGCCAGGGATAGGACAACAATACCTCTCGCGCCCGGGCGTCGATCCGGCGCACGTCCTTGCCATACTTGGTGCTGAATCGCCGGAGAAAGTGTTCCGCCAGGACGAGTGTATCGTCTCCCCGCTCCCGGAGCGGCGGGAGGTGCAACAGGATCACCGCGAGACGGAAATACAGGTCGCTGCGGAACCGATTGCGCTGTACCTCGGACTCCAGGTTCCGGTTGGTGGCGGCCAGGATCCGTACGTTGATTTTCCGGTCTCGAATGCCGCCGACCCGTCTCACGGTGCGTTCCTCGATGGCTCGCAGCAGCTTCCCCTGGAGTGACAGCTCGAGGTCGCCCACTTCGTCCAGGAAGAGGAAGCCGCCTTCGGCCGCCTCGAACAGGCCGATCTTGGATTGCTTGGCATCGGTGAAGGCTCCGCGCTCGTACCCGAAGAGCTCGGCCTCCATGAGATTCGCGGGCAGGGCGGTGCAGTTCACGTCGATGAACGGCCGGGCCGCCCGGGGTCCGGAGGTGTGAAGGGTTCGGGCCACCAGGCCCTTCCCGGTCCCGGTTTCACCGGTGATGAGCACCGGCGGCGTCTCGTCCAGCGCGGCGATCTGCCGGACCTGGTCCATCACCGCTGCCAGCGCGGGAGAGCTCCCCAGGATCCCGGCGAACGGCACCTCGCTGGCGGCCCGGCTTCGGTAGTAGGACAGCTCCTGCTTCATCAAAGTGTTTTCCCGGGCGCGGTCGGCGAGCAGCTTCAGTTCCTCCAGATCCACCGGCTTCTTCATGTAGTCGAAGGCGCCGAGCTTGACCGCTTCGACCGCGCCCTCGATGGTGCCGTGGGCAGTCATGATGATGACCGGGATCGAGGGATCGAAATCGCGGATCCATCGAAGCAGCTCGATTCCGCTCATGCCGGGAAGGCGCACGTCGGCGAACACCACATCGGGCCGGAGGCTTTCGACCAGCTCCTTGGCCCTTTCAGCGTCGCCGGCCACCTCCGCCTCGTACCCGGCCTCCGCCAGAAAGGTCTTGACCGCCCGCGCGAGCGTGCGCTCGTCGTCCACGATGAGCACGGTCGAACCGCTCATGATGGAGCTCCCACTGCCGCAGGGGCCGCGGCCGGAAGTCGCACCCGTACCGTGGTGGCGCCCGGCCGGCTGGTGATCTCCAGCCGGCCGCCGTTCTGCTCGACATAGCGCTTGGCGATCGCGAGCCCGAGTCCGGTACCATCGGCGCGAGTGGTGAAGAATGGCTCGCAGACCGACGGGAGGACGTTGTCCGGTATGCCGGGCCCGGTGTCGGAGACTTCGATGGCGACCTCGCTCCCGGTTCCGGCGTCGTTCAGCGCGGCGCCGATACGCAGCCGCCCGCCGCCCGGCATGGCGTCGAGCGCGTTAGAGACCAGCTCCACCAGAACCTGCTCCACCTGCATGGGGTCTACCCGCACTTCCGGCAGGGTGGGCGGGATCTCGACTGCCAGCTCCACTCCGCGCTCGCGAAGCTGCTCCGCGAAAGCCGGCAACAATGCCTCAACCAGCCGGGGAACGCTCTCGCTCGTGGGCCGGAAGGGCGCGGGCCGGGAGAAGCTCAGCAGGTGGCTGATGCGGCGGTCGAGACGGTCAACCTCTTCGATGATTGCGTCCAGGTGCTCGCTTGACGATGGAGACTCGGGGTGGTGCCGCACGACCTGCGCCGCCGCGCGGAGGCTCGCCAGCGGGTTCCGAAGCCCATGAGCTACCGCCGCCGCCATCTCACCGATCGACGCCAGCTTCTCGGACTGAACCAGCTGCGCCTGGGTGCGCTCCTGCTGAGAAATCTTCGCCTCCAGCTCGCGGTTGAGCCGGACCATGTCGGACCGCGACTGCCTGAGGTTGTCGGTCATGCCGGCGAAGGCTCGCGCCAGCTCGCCGATCTCGTCCCTGGAGCTGGGCGTAATCGGGTGCTCGAGGTTACCCGCCCCCACAACGGCCATCGCTCCGGTGAGCTCGCTGACCGGCCGGGCCAGGCTGCGGGATATGAGCCAGGAGCCGAGCAGCCCTGCCCCCAGGGTGACAACCACGATCAAGAGGAGCAAGCGCTCCTGGGCGGCCAGGATCTCCTCGAGACGGGCATAGGCACCACGGACGCTGGACTCCCGTGCCCGGCGGTAGATGTCCCGATTGAGCTGCGTCAGGGCGGGTTGCAGGCGGCCCTTGAGTTCCTGCTGAGCCAGGGCAAACGCCGCCTGGCGCCGGCCCGAGTCATAGAGGCGGAAGATGCTCGCCGCGGCGGTCTGGATCTGCTGCTGGATGTCGCGAACCCCCTCGGCGAGCCCCATCTCGTCAGGCCGCAGCTCCCCGGTCCAGCGTTGCTGCCAATAGTCCACCACCTGTCCTGCCAGACGAAACTCCTGCTTGGCGGGGGGGTCCATGCCGCTCAAGTAGCGCCAGATGATCTCGCTCTGATCGAACATGGCGGTTTCCAGTTCGGCATATGTCCGGGTACGAGCCATGCTCTCCCCCAGCGCCTGCAAGGCCCGGCGCTCCAGGAGATTGCTCCGGATCGCCTCGGCCCCGATCAGGAGCGCGGGGAGGACCATGAGTGAAAAGCCGAGGAGGAGTTTGCGCTGGAAGGTCACAGTTCAAAGCTAACGGATGCCACAGCAACCGGTCAGGCGGCTGACCTTTCCTGCACACCGAAGAAAAGCAAGCCGCAGATGAACGCAGATCAACGCAGATTCAAGCATGAAGACGTCACCCAGCGCATCATCGCAGTGTTCTTCGATGTGTACAACGAGCTTGGGTACGGGTTCCTGGAATCGGTTTACAAGGAGGCGATGGCGATAGCTCTCCACACCGCGGGTCTGCAGGTAGAGAAAGAAATTGCGCTTGAAGCCCGTTTCCGGGGGCTGCTGCTCAATTTCGGTCCACAGGCCCAGATCAGACGCCTGGCCTTCTCGAATGATCGCAAGGGGCGTTGGGCAAGCTCCCCGCCGAGCTCTATCTGCGTTCATCTGCGTTAATCTGCGGCTACTTGCTGTTTCTCTTGCTCAGCCAGACGGAATCTCATAGTTTGTCTTAACCAACCTGCCTTCGGAGGTCCTGCCGATGTCGGACGCATTCCTCAGCTCCGACGACTTCGACGAACAAGCCCATCAGCTCTACAATGAAGGCCGCTACGATGAAGCCCTGACCGTCCTCAAGGACGGCATCAACCTCTACCCTCATGCCGTCGAACTCCATATCGGAACCGCTTACGCCCACCTCGCTCGGGAGGAGTTTGCCTGGGCGCGCCGCAGCTTCGAGCAGGCACTCGCACTCGATCCGGACCACGAGGACGGGCTCGCCGGCCTGGGCGAAACCCTGCTCAAGGTGGGCGATCGGGCCGGGGCCATGCGGGCGGTGGAGCGGATCCTCCAGCTCGGTTTTCAGGATGACCACGAGCTGATGCTCCAGATCGGCCGGGCACTGTTTCGGGAGGGACTGGTGGCTCCCGCGCACCGCTTCTTCGACCTGGCGGTCGCGGCACACCCCGAGTCGCCCGACGCGGCGGCGTGTCTGGGCTATGCGTCGCATCGGCTGGGCAACGACGCAGGATCGCTCTACTGGTTACGGCGAGCCCTGGAAATCGATGCCGGTTACAGCGAGGCGCGGATATACCTCGCCAACCTGCTGTACGATCGGGGCGAATCCGATGCGGCTCTCCACCACCTGGAGCGGACTCAGCCGGAGGATCACTTCGACGAGCTGGGCATCTGGCGGCACATCGAGCTCAAGAAGACGATCTACCGCCTGCCCGATGAAGATCCTGAGTTGGCGCCGTGGCTTACCCGGCTGGGGGAGGTGGTGGGAGAGCCCGACCCGATCGACCTGCTGCTGGCCGAGGTGGAGGCTCAACAGGCGGATGGCGGAGTGCGGGATCCCTATCAGCTCGAGCTGTTCGGGACCTTGCTCAGCGAGCTGCACGCCATGCAGAAGAAGCCGGGGCAGAGCGAATCCCATCAGATCATGACGCTGTCGGGCTACAGCCTCCGGGGCACCTGGGAAGAGATTCTCGCTCAGATGAAGGCCGCCGACCGTGAATGGGCCCAGGGATCGCTGAGCGATTTCATGGCCAGCCTGGCTCGCCGGGGCCAAACCGAAACCGGCATCGTGATTCCAACCACTGATGCCGAGGCGTTCATTCGGGGCAGCGCCGAAGCCGGAGTGCTGCGGATTGTTCAGTAAGAAGTAAGAAGTGAGAAGAGAGCAATGAGCGGGGTGTCCGGTTAGGTTTTTCGGGTCCCCGCTCTTTTCTTGCAGCCAGGATTCAAGTGCAATGACGGTTTCGCGCTCCCTCCCACCTCTCACCTCTCACTTCTCCCCTGTCTGGACCGAAGGCGTTGTCCGCGAAGTCCTCCCCAACGGCCTGACCCTGCTGGTGCAGCCCGACCACTCCGCGCCGGTCGTTTCCGTGGTGACCCACGTCAAGGCCGGATTCTTCGACGAGCCGGACCGCTGGACCGGCATCTCCCACGTGCTGGAGCATATGTTCTTCAAGGGAACGGCTCGGCGCGGCGTGGGGGCCATCGCGCGGGAGACCAAGGCCGCGGGTGGGTATCTGAACGCCGGGACGGGCTATGATCACACCAGTTACTTCACCGTCCTCCCTGCCACCAGTCTGGCCGCTGCCCTGGACATCCAGTCGGACGCACTCCGCAATTCGGTTATCGACCCGGGCGAACTGGCTCGCGAGCTCCAGGTCATCATCCAGGAGGCAAAGCGCAAGCGGGATACTCCAGGCGCCGTGGCCCAGGAGACGCTGCACGAGCTCATGTTCGACCGGCACCGGATCAGGCGTTGGCGAATCGGGACCGAGGAACAGCTCGCCCGGCTCACCCGGGACGATCTCTGGTCCTACTATCGCTCACGATACGTTCCCGAGCGGACCATCGTGGCAATTACCGGCTCGCTGGACCCCGACCAGGCACTGGGGCTCGCTCGAGCGGCCTACGGAGACTGGCCGGCGGCAACCGGCGCGCTCGACCCCTCCCCCGCCGAGCCTCCCCGGCGGGAGGTCCGTGCCCGCACCCTGCGGGGCGACGTCACTCACGCGGAGCTGGTACTGGGCTGGCGCGCGGTGCCGCCTCTGCATGAGGACGCCCCGGCGCTGGATCTGGCCGCCGCCGTGCTCGGACTGGGCCGGGGAAGCTGGCTCTACCGGTCGCTCAGGGAAGCCGGGATCGTAACCTCGGTATCGGCCCACAATTACGCTCCGACAGAACTCGGAGTGTTCAGTATCGGAGCCGATCTGGAGCCGGAGAAGCTGCCGCTGGCCATCGAGCGGATCGCCGAGAATGTATCTCGCCTGACTCTGCTGGGCCCCAGCGCGGATGAGCTCGATCGAGCCCGGACTCTGTTGCGGGCACGTTGGGCCAGCCAGCTCGAGTCCATGGAGGGGAAAGGCTCCGCGCTGGCCGCTGCCGAGGCACTGGAGGATGTCTCGTTCCTGGACCGGGAATACGAGGCGCTGAGTTCGGTTGGCCCCGATGAGGTTCGGGGGGCGGCTGCGATGTATCTCCAGCCCGACAATGTGTCCGCGGTGGCTTACCTGGCAGAGGATGCTGGCCCTGATCTCACCGCCCCGGTGCTGGAGCGGGCGTTTGCCGTGACGGCTCTCCGAACGACGGCCCCACAGCCGGAGTCGCCGGCTCTGAGGGCGCCGGCGGCAGCCACCACCCCGAGCGGACGCTGGCAGGCCGAGGTACTCCATACCCAGCTCTCGGCGGCGGATCTTCTGGTCCGGCGGAAAGCCGGCGTTCCCCTGGTGACGCTCGGCATGTACGTCCCCAGACTGGAATTCGATCCGGTGGGCCAAGCTGGTCTGGGGGCCTTGACGGTTCGAAGCTCGGTCCGCGGCGCGGGCGACCTCGACGCCGCGAGCCTGGCGTTTGGCTTCGAACGGCTGGGAGGCACGCTGAGCGGAGCGGCGGCTTCAGACTGGCTCGGGTTCAGTACGACGGTTCTCTCCCACCATCTCGCTGCCGCCGCCGCGCTCCTCGATCTGGTGTTCAGCGCGCCCCGTTTGGCCGCGGCCGACGTAACGACAGAGCGCGCACTCATGGTCACCGAGGCGGAGCAGGTCGCCGACGACATGTTCCGCTATCCCTTCCAGCTGGCATTTGCCGGGGCCTTCGGCGACACCGGATATGGGCTCCCGGTGAGTGGCTTGCCTGAGACCCTGGCCACGATTTCACCGGCGGAGGTGCGTTCCTGGCACGCTCGCGCCTTTCTTGGTGTGCGTCCCGTTATCGTCGCGGTAGGCAATGTCGATCCGGAGGAAGCCAGCGCGCTCCTGGCGGAGGTGTTCAGCGAGCGTGAGCCACGGCCGGGCCGTCCGTCTCTCTCGCCCCTTTCCTGGGCGGGTGGGCAGGGAGAATCGTCGGTCCGGGTCGTCGTGCGGGAGAAGCAACAGGCTGCCCTGGCCATGGCCTTCCCCGGCCCGGCACGGCGGGATCCGGATCGTGCGGCGGCAGAAGTCTGGGCAGCCGTGGCCAGCGGGCTGGGTGGCCGGATGTTCGAGGCTTTGCGGGACCGTCGGTCGCTGGCGTACACCGTCATGGCTTCGAGCTGGCAGCGGGGCCGGGCGGGCGCGCTGATCACCTATATCGCGACTTCCCCGGAACGGGAGGACGAAGCCCGCAGGGCGATGCTGGAGGAGCTGGACCGCTTCACCCGTGAACCGGTCAGTGAGGCTGAACTAAAGCAGGCCGTGAGCTACCTGTCCGGTCAGGCGGAGGTCGGCCGGCAGAGCGGGGCGGCGCTAGCCGGCGAGATTCTGGAGGCCTGGGTCAACGGAAACGGGCTAATGGACCTGAATGACCCAGGGGCCGCATACCAGGCTGTCAGCGCAGGGGACGTGCTGCGGGTCGCCCAGCACCACTTGCGGGAGTCTCAGAGGGCCGAGGGAGTTGTTCGCGGCAGCGGTTTCAGCTCCCCAGTCGGCGGCTGATCACTTCGATCCCCTTGCTGACATCGGCGGGAGCGCGGGCGATGATCTCGACCAGGCAGGCTCCCTCGGCCGGGGCACAGTGCAGCACGATGTGTCCCTCGAGACAGAGCAGGGCCACAGCAATTCCTCCCGCGCCCTCCCGGACAACCGGCGGGCCGAGCGAGGGCATCCCCACAGCCCCGGCCGCGGCTACCAGCAGGCCGGAGAGGGCGTGGGTATCGCGCAGCCGGGCCGGGTCAATCGAGGAGAACTCGAGCAGTTGGTGGTTGAAGGTGGCGCTCAAAGGGGTCCCCGCACGCCTCAGGCTTGGACTGGAGAGGCTGCCACCGCGTCACGATAACCTTCCGGGACGCCGACATCGAAAAAGCGGGCCGTGGTGATGACACCGGCCAGGGCCTCGCGCTGTGCGAGGCGCTGCAGCACCGGCACATCGTCGAGCTCGACACCCCGACTGAGCCCGCGCCCGACCTCCTCGAATTCAGCCAGCACGGTCCCCGGGAATGCCATCCGACCGATCGGGGTGACAGCCGCATCGTCGCCGGCGGTGTCAAAACGGCCCGATTCCTTGTCCGCCACCCCGACTATCCGCAGCGTGCCGTCGGGCGCTTTCCGAACTGCGGCCCGGCCGGTGGCACCTTTGGATCCGGCTTCCGTGCACCCGATTTCGGCCAGCAAGACCGTCGCCAGGCCAGTAGTGCGGTACGTTGCCAGCACCGCGGTTGTCGGATTGGAACCGTGGAACAGATTATCAGGCAGGAGGGTCATGAATGGAGAGCCGGCCAGATTGTCCTGGACCCGGAGGAGCGCATCGCCCAGCCCCCGCGGATGATCCTGGGCCACGAACTCGAGCTCGAGTGGACCCGGATAATTTCGGGCTGCGGCCTCGAGCATCGGCTTGTGCGGATTGGTAATGATGATGGCGCGGAGCACTCCGGCATCCGCCACCTCGTCGAGAGTCCAGTAGGTATCGATCATCATGGAAGGACCCACGTCACGAAGCAGGGCGGGGGCAATGGACGGATCAGGGTATCTTGTACGCTCACGTTTGGGAGGGAGCAGCGTGTCCGAAGCTAGTCCCGCTCAGAAGGGCGAGCAAGGTCGCAGGGGCTGGACCGCGGCCGACCTGATGAGCTTTCTGCGGATCCCGCTCGCCGCGGCTTTCGTGCTGGTCTCGCATACCGGATGGCGGCTCGCCATCGTGGGCGCGGCCGCGATCACCGATCTGCTCGATGGCCCGCTGGCGAGGCGCCGGGGCAGCTCTGCCTACGGGCTGGTGCTCGATCCCATTGCCGATAAGGTGTTCATGGCCGCCGCGGTGGGCGTGGTGGCGTTCTCCGGCCGGCTCGCGCTATACGAGATCGTCGGTGTTCTGTTGCGGGACATCGTGGCCACGGTGGCATTCGCCGCCACCTTCTTCTCCGATCAGCCCAGGGCTATTCCGGCGCGATGGAGTGGCAAGGCCGTCACGGTGGCGCAGATCCTCACGCTGGTGGCATTTCTCATGAACTCGCCCTATCTCCGGCCGATCGCCTGGGCCACCACCGTCATTGCCGTCATTGCCATCTGGGACTACTTGCGCGTGGCCCACTGGGCTCAGCGGAGGGTCGGGCACTAATGCAGGAGACCAAGCGGGTTATCCTCACCTGGCAGGAGGGGCTGCGATTCACCGGGGGAGCGCCGGATGGTCCGTCAACGATCATCGACGGCGAGAATGTCGCCGGTCCCGGTCCGATGCTGACCCTGCTTCTTGCCGCCGCTTCGTGCAGTGGGTCGGACGTGGTGGGCATCCTGCAGAAGATGCGGGTCCAGTTGCGCCGGCTTCGGATCGACGTGACCGGGGTGAGGCGGGAGCAGGAACCCCGGCGCTACACCGCCATCCATTTCGACTATCACATGGGCGGTGAGGGACTCGACCAGGCCAAGGCCACCCGGGCGATCGATCTCTCGCTCGAGAAGTATTGCTCGGTGGTTCATTCGCTCGCCCCCGATATCGCGATCACCTATGCCCTTACCCTGGCCTGAGCTGCTGCTGGCCGGGACCTTGATGGGGGTCACGCCGCTCACCGCCCAAGTGAACAAAGAGCTCGGAGTGCAGGTGGTGGCGACCGGGTCCGATCCAGTGCTCGCCGTCGCGGGGGTGTACGGTGGGCTCCGGACTTCGGCGCGCACCCGTCTTTCGGCGGCCGCGGGCGCGGGAGTGTCGTCGGGAGATTTGGCCTTGCGGGGTGAAGCGCTGGGGCACTTCCTGCTGAGTCCCAACCAGCGGGAGGGTCCCGGCTTCTACTTCGCCGGCGGATTGGCCGTCGTCGACGGTCCGGTGGATCGAGGGTATTTAGTGCTTACGGTGGGCCTCGAGAACCGCCCTGCCGCGGCCTCCGGGTGGGGCGTCGAGGTCGGAGTCGGAGGCGGAGTGAGGGTGATGTTGGGGTATCGGTGGCGGTGGCCCGCCACGGCTCCCTGACAGCAAAAACGCCCCGGGAAATGTCCGGGGCGCTTCGTCTAGTTCTCCGGCGGCTCAGGCCGCTCCGGACTCCACCGTATCGACCCGTCGAACGGGCTGGCAGTAGCGCTCGCCCAGTAGACGGAGCTGGGTCTGCTCTTCTTCGCTCAGACCTTCGTACCGGTCTGCGATGTATCCCATGGTGTCGTCGAACCAATCCCTCTGGTGCTCCGCCAGGGCGTCGATGACGCCACAGCGGAGGATGTGACTGAACAGCTCGTCACGGGCCTGGGCGAAGGATGCCGCCTCAGGGGCACTCCGGGTTTTCTTCTTGTTCATGCACCGTCCTTGGTCAACAGATTGCGGTTCATACCTTTGACTAGCCTAAGATAACCCTTTGCACCATTTGGTGCAATCGGGGGAGGCCAGCATCAGAAGGCCCGATCTGACTAAAGCTGACACCGGCTTCGGCCCTGGACTAATTATCTTTATCGGCCTGATTTACCTGAACCTGACCGAGGGCACCATTTGCCCTCGAGGTAGCCATGGCAGAGCATGATGAGGTATACGGCGAGGAGCGGGCCAAGCGTCTCGCGGCCCTACTGCAAGCGCTGGCGGCCCGGATCCGGGAGCTGGACCAGGCTGGTCAGCTGCTCCGGGGCGGACCCGAGCTGCTGCGCATGATGGGCGATGCCCGGAGCGAGCTGTTTCACTACGAGGTGCGCAGCACCTATGATACGCCCGAGGTGGCGGACAGCCGGCGTATTGTGGAAGAGGCGCAGCACCAGGATTCTTTCCTACCAGACGAACCGGAGGACGACGAGCCATGGCGGCGACGCAGACCGGAATGAAGCGTTTTTACAGTCTGTTTGCGGTCATAGCCGTCGCTGGACTGGGCGTGCTGGGCTATCTGCTCACCCGGCCCGCAACGGTGAGTATTCCCGCCAACGTCACTGTCCAGGCGTCGGACACGTCCGGATTCAAGGGCTACGTGAAAGGTTCCACCACGGCTCCGGTCGAGATCACCGAATACGCTGATTACCAGTGCCCGTTCTGTCAAACCTTCACCACGCTCCAGATGCCCACGATCGAGGAGCGACTCATCAACACCGGCCGGCTCCGCTGGCGCTACCGCGATTTTCCCTTGCAACAGCACCCGTTTGCCCGGGTGGCGGCCCATTCGGCCGCCTGCGCCGACGAGCAGGGCAAATATTGGGACCAGCACCGGCGCATCTACGAAGGCCAGGCGGAGTGGGCCGCTTCAGGAAACGCGGCCCCGTTACTTCGAAAGTATGCCGGCGCCGCGGGTGTGGATGTCGGCCGCTATGACGCCTGTATGCGGGCCGGAAAGTATGCCGGCCGGATCCAGGCTGATCTGAACTCGGGAATCGCACTGGGCGTGAGCTCGACCCCGACCCTGCTGGCAAATGGAAGACTGTATAAGGGACGGTTCGACTCGGACGCGATCACGAAACTGGTGGACTCGCTGGCACGACACTCCACCAAGTGATCTATCGGATGAGCGCGGCGCTCCTGAGCCTGGCCGGGTTCTTCATCTCCGCCTACCTGTATCTCTACAAGCTCGGAAGAATCGGCAACCTTGCCTGTGGAACCGGCGATTGCGAGACCGTTCAGCTTAGTCCATGGAGCCGCGTCGCCGGGGTCGAAGTCGCGTTGATCGGCGTCCTGGGCTATGCCGGGCTGCTGGCCTTGAGCCTGGCCGCGCTGCAGCCGAGCCTGGCCGGCCGGCATTGGCCGGCCACGGTGCTGGCGGGTCTGGCCGGCATCGGCACCCTCTTCAGCGGGTACCTGACCTACCTGGAGCTGTTCGTCATTCACGCCATCTGCCGCTGGTGCGTGGCCTCAGGCTTCATCATCCTGGCCATCTTGATCGTGGCGCTCCTCGATCTCCGCCGGCTGCCGCGCGCCGGGACCTCCTGAGTGTCGGCTGAACCCAAGACCTCTCCAAGCGGTAGGTCGCTCGCCATCGTCGCCCTGGGTGCGCTCGGGGTGGTCTATGGCGACATTGGCACCAGCCCGCTCTATGCGCTCAAGGAATGCTTTATCGGGCCCCACGGCGTGCCGGTCACCAAGGGCAATGTCCTCGGTGTCCTTTCGCTGATCTTCTGGTCGCTCAACTTCGTCGTAACGTTCAAGTATCTCACCGTCGTCATGCGAGCCGACAACCGCGGCGAGGGCGGCATCCTGGCTCTGCTTGCCCTGGTGCGTCCGCACGGCGAGGGGCGGCTCTCCGCCGGCTATCGCTGGCTCGTGGCTATTGGCCTCTTCGGCGCGGCTCTCCTCTACGGCGACGGTATCATCACCCCGGCCATCTCGGTGCTCGGCGCCGTGGAAGGCCTCAGCGTCGCCACGCCCGCTCTGGAGCGGTGGGTGGTGCCGATCGGCGTGGTCATCATCTCGGCCCTGTTCGCGGTGCAGCGGCATGGCACGGCTGGGATCGGTAGGATATTCGGACCAGTGACGCTGATCTGGTTCATCGCCATCGCGGTGCTGGGCCTCATGGGCATCCTCCACCATCCGTCGGTGCTGGCAGCGCTCAACCCATGGTACGCGGCAACCTTCCTCTGGCACGAGGGCTTCACCGGACTGATGGTGCTGGCCGCCGTGGTTCTGGTGGTGACTGGCGGTGAGGCGCTGTACGCCGACATGGGGCACTTCGGGAAGCGGCCTATCCGGGTGGCCTGGTACGCCGTGGTGCTCCCGGCCCTGGTGCTCAACTACTTCGGGCAAGGCGCCATTCTGCTCGAGTCCCCGGCGGCGGCTCGAAACCCCTTCTACTCTCTGGTGCCGGGTTGGGCGCTCTATCCCATGGTGGCCATCGCGACCGGGGCTGCGATCGTCGCGTCACAGGCACTGATCTCCGGCGCGTTCTCGCTCACCCGGCAGGCGATTCAGCTGGGATACTGCCCCCGGATGAACATCGTACACACCTCGAGCCGTACCATCGGCCAGATCTACATCCCTGCAGTCAACAATGCCCTCTGGCTCGCCTGCGTCGGGCTGGTGCTGGCCTTTCAGTCGTCCAGTAACCTGGCCGCGACGTATGGGGTGGCGGTCACCGGGACGATGACCACGACGACGGTGCTGCTGCTGGTAGTGGCACGGAAGCTTTGGCACTGGCGTCTTTGGAAGGTGGCGCTGATCGGCGGGATCTTCCTGGTGGTGGACCTGGCCTTCTTCGGAACCAACCTGTTCAAGATTCCGGACGGCGGCTGGTTCCCGCTCGTGGTAGCCATCCTGGTCTATCTGCTCATGTCCACCTGGAAGAAGGGCCGGGTCCGGCTATCGGAGATCGTGCTGGAAAACACACTCCCGATAGACCTGTTTCTCTCCGATATCGGGAAGCGGAAACCGGTGCGGGTTCCGGGCATCGCCGTCTTTCTCACCTCGGTCCGTGGCGGAGCGCCGCCGGTGCTCCTCCACCATCTCAAGCACAACAAGGTTCTGCACGAGAAGGTGATCCTGCTCTCCGTGATGGGCCAGGAGATTCCCCAGGTGGACGCGGCCGACCGGGTGCGGTACCGGGAGCTGGGGGAGGGCTTCTGTGAGGTGGTCGCGAACTATGGGTTCATGGAGACCCCGGACGTGCCCGGCATACTGCAATCCCTGACCCTCGAAAACCGCGAGGGTCGTCAGTTACGGGTGGAGGTCATGGCGACCTCGTTCTATCTGGGACGGGAGACGCTCATCCCCATCGACCGGCGGCGTAAGGGGCGCACCCGGGTGACGGCCCGGGCGGTGCCGACCGCGGACACAGGACCGCCCCGTCCGGTCATGGCCCGCTGGCGCAAGAAGTTGTTTATCGTCATGGCCCGGAACGCTCAATCCGCCACCGCCTTCTTCGGCTTGCCGCCGAACCGCGTGGTCGAGCTTGGGGCGCAGATTCAGTTCTAGCCTTCCTTGTCCTCATACATCTCCTTCAGCCGGTTCACCACCGCGGGATCGGCCAACGTGGTGGTATCACCCAGCGCTCGGCCCTCCGCGATGTCCTTGAGCAACCGGCGCATGATCTTCCCGCTCCGGGTCTTGGGGAGGTCGGCCGAGAAGAGGATCTCATCCGGCCGGGCGATCGCCCCAATCTTTCGGACCACATGGTCCTTGAGGTCGTCCTTCAGGCTGGAGCTGGCCTGGTTCCCGTCCTTCAAGGTGACGAAAGCCGCAATGGCCTGGCCTTTGAGCTCATGCGTTCGCCCGACCACCGCAGCTTCCGCGACGGCGGGATGGTCCACCAGCGCGCTCTCCACCTCCATGGTCCCTATGCGGTGGCCAGCCACGTTCAGCACATCGTCTACCCGGCCCAGAATCCACCAGTAGCCCTCGTCGTCCAGCTTGGCTCCGTCTCCGGCGAAATATCGTCCCGGAAAGCGACTCCAGTACGTCTCACGGTAGCGATCGTCGTCCCCGTAGATAGTGCGGAGCATGCCGGGCCAGGGCTGAGTGAGAGTGAGAAAGCCGCCTCCACTCTTGAGCGCCTTGCCGCTGTTGTCCACCAGCTCTGCGCTGATGCCGGGGAAGGGCACGGTGGCCGAGCCCGGTTTGGTCGTGGTCACGCCGGGAAGCGGGGTGATCATGATTCCGCCGGTTTCCGTCTGCCACCAGGTATCGACGATCGGGCAGCGGCCGCCACCGATGTGGTCCCGGTACCAGATCCAGACTTCCGGGTTTATCGGCTCACCGACGCTGCCCAGGAGCCGGAGGGTGGACATGTCGTGCTTTGCCGGATGCTCGGTGCCCCACTTCATGAATGCGCGGATGGCAGTGGGCGCAGTGTACAGGATCGTTACCCCGTAGCGCTCCACGATGCTCCAGAATCGGTCTCGCTCGGGCCAGTCGGGTGCGCCCTCGTACATCATCACGGTGGCGCCGTTGGCCAGCGGGCCGTATACCACATAGGAATGACCGGTCACCCAGCCGATGTCCGCGGTGCACCAGAAGACATCCTCGTCCCGCAAGTCAAATACGTAACGCGTCGTGCTGGCCACCTGCGTCAGATATCCACCGGTGGTGTGGACGATGCCTTTGGGCTTGCCTGTGGTGCCCGAGGTATAAAGGATGAAGAGGAGGTCCTCTGCGTCCATGGGCTCGGGCTCGCACCTGGGCGATACCCCCTCGAGCACCCGATGCCACCAGTGATCGCGCCCTTCCTGCATGCTGGCGAAGGACTCGTCGCCCACACGCCGCACCACCACGCAGTGCCTGATGGACGGACACTCGGCCAGCGCATCATCGACGAACCGCTTCAGCGGCAGCACCTGTCCCCGCCGGTAACCTCCGTCCGCCGTGATCACCGCGACGGCCTGGGCATCGTTGATCCGGTCGCGCAGCGACTCGGCGGAGAAGCCGCCGAAGACCACCGAGTGCACCGCACCGATGCGGGCGCAGGCCAGCATGGCGATGGCCGCCTCCGGGATCATCGGGAGGTAGATGGCCACCCGGTCGCCCCGCTCGATCCCCAACTTCTTGAGCGCGTTGGCGCAACGACCGACCTCGCGTGCCAGATCCCAGTAGGTGAGGACCCGCTGGTCTCCCGGCTCTCCCTCCCAGATGATGGCCGCCTTGTTCCGCAGGGGACCCTTGGTGTGCCGGTCGATGCAGTTTGCCGAGGCGTTGAGCTTCCCGTCGACGAACCAGCGGGCATGCGGGGGCTGCCAGTCGAGGATCCTGGTCCAGGGTGAAATCCAGTCGAGGGCCTGCGCCTGCTCCGACCAGAACTTCTTCCAGTCTCGGCCCGCGAGGTACAGCGCATCGGTGGCCGCGGCCTTGGCCGCAAATGCTTCCGGCGGGGGAAATCGGCGCGTTTCCGAGAGCAGGGTGTCGAGCTGTTCGTGCATGGGCACCGGGGCAAGAGTCGGTGGAAAGCTAAGGGTCTGGAGTAGAGGCAGTAAGAGCGCAATCGAGCGCATCCGCTACTTTTGCAGTAGTCTGCCGCGGAGTGCGGCGTAGAACGGCACTGCAAATGTTAGTAAGAGGCATCGCAACAGATTGAGAATTACTGGCTTGTCGTCAGTGGCACCAGTCTCGCTTTTTCCCCAGGCGAGGCTGCGAGGACGTTTGTGGTCGAGCGTCTACCCGCCCGATAAGAGCACACCCGGAGTGATTCGGGGCCGCAAAACTAGAGGTCTCGCCTGGTCGATTGCACCAGGATGAGATAGCTCGGTGCCGAAGGAGGAGAGATGAGGTCCACACACGATGCAGAACGTAGCATGGCAGCGCCGGAGACGCTCGGGCTCGAAAGCCGGGTCGAGATCCGCATAGCCGCGATCAAGCTGCTGGAGGAGATGCCCGAGGGAGTCGGGCGCCTGGTGATCGATCTGGGTCGCACCCGTCACGTGGACTCGGCCGGGCTCGGCGCCCTGATGCTGATACAACGGCGTGCGGCCGAGCGCCGTCAGGCGGTCGTGCTTCGCAACGCCAGCGACGAGATCCGCTTCCTGCTGGTCCTCACCAAACTGGACGACCTCTTCCTGCTCGAGTCGGCGGCCGCCTGAGGGGCGGTACGGCGGTATGGCGATAAAGCCTTCCGCCGCTTCACCTACCGTCGCTCCATCTATCGCCTTTCCGCCTTCCATATTTCCCCCTACGGTTCCGGTTCGGGATGGACGACTCCCCCACAATAGGTTAGAGTACCCGGCGACCTAAATTTCCCCTGCCCCGATGGCGCGGGAATCGACTTGCGGGGTGCATGCTATGAGTAAAGGAAAGCGCCGCCCGCGCGTCTTGTTCGTCGAAGACGAGCCCGCGCTGCGGTTGAGCTATGAGCGTGCCTTCACTCCACGATACGATCTGGCGTTCGCGTCCACCGGGGCAGAAGCGATGGCGCAGCTGGCGCAGCATAAGCCGGACGTTGCCGTACTGGACATGCGATTGCCGGATACCGACGGGGTCGATCTTCTGCGGCGCATCCGGCTGACCCTGCCCGAGCTCCCGGTCATCATCACGACCGCCTACATGAGTATTGAGCCTCAGCTCAAGGTCCTCGATCTTCCCCACTCCGGCTACATCGTCAAACCCTTCCGCCTCGACGAGCTCGGCGCGCGGATCGATGCCGTCTCATGACGGTTCTCTGCTGCTGGAAGCTCGTGGACTCCAGCGTTCGTTCGGGCGAGTCCGCATCCTTCGTGGGCTAGACCTCTCACTCAGGGAGGGCGAAGCCCTCGCGGTAGTGGGGCCGAACGGAGCCGGCAAGACAACGCTGCTGAGAATCCTCGCCGGCCTCATGCGGCCTACGGCAGGCCAGGTCCGGGTCCTGGGCCAATCGCTGGAGCGCGGCTCGTCGCAGACCCGCGGCGCCATCGGGCTACTCTCCCATCAATCCCTGCTCTACGACGACCTGACCCTGCTCGAGAACCTGACCTTTACGGCCCGGCTCTACGGTCTGGAGCGGCCCGGCGAGGTGGCGGAAACCGCGCTGGCCGAGGCGGGGCTGGGGGATCGGGCAGACGAGCTGCCGAGGCGGTTGAGCCGGGGGCTTCTCCAGCGGGCGGCCATTGCGCGGGCCTTGCTGCATCGGCCGAAGGTACTGCTGCTCGATGAGCCATTCACCTCCCTGGACGCAGCGGCCGCCGACCGGCTTCGGGCCGATCTCGGGATGAGGCTGGCCGAGGGGCTCGGCGTGGTGCTGGTGACCCACCATCTCACGGAGGCATGGGAGCTCGCCTCCCGGGTTGCGGTATTGGTCCATGGATGCTGGGCCGCCGAGGAGCCGCGCAGGGGAACGCTCGATGCCTTCCTGCCGCGCTACTACGGGCTGATCGGTGCCTGATCCGCTCCGGCTGGCGCTGGCTATCGCCGCCAAGGACATCCGAGCGGAGCTCCGTAGCAGGACGGCGCTGCAGTCGGCGCTGGTATTTGCAGCCCTCGTCCTGGTGGTTTTCAATTTTGCGCGTGACCCTACGGTGCTCGCGGCCACCGATCTGGCGCCCAGCGTGTTGTGGGTGACGTTCGCACTGGCAGCCATGCTGGCGCTGAACCGGGCCTTCAACGTCGAGCGGGAAAACGCCGCGCTGGACGGGCTCCTCCTGGCCCCGGTGCCGCGGGAGGCGCTGTTTCTCGGCAAGCTGTTGGCCAATCTCGCATTCGTGGGAACGGTAGAGCTGGTGACTCTGCCGCTCTTCATGCTCTTCTTCAACGTGAGCCTGGGCCGCGCATTGCCCGGGCTCCTCGGCGTCACCGCGCTCGCCACCATCGGATTCGTCGCGGTGGGAACGCTCTTCAGCGCCATGGCGGTGCGCACCCGATTTGCCGAACTGATGCTGCCGGTACTGTTGTTGCCGTTCATGGTCCCGCCGCTGATCGCCGCGGTGCAGGTGACTTCGCGACTGCTGGCAGACCGTCCATTGAGCGAGATGTGGGGCTGGCTTAGGTTACTGACCCTGTATGACATCGTATTCGTCACCCTGTGCATGATGGTCTTTCCGGCGGTGGTGGACGAATGAACGCGGCGTTGGTGCAGGCCGCGGGAATCGTCCGCCGAGGGCTGGCGCTGGGCGCCATCGGGCTGCTCGGGCTCGGCGGCGTTTACCTGCTCGCGCTCAACTACACACCGGTCGAGGCTCGCCAGGGATTGGCCCAGAAGATCTTCTATCTCCACGTTCCAGCGGCCTGGTCGGCGCTGCTCTCGTTCTCGCTGGTCGGTATCGCCAGTGCGCTGTACCTATGGCTCAAGGATCCCCGACTTGACCGCTTCGCGGCGGCATCGGCGGAGGTGGGGGTCGTGTTCAGCGCGGTCATGCTGACCACCGGTCCCATCTGGGCCAGGCCGATCTGGGGTACCTGGTGGACCTGGGATGCTCGGCTCACCCTCACCTTGTTTGTCTTTTTCCTGTTCATCGGGTACCTGGGGCTCCGTGCCGCGGTGCACGACCCGGCCGAGCGAGCGCGCTTCAGCGCGGTCGTCGGGATCCTCGGGATGCTGCTCGTGCCTTTCATTCACGTGAGCGTGTATCTCTTCCGGACCCTCCACCCTCAGCCGATCGTGCTCAAGCCCAGCGCGCCGTCGCTGCCGCCGGAGATGCTTACCACCCTGCTGGTCTCGACTCTGGTCTTCACCGTGATGTATCTGGGGTTCGTGACAACCCGGTACGGGCTGGCGCTGGTTGACGAGATGCGGGAAGAGGCACGCGATGCCGCCTGAGACGCCCCAGAACGGGGAGTACCTGGTCGCCGCGTATGGGGTGACGGTAGTGATCCTGTTGGGTTACTTTTGGTCGCTTTTGAGGAGGGCAAAGAAAAGCGCGAGCGGGAAGGAAAAGATGTAAGCCCCGCTCACGCTCGTCAGGTCAGTCGTTTCTTCGCCGCCGGGGCACCGGGGTCTTCGGCAGCAGGACGTACTGCCACAGCAGCGCCGCCAGAATCGCTCCTACCATCGGCCCGATCCAGTACACCACGTGTCCCAGCCACTGTCCGGAGACCAGCGCCGGCCCGAACGCGCGCGCCGGATTCATGGCCGCGCCGGTGAGCGGCCCCCCGACCAGGATGTCGAACAGCAGCACTAAACCGATGCCAAACCCGGCAATGCGGGGGGCGTCGGGCGACACGGCAGTGCCGAAGACCGCGGACATCAGGAAGAAGGTCAGGATCGCCTCGAGGCCGATCGCCTGGCCGAGCGTAACCGAGCTGGCGATGACCGGCACGCCGAGGAGCGCCGAGCGGACCGCTCCCGCTGGCAGCAGCCATTGCACCAGCAACGCGCCAACGGATGCCGCGGCCAGCTGCGTCACGATGTAAGCCGCGGCCGACACCAGGTCGATCTTCCGCGCTACCAACAGGCCGACGGTGACGGCGGGGTTCAGATGGCCGCCGGAGATCGTCATCGTGGCGCTGATCATGACCGACAGCGCCACCCCGTGCGCCAACGCTATCCCCAGAAGTCCGATGCCGCTGTTGGGGAATCCACCGTTCACGACCACCACGGCCGCACCGATGAACACAAAACCGAACGTGCCGAGTGCCTCGGCCACCAACCGACGAGCCAGAGAGGGCATGCGATATCCTTTGGAAGGAGGCGCCGCGAATCCAGGCGAATATTGCCTGTCCTGAGCGTAGCGAAGAATCACGACCTGCGAAAGAGCAGGGCGGCGTTGATACCGCCAAACCCGAACGAGTTGCTGAGGAGGTAGTCGGGTGCAAGGGTCCGCCCGGTGCCGGTGACGTGATCCAGGTCGCAGACCGGGTCGGGGCAATCCAGATTCACCGTCGGAGGAACCCAGCCACGTCGGCTGGCGAGGGCGCAGATGGCGGCCTCAATGGCCCCGCTGGCGCCGAGGGCGTGGCCGAAGTAGCCCTTGGTGCCGCTAAAGGCCACGCGGTAGGCATGATCCCCGAACACCTGCTTGATTGAGGCAGTTTCGGTCGAATCGTTGAGCGGGGTGGACGAGCCGTGAGCGTTGATGTAACCGACCTCGTGCGGAGCTATCCGGGCCTCGGTGAGGGCGTTCCGCATGGCTCGGGCGGCCTGACGCCCATCCGGCCTGGGCGCGGTCATGTGATGAGCGTCGTTGGTGAGACCGTACCCGCAGACTTCCGCGTACACCGGGGCCCCCCGGGCCAGAGCTCGGCCCCGCTCTTCCAGCACCAGGACCGCGGCGCCTTCGGCCATCACGAAACCATCGCGACCCTGATCGAACGGTCGGCTGGCGTGAGCCGGATCTTCGTTGCGGGTGGACATGGCGCGAATGATGGCGAACGCACCGAAGCAGAGGGGCGCGAGCGGCGCCTCGGCCCCCCCGGCCACCATCACGTCCGCCTCACCCCGCACGATGGTGCGAAACGCTTCCCCGATGGCTATCGCACCCGAGGCGCAGCTCATGCCGTTGGTGGAGTTGGGTCCGGTAAAGCCGAACTCTATGGCGATGTTGCAGCTGGCGGCCCCGGCGAAGACGGTGAGGGCGAGTGCCGGATCGACCGCCCGCGGCCCGCCTTGCATGAAGTTGCGGTACTGTTCCTCGCCGTGCGCCACTCCGCCGAGCGCGGTGCCCATCATGGCGCCAACCCGGTCGGGATCTTCGCGGGTAGCGTCGAGCTCCGCATCGCTCAGTGCCATCCGGGTGGCGGCGACGCTGAACTGGGAGAAGCGGTCGAGCCGGCGGCTTCGCCGCTCCTCCATATGATCGGCCGGCCGGAAGTCGTCCACCTCTCCCGCGATACGGGACTTGAAGACCGACGGATCGAACCGGGTGATGCAGCGAACGGCCGATTCGCGCCGCTGGAGACCCTGCCACAGCCCCTCGACGCCCAGACCGATCGGCGTGATGGCACCGATGCCGGTGATGACGACTCTTCGTGGTTCCATGAGAGATCTCCAAAGAGGCGGACTACCCGCCATTCTCCACGTACTTCGCGATTCCCGTCAGCGTCCGCGACGCAATGCCGTGAATGAATACCGGACCGATGACCCAGTTTGCTGCCGGCGGGCCCACCAAGGGCCACCGGGGTCCGGACCAGTCATGCACGATTGTCACGCCGGTGCCACCTTCGAGGGGCTGGAGTTGCCAGGCCACGTTCATGCCGGTGGTAATACCGCGGACGTGCCGGTAATGAACCGCGAGCCCAGGGCGGTCCACCCGCATCTCAGAGACCCACCAGGTTGGGTAGTTGAAAGGGCCGAACGGCCGCCATGCGGCCATCTCGACCAGCCCACCCTGCTCCCGCCGCTTCAGCATATGGACCCAGCGGTAATGGTCGAGGAGGTCCGGCCACTGTTCGACGTCTACCGCTGCCTGAAACACACGCTCGACCGGGGCGGCAATGCGAATGTGATCGACCGTGCGCATCACACCGCCTGGGGCAGCCAGGTGGCTACCAGGCGAAATCCTGGACGGCGATCCACCCGGCCTTTAAGCCCGGCGCGGGCCATCAATGAGCGCATCTCGGCCCGACTGAAACCGCGTCGGATGGAGGTGATGCCGTCGGCGACCGTCACCGGATCAAACGCGAGGAGCCGGGCCCCGCACCAGAACGCCGGCGGGGCAATAGAGCTCCGGCGCAGGTCCGCGACGATGGCGGCCCGGCGTGCCAGTCGGTCACAGGTCTGAAGCAGATCGACCACCGACGCTCTCGTCAGGTGATGCGCCACCTGGCTCACCAGGACGACATCCACGCTCTTGTCGCGGATGGGTGGCGCACCGGCGCACGCGAGTGCGGTGGGCACGCCGCCGGCGGAGGCGAGAGTAGCGGCAACCCGGTTGAGCTCCAGTCCCACCGGCACCAGCCGGATTCCTCGAGCCGCACCCCAGCGGGCCGCGACCTGGGGCAGATCCCCGAGGCCGGTGCCGAGATCCAGCAGCGACAGCGTCGTGCCGCGGGGGACGCCGGCGAGTGTCCGGGCCAGTCCAAATCGCACCGCTGCAGCGCCGCCGAACCACCGATTGGCCCGGCCGATGTTGCGCAGTGACTCGGCCACCGCGGCGGGGTTGGCCAACGGGTCATCGAGCAACTCCACACCGATGGACGTGATCGAGAGCCCGGCCATGATTACCCCAACGCGGCGTAGCCGCCGCGATAGTAGAGCAGCGGATGTCCATCATGGGTGGCGCCGCCGACGACGCGGCCCAGCACGATGGTGTGGTCACCGGCATGAAATGTCGCCTGGCGCTCGCACACGAGGTGAGCCAGTGCGCCGTCCAGCAGGATCAGACCGTCCGGACTCAAGTGATACCCGACCCCGTTGAACCGGTCCTCGTGCTTGTCGGAAAACCGTCGCGCCATCGCCTCCTGGTGGCTGGCCAGCACGTTCACCACGAACTCCGGAGCCTGGAGAATGACAGGATGCATCTCGGCTTCACGGTCAACGCAGACCGAGATCAGCGGCGGGTGGAGCGATACCGAGGACAGGCTGTTCGCCGTCATCCCCAGGGGCTGTCCCTCCGGCGCCGTCGTGGTCAGAATGGTGACGCCGGTGGCAAAGTGGCCCAGCAGCTGGCGGAACTGGAAGGGGTCGACCTCGGACGCGCTCACAGGATCATCCGCGCCAGGAAGACCGGATTGAGGACCGCTCGCATGGGCACAAAGCCGCCGGCCAATCCGATGACCGCGTGTGCCATTTCCTCATGCTGGCCAAGCCGTGATACTCCGCGGTCGAACAGCCGGGGGAAGCGGAGCGCGGAGTCGATCATGCGTTCGAGCATCCACTTGCCGGAAAACAGCCGGCGGCGCATTCGCCGGTACTCGACCAGCCGGTCAATCGTGATGGGCCCAGGCAGGCTCAACGCCGCCGCCGCCGTGTCCGCCACCAGCTCGGCCCCTCGAAGCGCGCAGTAGATCCCATCGCCCGTGGCGGGATCGAAGAAATCGGCGGCATCGCCCACCAGGAGTGCGCCTGGTGCAATGACCTTGGCCGACCAGACCGCGAACGGGCCGGTGGCGAGAATAGGCCGCACCACCTCACCCGCCTCAACCCGGTCCCGTACCCCGGGAAACTCAGCCAGCGTCTCCTTGAAGAACCGCTCCATTCCGCCGCGTGCGTGAGCGGCCCGTTCGGCGGGAACCACCAGAGCGACATTGGTCTGATCCTGGCCGATCTGGTTGAGACCCAGGTAGCCATGCTCGCGAAAATGGAGCTCAGCGGATGGGCCCATGTCCGAGACCCGAGCGACGTGGGCGACGAACGCCATGCGGCGGGAGGTGCCGTGGCTGCGGCGCCCCAGCCGTCGCGCCACGACAGACCGAAGCCCGTCTGCGCCCACCGTGAGCCGTGCTCGCAACGAGTGCTGCCGCCCCGCGGGGTCGCGGACCACGACTCCGGCCACGCCGCCTCGATCATACAGCAGTTCCTCAACGCGGGTTCGCTCCAGGACTGCGGCGCCGGCGGCGCGAGCGGCGGCAAGTAATTCGTGGTCGAGAATTCGACGCGATATGGAGAGCCCGGTGGGCCGGAATGGATGGTACCCTGCGAGGGCGAACCTGCCATGCGCCGTAGCCCCCCGGGGCCCGGTCACCTTCATCCCTTCGAGCGGGAAGGCACCGGCCTTCTCGAGGTTTTCCACCACGCCGAGGCGCGCCAGGATGCGAACCGCTTCCGGGCTCATGTACTCGGAGCACGCCTTGTCGCGGGGAAATGCGGCGCGATCCACCACGAGAACGGAAAACCCGGCGCGGGCCAGCAGGGTGGCCGTGGCACTGCCGGCCGGGCCGGCACCGGCCACCAGGACGTCGAGCTGGCTGCCGCTCTCAGGAGACACGCCGATCCTCACGGATCAACCGGACGGTAGCCAGCGCCACACCGCCGCGGCGGCGCAACCGGCCAGGGCCGTGGCGACGAAGTTCACACCATCGTTGTTCAGCCATGCCAAGCCACCTTCTCGCAACGTCGCCGCGCCACATCGGTGGACGCGCCATTCGCTGGCCGCGTCGCACGCCGGACAGTGAAAGCGCCCCTGAAGCAGCGCGCCGAGCGTCGAGTCCGCGACCATCCCAAGGAAACCTATCAGGGTTCCGATCGGGAGCAGCAGCGGCATGTCCGCCGCGATCGCGCCGGTGCCGGCCACCATCAGCGCTCCGGCGGCACCGCCCGCGGTGCCCAACAGCGTCATCCCCCCGTTGCTTCCGGCCGGCACCGAGCGGCCGGACCATGGCAGGCGAGGCAGCACCCGGCTCCGGCTGCCAATCGAGGTGGCCCAGGTGTCGGCGGCGGCGGCGGCCAGAATCGCTGTCACCAGCCAGATACCGAGTGCATTGTCGAGGAGACCGAGGCCGGCACCCAATGCGGCAGCCCCACCGTTGGCATACACCTGCCAGTGGTCGCGCCGATCGCTCTTGGGATCGAGACCTGGTGGCGCCGCACGCGGCCGCACTCGGGAAACCAGGTTACTCGAAACGAAGAAGGCGGCCAGCACCGCGCCGCCCTGCCATCCGGTCCCGCGGAGAACCAGTACCCCGACTGTCCATGCCGCCAGCGCGCCCGATGGGGTCAGAGTGCGGGCGCGCCAGGCGGCGAATGCCGCGCCCGCGGACACCACCACCGCCACCTCGACCGGGAACGGGGTCAGCTGCCGCCCGCCTCCGCTTGCAGCGCCGCCAGAATCCGCGCGCGTACCTCCTTGGGGCAGGTTTCCCGGCCGGCCCTGGTCTCCAGCAGCAGCAGAAAGCTCGCCTCGAAGCGGGCGTAGCCGGTGCAATCGCGGCAATGCTCCAGGTGAACCCGCACCTCCACCAGCAGCTCGGGGGAGAGCTCGCGCTTCAGGTAGTCCTGCAGATGGGCCAGGGCCTGGTCGCAATCGAGGCGGCTCATGGTGCGGTCTCCCGCGGCTTGATGTAACCCATCTCGACGGCGTGGTCGTAGAGTCCGGCCTGGAGCTGCCGGCGGGCGCGGAACAGCCGGGACTTCACGGTCCCCACGGGGATCTTGAGGGCCTCCGCAATCTCGCCGTAGGGCATGCCTTCGATATCGCTCAGAGCGAGCACCTCCCGAAACTCGGCCGGCAGGGCGTCGATGGCCTCCAGAACCTTGGCATCCACAATCTGGGAGAAGAACGTGCCCTCCGGGTCGGTCTCCTGAATCGACCGGTACAGGGCATGCGGCTCGACCGCCTCGAGGTCCATGGCGACCGGCTCGTGCTTTCGCCGGCGATAATCATTTATGAAGGTGTTCCGCAGGATAGTGAGCAGCCATCCTCTGGCATTGGTCCCTGGCCGATACTGCCGCCAGGAGCGATACGCCTTGAGCATGGTGTCCTGGACCAGGTCCTCGGCCAGCGTCGGATCCGCGGTGAGACGCAGCGCTACCCGGTAGAGCGTGTCGAGATGGGGCAGTGCCTCCTCGTCGAACGTACGCCCGGGGGCAGTGGGCTCAGCCATGGGAGGGAATGTAGCCGCCTTGGAGCCCCGAGTCATTGCGAGGGCGCGCAGCACTTCGAGTCATTGCGAAGCGCGGAGCGCTGAAGCAATCCCGCCGCCCACAGATCCGAGCCGCCGGATCGCCACGCGGGCCGCGGGCCCGCTCGCGATGACTGCCCGAGTCATTGCGAGGGCGCTCCGCGCCCGAAGCAATCCAGCCGCCGCCACATCATGCGGTATTTCGCTCCACGAGATGGCGAAGGGGACCGGGGTCCGCTGATGCTGGCTGTAACATGGGTCCATGACCCGGCAGTACTACGTGTACATCATGACCAACCCACGCAAGACCGTGCTCTACACCGGGGTGACGAACGATCTGGTGAGGCGGGCCTGGCAGCACCGGAATGCGCAGGGTGGCGGGTTCACGGCAAAGTACCGTTGTAGCGAGCTGGTGCTGTACGAGGTCTTCCGGGACTCGTACAACGCCATCGCGCGGGAGAAGCAGATCAAGGCCGGAACTCGCCGCCGCAAGGTCGAGTTAATCGAGCGAATGAATCCGGAGTGGCGGGACCTGTACGATGAATTGTGATACTGCGGCCGGATCGCCACGCGGCCTCCGGCCGCTCGCGATGACTAGGGTCACCCTGAAGCCCGAGTCATTGCGAGGGTGCCCCGCACCAGCGGAGTCATTGCGAGGGCGCGAGCCCGAAGCAATCCGGCGGCCGTCATGACGGAGCCACCGGATCGCCACGCGGCCTCCGGCCGCTCGCGATGACTCCCCCTGGCTGGCGGTCAGTTGGCGGGCTATGTTCCGCGCCGAGTCCCGTGCCTAAACCCACCGTTGCCGCCCTCATC
>CAZASU010000016.1:0-35412 GCA_964487785.1 uncultured Gemmatimonadaceae bacterium | reverse complement strand
CCGTGACTTCACGCCTCCGGGGAATGACGCCGGCGTTGTTGATGAGCACATGGAGCCGGGGGTATCGGCCCTGAAGTTCGGCGGCAGCCCGTCTGATGGAGGCCTGGGAGGACAGGTCGGCCGTGACCACGTCAGGGATGAGGGAATACTTGGCCCCGATATCCCGGGAGACCGTCTCGCCGTTCTCCTTGTTCCGGCAGACCAGGATCACCGTGGCGCCGAGTCGCGCAAGACCTTCGGCGGTTGCCCGACCGATTCCCCGGTTGGCCCCGGTGACGACGCAGACGCGCCCGGTCATCTCAGCTGCCATGGGGCGTCTGCATTAGCTGAGGTGGGACGAGAGCCACTCGATGGTGGCGTCGAAAACAGTGTCGGTCTGAGGCTCTCCGGAGCGCCAGGGATGGGTGGCTCCGAAGGTATGGCCGCCACCCTCGACCGGCATGAGGCGGGTGGTCTTTCCTGAGCTGGCTCCTTTCAGCAGCTCGGCCTCGCTGAAGCCGACCGCCTCGTCGTTGGTTCCGTGGATGAGCAGCCAGGGAATGGTGATGCGTCCGGCGGCCGCCTCGATGTCCAGCGGTGCAGCGTTCTGCTCGATGTCGTCGAGCACATCGGTATAGAGCGGGAGTACCTGTCCGGTCCGGGCGTTTCGCACTTCGCTTCGGCCGGCCGCCCGCCAGGCGTTCCGCTCGTCCAGCGGCCAGCGCTCGACGCTGGCAATGGCGGCCCAGGTGACGAGGGCACGGACCCGGGAATCCCTGGCGGCCTGAAGAACGGCCACTCCGCCGCCACGAGAATGGCCGATCAGGCCGAGCGTCGAGGGAGCGGGAACGCCGAGCCGGCCGTGCATGAGGGCGTCGATCACGGTGCCGACGTCCTGAAGCTCAGCGGAGAAGGTGTTGTGGCCAAACCGTTCCGGGAGAGTGAACTCACCTCGGTCGTCCACGCCGCTGCCGCTGAGGTTCGGGCTGACGGCGGAGAAGCCGGCCAGGGCAAGACGTTCGGCCAGCGGGGGAAACATCCCCCAGTCCTTGAAGCCCTTGAAGCCGTGCAGCACGAGAACCGCCGGCCGCGCCGCGGTCCTTCCCCCGGCGCGAACGTCTATCAGGATGGGACCCAGCGTCCCGGGGAGTGAGTGCTTGGTAAGGGTAGGAGTAGCCATGGAGTCTCGGGTGACCCTATGCGACGGCGGGTTCCAGCAGCTCGAACTCTCCCGCATCGGCGTCGAGCCGGGCCGGCACACCCAGCGGCAGGGTCCATTGAGCATCGATGTGCCCGACGGGGAAGCCGTAGGCTACCGGGATGCCAAGCGGGGCGAAATAGGTCTCGAGCACCTCGTCAAAGCCGAGCGCACCGTCGCCGCCAGACCGTTCCAGCCCGGTGAACCGGCCGATCATGACCCCGGCCAGGCGGCGAAGCGCCCCGATCAGCCGGAGATGGGCCAGCATACGGTCAACCCGGTAAAGCTCCTCGCCCACGTCTTCGAGGAACAGTATGGCGCCGGCGAGCTCTGGAAAGTAGGGCGTGCCGATCAGGCATTGGAGCAAGGTAAGGTTCCCGCCTGCCACTGGACCTTCGGCTACGCCGCCGCGCAGGGTGACGATCCTGTTCTCCTGGGGCACGAGCACGGTGGGCGGCTCGGGGATGCGGCCCAGGCGTCCCGGGGCTTCGGCCCGGGTCAGTACTCGCTCGAAGTGCCATCGGCTGAAGGCCGGCATGCTCGCCCGGGCCACCGGCCCGTGAAACGTCACCACCCCGGTCAGCCGGGTAACCGCGTTCAGCAGAGTGGTGATATCGGAATAGCCGATGAGTGCTTTGGGGTGGCGGGACATCGCGGCGTAGTCCACCCGTTCCAGGAGACGGATCGAGCCATAGCCACCGCGAATGCACCAAACTGCATCGATGGAGGGGTCCTCGAGGGCGTGGTTGAGATCCGAGAGCCGCTCGTCGTCGGTGCCGGCCAGATAGCCGTGCCGAGCGTAGGCACTCTTGCCCAGAACCGGTTCGTAACCCAGCGCACGGCAGAGCGACTCTGCTCGTGTTAAATCATCTCTCTCGAGCAGCGGTCCGGCCGGCGCCACGAGGCCGACGCGGTTGCCCGGAATGAGTTTTGGAGGCCGTACCAGCGGTTTTGACCCCATGATATCCCGGCTGTAGGTTGACAGACCTTTTCAAGGGAGAGCGCTTAGTGCGTGCCTCCGAGCCTGTTTTGCTCGACGCCGGTCGCGTCATCACGGAGATGCGCGAATCGATGGTCTCTCAGTGGGCGGACTGGTTGGGAGACCGGGCGAGCGCCGCCTCCACGATACCGCGTACCACGGTCGAACGGGAGTTCCGCCTGCTGTTCGACGTCCTGACCGAGATGGTCGGCCCGCTGCGGCGGGAGGCCAACACCGTCTGGTTCCACGCCTGCGAGCACTACGGCCGGATCGCATCGGCTCGCGGTCTGGCGGCTGGTGAGGTGGTGGAAGAGCTCTCGTATCTCCGCGAGCTCCTCATCAGGAACCTGGCGCCGGTATTGGTCGCCATGCGGGCGCGCCAGGGCATGGCCATCATGCTCCAGCTCAACCGGGCGATCGACAAGGGCATTTCCGTGGCGGTAGTGGGCTACACCGACGCGCTGGTAGCCACGCTGTTCTCACAGAATGGAGTACCGTCGTTCGGCGGCAACCACGACTTCGGTGAGGTCGAGCGCCAGATCAAATCCCTGGAACACGAGCTCCGCACCATCACCATATCAGTGAAGTAACAGGGGCGCACGCCGCTGCGCCTCCAGGATGTGATGGACCTGTTTCCGGCGCTGCCCTGGGTCCTTCCTTTTTTTGCCCTCCCCCGCCTTGCCCGCCGCACTCCCAGCCTGATCGACGCCCGGCCTGAGTCCGGGCGGCTGGTCTCAGTCATCATTCCGGCCCGCAACGAGTCGTCCACCATCGCGACCGTGGTGGGTTCGATCCTGGCCACGACGTACCATCCCATCGAGCTGCTGGTGGTGGACGACCGGTCTACCGATGATACCGCTGCGATCGTCGAGCGCTTCAGCGACCCTCGACTCCGGCTGGTCAGCGGCGAGGAGCTGCCCGGCGGCTGGTACGGAAAGCCATGGGCCTGCTACCAGGGCTACCGCGCCGCCAAAGGCGAGATTCTCCTCTTTACCGACGCCGATACCCGGCATGCGCCGGAGCTCCTGGGACGGGCGGTTGGGGCGCTCGTCAGCGAGGGGGCCGATCTGGTCACGGCCGCACCGCTACAGCGCTGCGTGACGTTCTGGGAGCGGGTCGTGATGCCGCAGATCTGGCTCCTTCTTGCCTTACGGTACCAGCCCGCATCAGTGAATCGAGCCCGGCGCGAGCGTGACGTCATTGCCAACGGACAGTTCATCCTCACGACCCGCGCGGCGTACGAGGCGGCCGGGACCCATGCGGCAGTGCGCCATGAAGTGGCCGAAGACCTGGCCCTGGCCCAGACATTCCTGCGTCACGGCCACACGCTGCACTTTGCCTTCGCCGAGCGGCTGATGGAGACCCGCATGTACCAGGGTCTCTCTCACCTGATCGAGGGCTGGTCGAAAAACATCTATCTCGGGGGGCGCCGCTCGTTTCCGCACGAGCCGCTGCTCAGAGCGATGGTTCCGGTGATGCTGGTCGTGGCCATGCTCTACTGGCTGGTGCCTCCCGCCGTGCTGCTGGCGTCCGTGGTCGACTCTCGTCTCACCGCGCTGGCGCCGGCCGCGCTGCTTGCAACCGCCTTCTCCGCCGGGTTTTGGATGCTGATCTGCCACGGCATGCGGATACCGGCTTGGTATGGGCTGGCCTACCCGCTGGGTGCGTTGATGGCGCTCTACATCATCCTGCGATCGACGTGGCGAGGAAGCCGGAGAGTGGAATGGAGGGGGAGGACCTACGGCAAGGGGGAAAGCGGGGCAGCGGGACAGCGGGACAGTTAGAAGCCTGTCACCCTGAGCCCTTCGGCTGCGCTCAGGGCAGGCTCCGCGAAGGGGCCAGAACTCAGGGCGACACCTCCGGCTTATCGTCTTTCGGCGACGAACACGACTCTAGACCCTAGACAGCCCCCCCACCGCATTTCCGCCACGCCCCGCGGCATTCTGATGCAGTGGCCTCGCCTTCCCCGCCCTACCGTGGAGCTCCGCAACACCCCGGAGCGCCCCGCGGATGGATCTCGAGACACTCCTCCCCGCAATCCGATCACTGCACGACCTCACCGGGCTGGTGGCCGCTCTCGGTCACCAGCCGATCTGGGAAGAAGTGCCGGACGAATCCCTCAGGCTGACCGTGGTTGGCCGGACGGGGGAGCTCCCCTGGTTTGCCATCGAGAGCAAGTCCCCTGAGCGCGATGCAGAGAGACTGGCGCGCCGGATGAGCCGGCGCGGGCGGATGTGCCTCGTCCTCGCACTCGATCCTCGCAGCTGCAGGCTCGCGCTCGCGGTGGGGTTCGAGGGCTGTCCCCGGCTGGAGGTGAACCTTGCCGGCCCCAGCACCGAGGCGGTGGCTTCTCTGACCCGGCTTACTGCAACCGCGGAGGGTGGATCGCTCGCCTTTGTGGCCAGGGCGGCCGATGCACTGGCCGCTGAGACCGTGGGACGCCGTTTCTTCCGGGTATTCCGCGTCACGCTCGACCGGCTGGCAGCTGGCCTCCCCGGCCCCATGCACGCAGAAGACCGGCACGGCCTGGCGCTGCTTCAGCTCACCCGAATCCTCTTCCTTTACTTCATCCAGACGAAAGGATGGCTCGGCGGACGCGATCGGTTTCTGGCCGAGGAGGTGGAGAAATGCCTCACACGCAAGCGAAGGCTACACCGCGACCTGCTCCGGCCGCTCTTCTTTGGCACCCTGAACCGGCCCAGGGACCTACGGAGCCGTGCCGCTACTTCGTTCGGCTCCATTCCGTTCCTCAACGGCGGCCTGTTCGAGCCCCACCCGTTGGAGCGACGCTTTCGGGCCGACATCCCCAACCCGCTGTGGCGAGATGCGTTCGACCTGCTCTTCGAGCGGTTTCACTTCACGGTAATGGAGGGTGAAAGGCACGGTGGAGTAGCTCCCGACATGCTGGGCCGCGTGTTCGAAGGAGTGATGGCTCCCGAGGCCCGCCACGCGTCCGGAACGTTCTACACACCCGCTTCACTGGTCGGGAGCGTGCTCGATGCCGCGCTGATCGCACTGATCGCCGGAAGGCTCAAGTGTGGCGAAGGGGAGGCAGAGCGACGGTTCAGAGCCAGCGACCCGGACGCGGGCCGCATTCTGACCTCTATCACCTTGCTCGATCCGGCGGTGGGATCGGGTGCGTTCCTGCTTGGGGCGCTCGAACGTCTCTCCGCCCTGGGGACCAAGGGCACCCTCTCGGCCCGAAAGCGCCGGGTACTGCAGCAGAACCTGTTCGGAGTAGACCTGAGCACCGCGGCGGTCCGGCTGACCGAGCTTCGGCTCTGGCTGGCCGTCATTGCGGATGATCCCGCGGAAGGAGCGGCCGACGTTGCGCCGCTCCCGAACCTTGACTGTCTCATTCGTCAGGGGGACAGCCTGTTCGATCCGATCGGCCAGGGAATCGATGCCTTGCCACACGAACCTGAGATCGTAACCGAGCTCTCCAGGCTCCGCCGGGCTGTGATAACGGCGAGCGGGGTTGAAAAGCAGGTCCTGATACGGCGGCTCCGCTCGGTAGAGGCTCGAGCGTTGGGAGCGTCGCTCACTGCTGCCGAAAACCGGGCCCGCGGTGACGTGGCGGACTGCGTGCGGGAGGCCCGAGGCCATGACCTCTTTGGCCAGGCACGCGGGCTCGACCGCGAGCTGCTCGCTCGCCTGAGAGCCCTGCGAAGCCGGCTCCGATCATTGCGTCAGGCGCGCCGGAGACTGACCCGTGACGGAGAGCTGCCCTGGTTTCACTATGGGAGCCACTTCGCCGATGTCTTTGCCCGGGGCGGCTTCGACATAGTTGCCGGCAATCCTCCCTGGCTCCGATCGGAGGAGATCCCGCCACTGATGCGGGGACGATTAGCCGGGCGCTACCGCTGGTGGCGGACATCGTCGGGAGGGTACGGTAACCGGCCGGACCTCGCCATTGCCTTTCTCGAGCGCTCACTGGAGTTGGCCGCGCCGGGTGGAGTGATGGCAATGCTGGTGCCGGCAAAGATCGCGAGCGCCGGATATGGTGTCACCGTCCGGCATTCGCTCGCGAGCACCACGACGCTGCATGCGATAGCGAATCTCACCGAACGCGCCGGCGCCGAGTTCGATGCAACGGTGTACCCCATGGCGCTCATTGCCAGCAAAGCCGCGCCGCCACCGCTCCACCGGGTGCGAACGACGCTCGCCTTCACCAGCGAGGTGGGGATCAGGCAATCACGCCTTGTCGGCGGAGGGCCCTGGATACTGGTCGGAGATCGCCTGCGTAGCGTCTTGGAAACCCTCCAGAGAGATCACCCTGCGCTAGGTGAGAGATTCGCTTGCCACTTGGGGCTCAAGACCGGCGCCAATCATGTATTTCTGGACCCGCCGGAAGACCTGGAGCCGGAGGTGCTTCGATGGGCCGTTCGTGGCCGTGACGTCGCCGCATTTCGATGTGTGCCCCGCACCAGGCTGCTCTGGACCCATGATGCCGAGGGACGGCCGCGACCTGTCCTCCCACCACGCTGCACTGCATACCTGGTCCGGCACCACGCTGACCTTCGAGCGCGGCGGGACTACACCGGTGGGCCACCATGGACGGTGTTCCGGGTACGTCCCGCCATCGCCCGGCACCGTGTCGTCTGGTCGGACCTGGCGCGACAGCTGGTGGCGGCCGCGCTCACCACGCGGAAGGATTTGTCCCACATCCCGCTGAACAGCTGCTACGTGGCCACGATGAAGAGTGTCGTGGAAGCCGAACGGCTGACTGCCTGCCTCAACTCGACCTGGCTGCGGGCAGCTGCTCGTCTCGGCGCGGTGCCGGCGGCGAGTGGATTCGCCCGATTCAACGCCCAAACCATCGCCCGGCTCCCTCTACCCACCTCGGCCTTCGCCGACTCCACCCTTACGCGGCTCGCCCAGGAGGGGCGGGCGGGCACTCTGATGCAGGAGGAGCTCGACGAAGCGGTGGCGAGACACCTGGGCCTTTCCAGTGACGCGCAAAATGCACTTCGTGCCGTGGTGGACGGCGGCGCCCGCCATCGTCGCTGAGTCGCTAGTGGGCGTGCCTGACCCGCTGCTGACGGCGCTACGCCCCGGGCCGCTTTCGTCGGGTGCGGCCGTTGTCGCCTCGCTCGCTCGGAGTCTGTTACCGGCGGAGGACGTTTCTCCTCCACCTCAATGGCTGCTGCCTTCGCAGCAACGGAGCTTCCGCCGGGTGCTGGCTGCCCTGAGGCGACATCGGGGGGCGGTCCTGGCCGATCCGGTCGGAAGCGGCAAGACCTATGTCGCGCTCGCGGTAGCCGCGTCGTTCAACGGCGGAAGTCCCACCGCTTGCCTGGTGCCGGCTACGCTCCAGCCGCAGTGGGAGGCCATCGCGAAGGGGCTCCGAATCCCGTTGGTGCTCTGCTCACACGAACAGGTGAGCCGGGGAAAACTGCCGGACGGTACGCGGGGGCTGGTGGTAGTCGATGAGAGCCATCGCTTCCGCAATCGGCACACCAGACGATACTCCCACCTGGCGCGCTGGCTGGTCGGCCGGCCGGTCCTGCTGGTGACCGCCACTCCCATCGTGAATCGCCTCTCGGATCTGGGCCACCAGCTTCTCCTCGGAGTCCGGGACGATGCCCTGGTACTGGACGGCGTAGTCTCGCTACGACTGGCTCTGGCGAGCGGCTGTCCCGCTCCAGCGCTCGGCCAGCTGGTGCTCGAGAACCAGGGTATGGAGGACACCCGCCCCCGCAGGGTCACGAGGATCAGCAACCCGGCGCCGGACGAATGTGCCGCTGTGGCCAAATCGGCGGAGGTCCTGAGCCAGCTGCGCCTTTCGAGCAGCGAGTCGATCGCGGCATTGATTCGCGGCGTCTTGCTGCGTGCGGCCGGCTCGAGTCCGGCGGCGCTGCTCGGCGCGCTCCAGCGGTACCGCAGGCTGCTCTTGCACGCGCGTGATGCCCTTCAGGCGGGACATTGCCTGGAACGGTCGGCGCTCCGCCGGTTCACGGCTGAGCTCGGGGATCAGCTGGTCTGGTGGGAGATGCTCCCGTGCAATGAGGCTTCGAGTGACCTCGAGCTGGCTGACCTCCCGGCGTTAGAAAGCATCATCCCGGCGGCGGCAACGGCAGTGAAACAAAGGGACGCGAAGCTGGACCGCTTACGCCGGCTTCTGAGTGAGGAGAGGCCGGCTCTGGTCTTCACCGCCAGCCGGGATACCGTCCGCTATATCCGCGAGCGGCTTGGTGACCTGCGGTTGGCGTGGTGTACCGGGAATCGTGCCGGGCTCGGTACCACCCTGCTGCCCCGAAGTGTCGTGCTGGGATGGTTCAGGGAGGGCCTCGACACCAGTCCTGCCCCGCGGCATCTGGTGGTCACCGATGTTGCGGCCGAAGGGCTCGACCTCCAGCGCGCAGCAAGGGTGGTGCACTACGATCTGCCCTGGACGCCAATGCGGCTCGAGCAGCGAGAGGGGCGGGCGGCTCGTCTCGGCTCGCGCCACTCTGAGGTAGAGGTGGTGCGATTCGCGCCGGTGCCGGTGCTGGAACGACTGCTGCGCCTGGAGGCAACCCTGGCCCGAAAAGCAAGACTCCCCGCTAGCGCCGGATTGGGGGTCGGCGGCCGGCACCTCTGGCGGTGGCGAACCGAGCTGGCTGAGCGATACGGTGAGTCCGAGGCAGTGGCTGGGTTGGCGCAGGTTTCGTCGCAGCACCGCGGCCTCCTCGCCGGCTTTGCCTTCTACAGCTCGAGTAGTCCCAAGGAGTGTCTTGCCTCAACCATCGGATGGCTCGAGACCGCGGGGGTGTGGACCGAAGCGCCCGAGGTAATAGCCGACCGGCTCAACTGTGCCGCAGCGCAAAGCCAGAAGGTCGTGGACGGCGAGCAGTTACCCAGATATCTGATGCTTCTCGCACCACTGATCCGCGCTCGACTCTCGCTTACGAGCGGCCGCCGCTGGCTCTTACCAGACCCGACGCCGGCAGCGCGGCAGGTTGCGACCTGCCTGAGTCAGCTGATCGGTCAGGCTGCCAGGCTGCGGAATCACGGTCCTCTGCTCCAGCTCGAGCGGATGCTGGGATTTGTGGCCGGTGGGCATACGGCTGGGGAGGAGCTGCTGATCGAGCGATTAGTGGAGGCACCCACCCGAGAGCTCACCACCAGGCTGAGCCGAGTGACAGCGGCTCAGGCCGGCTGGAATGGAATCGAGGTGCGACTCACCGGACTGATCGTTTTCAGCCCGGACTCAGCTGGACTACCGGGCTGAATTCGAGCGGGCGGCGGCGCCTTCCCCACCCCGAAACTCGAAGTGGGTCGGGTCCAGCACGCGTTGCGGCAGCTCCTCGTCGGAAACCCCCTCGCGGAGCAGCCGAGTGATGAGCCTCTCCGCCAGCCCGGCGGCGCTGAACCAGGCGCCGGGCTCGATACCGGCATACCTCTCCGTAAACTCCGGGCGCAGCCTGGCCTCCCGAACAACCGGCTGCGAGGAGCGCGCTCCGCTTACGGCTCTAGCGTCGGCCATTCCACGCCTCCGATGGTTGCACCGGAATTACCCTGGTTTGGAAACGTCGGAGATTAGGGGTCATCTGGCGACTGCGCAAGCGGCTCCTTACCTGGGTAGTTTCAGCCGATGCCCGCACTCCGCACCGTTCTCTTCGATCTCGACGGGACCCTGATCGACTCCGTTCGCCTCATTCTCGACAGCTACCATCACACGCTGGCGCAGCACGGGCTCCCGGCCCGGACCGATGAGGACTGGCTCAAGGGAGTGGGCACGCCGCTCACCGTCCAGCTGGCCGAGTGGCGGGACGAGCTCGGCACAATCGAGGCCATGATCGCCACCTACCGGGAGTACAACCTCACGCATCACGACCGGATGGTGACGGTTTATCCCGGCGTGATGGACGCTATCCGGGAGATCAAGGCCGCCGGACTCCAGACCGGTCTCGTCACCAGCAAGAACCGCCTGGGCGCGCTCAGGGGGCTCACACTGGTCGGGCTCGAGGCGCTGATGGACGTCCTCGTCTGCGCCGATGAGGTGACCAACCCGAAGCCGCATCCGGAGCCGGTCGAGAAGGCAGTCTCCCTGCTTGGCGCCGATCCAGCAACCACGGTGTATGTGGGCGACAGCGTGCACGACATGCATGCCGGCCGGGCCGCGGGGGTACGCACGGCGGCCGCGCTGTGGGGCCCCTTTGGAAGGGCCCACCTCGAGAGCGCGAACCCCGATTATTGGCTGGAGACGCCAAGGGACCTGGCCCGTCTAGTGAGAAGTGAGAAGTGACTTCTCAACTCTCACTTGTCCAAGACTTCCCGCAGCCGCTGCATCAGCAGCTCCACCGTAAACGGCTTCTCCACGTAGGCCGTGCCTTTGCGCACTGCCCCGTTGCTGGTCACGGCCTTGTCGGCGTATCCCGACATGAACACCACCCGGAGATCCGGGTGGCGGGCCCGCAGGCGCTCGACCAGCTCGTGCCCCCCCATCCCCGGCATGATGAGATCGGTGAGCACCAGGTCGATCCCCTCCTCATCGCCCTCGTAGATCTGGAGCGCATCGGCGCCGTTCCGGGCTTCGATGACGGTGTATCCGTGCCACTCGAGCAGTCGGCGCACCGACTCGCGAACGGGTGCTTCGTCCTCGACCAGGAGCAGCGTTTCCTTTCCGGGCGCAGCCGGCTGCTGCTCCGGCTCGGGAGACTCCGTTCCCGCGTAGCGGGGAAAGTGAATTCCGAACGTCGCTCCCTCACCCGGCGCACTATCCACCGTGATACTCCCGCCGCTTTGCTCCACGATCCCGTACGCGCTCGAGAGCCCGAGCCCTACCCCGCTCCCGGCCTGCTTGGTAGTGAAGAAGGGGTCGAAGATGCGGCCTCGGGTAGCGGCATCCATCCCGATGCCGGTGTCGCTGACCCATAGCGAGACATACTCCTGCGGCGGGACCCCGCCTGGGCGCTGCCCCAGTGCTGCCTCATCCCGCCAGTTGGCGCTGCTAATCCGGACACGGCCGCCCTCCGGCATGGCCTCTCTGGCGTTCACTACCAGATTGACCAGCACCTGTTCCAGCCGGCTCGGGTCCACCAGCACGCTGCCGAGCGCGGGATCGAGCTGGGTCTCTATCACTATGGCCGGGCCCGCCAGACGCCCCAGCATGGGCTCCAGCTCGGTGACGAGAGCGTTCAGTGACAAGACCTGCGGCTGGAGGAGCTGGCGCCGGCTGAAGGCCAGCAGCTGCCGAGTCAGGTTGGCGGCCCGCCGGCCAGCCTCCTTGATTTGCTCGACATCGGCCCGGATCGGGTCTGCCGGCCGGAGCTCCTGGAGGATGAGGTCGCTGTAACTCAGTATACCGGTGAGCAGATTGTTGAAGTCGTGCGCGATGCCGCCGGCGAGCCGGCCGACCGCTTCCATCTTCTGGGCACGGTGGACCTGTTCCTCCAAGCGGGCCCGGGTAGCCTCCGCCACCTTGGCCTCGGTCACGTCCTGGCTGACGTTGACGGCACCAACGATCTCGCCGCTGTCGTTCAGGAGGGGCGTGGCCGAGCTCCGGATTGTCTTCTGCTCGCCTTCGGCGGTCTCGATCATCACTTCTTCGTCGGCCGAGAACTCGCCCCCAATGGCGCGCAGCGCGCCCCATTCCTCTGGTCGAACCGGCTCGCCGGTGTCCGCCCACCACCCCCGGTGTTCGGCGACCTCCTCCACGCCCCGGTCACGGCCACCGCCCCAGAGCTGGCGGTCCCAGGTGTTGGCGACCACGGTGCGACCCTGCTTGTCGACCACGGATACCCCGACCTGCAAGGCATCGAGCACCTGCTGGAGCTGGCGGTCGGCCTGATCGGCATTGGTCAGACCCGAATTGGCGCTGATCACCCTGACCGCAGCCCCAGTCTCGTCGCGGGCGATGTGGGCACGATCCTGGACCACCGCAAACGAGCCATCCGCCCGGCGGAACCGGTACTCCTCGGTCCAGGCCTCCCTACCCTCGGCCATCGCGGTATCGAGACTGGCCATGACCCGCTCCCGATCGGTGGGGTGGATCCGCTGGTACCACCACGACGCGGTATCGCCCAGCTGAGACCGCTGGTAGTCAAGCAGTGGCCCGGTTCCTTCGCCCCAGACCAGCCGATCCGTCACCAGATCCCAATCCCAGAGCGCCTCCTTCGACGCCTTGGCAAGGAGACGGTAACGTTCCTCGCTTTCACGAAGTGCGGTCTCGGCGTGCTTTCGCTCGGTGATATCCTGGATCGCTACAATGAGATGGCTCGGCTGGCCTTCGACGCCAGGCACCAACGAGACGTTGGCCAGGGTCCACACCACCTTACCCGACGGCTGGACGTACCGCTTCTCCATGGTGTAAGTCCTGCATTCCCCGGCCAACAGAAGCCGTAGGGCCTCACGGTCGGCCGGCGCGTCGTCCGGATGGGTGCGTGCCTCGACGGGAAACCCGATCAGATCGCCCCCTGACACATCCAGGATGGCACAGACCGCCCGGTTCACCCGCAGCCAGCGGCCATCGGTCGAAATGAGCGCCATCCCGGCGCCGGAGTCCTCGAAGCTGCTATGGAACTGCTCCTCGCTCTCTCGCCGCCCGTGCTCGGCCTGCCGGCGCTCGGCGATCTCGGTGCGCAGCTCGATCTCGGTGGCGACCGATGCCGCCAGGTCCTGGAGGAGCGCGATGTCCCGTTCCGACCAGAGCCGGGGCGTCTTATCGATCACGCACAGGGCTCCGATGGTGTGACCCTGACGGGTGACCAGCGGCACCCCGGCATAAGCCACCCACCCGAGCTCGCGGATGACCGGGTTGTGCCGCAGCAGCGGGTGGCGCCGAACATCTTCCAGCACCAGCGGCTCCCCGGTAGCCACCACCTGGCCGCAGAAGGAAAACGAAATCGGATTGGACCGCCGGGAAGCCCAGGGCTCGGGTAACCCGGTAGCGCTCTTGAAGAACTGATGGTCGTCCGCCACCAGGGATATGAGCGAAACCGGGGTACCCAGCAGGCGCGCGGCCATGCGGGTCAGGCGGTCAAAAGCTTCCTCGGGAGGGGTGTCCAGGAGCGCGGTGCGGCGGAGGGCGGCCAACCGGTCGGGGCGTGTCAGCAGACTAAGGGTCATCTCAGGGTTGGCCTTATCTACCTACGCCGCCACGACTTGCTAGTTGGTGGTGCAGTTTGGTGATACAGTTTGGGCCGTTTTTGACCGGAAATCGCCTCAGGCTCGGCCAAGTGCACGGAGGCCCTTCGGTGAACTTACGCAGCGGACAGGAGACCGCAATGTGAATAGCCTTGCACCGAGAGTGCAGCCTCGAAGAATGGCCCTCGAAAACAGGCCGGGTCGAAGGAGCTGCCTGGCTTGCCAAGTCCCTTAGTGGAGCTATCTTCCCGCCGCCGACCCTGCCAAGGATCCTGATGCGTTTCCTGCCCCGCGACGAAAAGTTCTTCGATCTTTTCACCTCGGTTGCCGAGCTCAGCGTCGAAGCCGCAAAGCTGCAGCTCGACCTGCTTCGGGCCGATGGATACCATCGGGGCGCGATCGTCGACGCGATCAAGCGGCTGGAACACGAGGCCGATCAGATCACTCATGAGGTGGTCACCCGATTAGACCGGGTGTTCATCACGCCACTCGACCGGGAAGACATCCACCTGCTTGCATCCCGGCTCGACGACGTGATGGACCTGATAGACGGGGCGGCCCGCCGGGTCGAGATGTACCACGCCGGAGAGGCGCCAGAGGGCGCCACCCTGTTGGCCGACGTGGTGTATCGCGCCGCCAAGGAGCTTCTGGTGGCGGTCCAGGCCCTGGAGAAGAACAAGGACAAGAGCGTCCTGGACGCCTGCGCGCAGGTCAAGCGGCTCGAGGAGGAAGGAGACTCGTTGTATCACGAGTGGGTTGGCCGGCTCTTCGATGGCTCGCCCGACCCGCTGATGGTCATCAAATGGAAGGAGATCTACGACACCCTGGAGAAGACCCTGGACCACATGGAGGACGCGGGTAACGTCCTGGAGTCGATCTCCATCAAGCACGCCTGAGCATGGACCACGCCATCCTGTATGTAGTCGTGATCGTTGCGGTCGCCCTCATCTTTGATTTCATCAACGGCTTCCACGACAGCGCCAACTCCATTGCAACGGTGGTGTCCACCCGGGTCCTGAGCCCGGGGCTGGCGGTCCTCTGGGCGGCGTTCTTCAACTTCGTGGCGGCGTTTGTGGTGGGTACCGCCGTAGCCAAGACGATCGGCAAGGGCCTGATCGACGTCAGCGTCGTGGATCCCAACGTCATTCTGGGAGGCCTGCTCGGAGCCATTATCTGGGATCTGATTACGTGGTATCTGGGGCTACCCAGCTCATCCTCGCACGCCTTGCTGGGAGGCTATGCCGGCGCCGCCATCGCCAAGGCTGGTTTTGGCGCCCTGATACTGAGTGGCTGGATCCTTCCCGTCGCCTTTATCGTCATTTCCCCCCTGCTGGGGATGGCCATTGCGCTCCTCCTCACCATCGGCCTCTCCTGGCTGCTGAAGGGAGCACGCCCGGGTCCACTCGACCGGGTCTTTCGCCGCCTCCAGCTGGTCTCCGCGGGCCTCTACTCACTGAGTCACGGCGCCAACGATGCCCAGAAGACCATGGGAATCATCGTGAGCCTTCTGGTCGCCAGCCAGGCGGACTTCGCCAACCAGACAGGGTGGCTCCGGCACCTCTATCTCCCTTCAGCTGACCACATCCCCCTCTGGATTGTGCTCGCGGCCCACACGGCCATAGCACTCGGCACCGCAGCCGGCGGATGGCGGATCGTCAAGACCATGGGCATGCGGATAACCCGGCTCCGGCCCTTCGGCGGGTTCTGCGCGGAGACCGCAGGCGGGATCACGCTCCTGTTCGCGTCGTATCTTGGGGTACCGGTAAGCACGACCCACACGATCACTGGGGCGATCGTGGGTGTTGGCACCGCACAGCGGCTGTCCGCGGTACGCTGGGGAGTCGCCAAGCGGATCGTGTGGGCCTGGATCCTCACCATGCCTATGAGCGCCGCGATCGCGGCCTTGTCGTATCTGATTTTAAGTCGGCGGATTGGGTTCTAAAGGGAAGGTTTAGTCGACACGCCCTTCACGCGGCCTGAATCAGCCGCCTGTTCTCGATAGCGTCCTGGTAGTCCGCAATCAGCTGGTCATATACCTCGTCCCAGCCCCGCTCGTGGGCGGTCCGTAGCGCCCCCTGGGAGAGACGGCGCCGCAGGGCCGCATCTTCCAGGAGCCGGCGCAATCCCTCCGCAATAGCCGACACGCTGTTGGGCGCGACCAGCCAGGCGTTCCCTCCGTGCTGGGAGAACTCGAGGACTCCACCGGCGGCAGCCACCAGGGAGGGTAGCCCCGAACCCATGGCCTCGAGCAGCGAATTGCCGAAGGTCTCGGTTGCCGACGGGAACGCGAAGATATCGGCGGATGCGTAGGCGGCAGAGAGCGCCCGGCCGTCCATCAATCCTGCCACGTGCACGCCGGGAATTTCCCGCCGCCGGATGTCCGCCTCGAGCGGGCCCCGCCCCACCAGCGAGAGTTTGGCCGAGCCCCGGCCAGGAGCGAGCAGGTCCCAGGCCTCCAACAAGAGTCCCAGGTTCTTCTCCCGGGCAATCCGGCCGATGTAGGTGACGAGCAGGTCGCCGGGCTGGACGCCGAGCGCCCGGCGATAGGCGTCGTTTCGGAAGCGCGGATGAAAACAGTTGGGGTCTATGCCGCGGCTCCAGATGCCGGTATGAGCGACGCCTCGACTATGCAGGTGCTCCTGGTAGATTCGCGAGGGGCAGAGCACCCGATGACTCTGGCCGTAGAACCAGCGCAGGTATCGCCAACCGGCCCCCAATACCCAGTCTACTCCGTAGCGGGCGGCGTACTGGTCGTAATCGGTGTGGGCCGAGGCGATGAGGGGAACACGGAGCTGGCGGGCGACCTTGAGACCGGCGAGGCCGAGGGCAAACTCGGTGGCCACATGGACCACATCGGGGCGGAATCGGGCGGCGTCTTCCAGGATGTCGCGGTGGCGCGGAAATGCCCACTGCACATCAGGATAGAGAAACAGCGGAACGCTAGGGGACCGATGCACCTCCGGGCGGTCCAGCTGCCCTTTGGCCAATGCATAGTTGGCGGTGTAGACCCGGACCTGATGGCCGCGCTCCTCCAGGGCCTTAGTGAGTCGAAGCAGCGTGACTCCCACGCCGCTGACCATGGGCCAGTACACCTCGGAAAACAGGGCAATGCGCACGGACTAACGCTAGAGCCACATCCTACGGGCGACAAGGCTGGGGGGCCGCGGTCTGGCTAGCCAATAGCCTGGGCCGCGGGGCTACTTAGATTCCGGCATGCACATTCGAGAGCCGGTAAACGGCGCCTCCCATCTGGTCGGGCTCCTGCTCGCGGGGGCGGGGACCATCCTGCTCCTTCGAATGGCGAAGAGTCCTGGTGAGCTGGTGGCATTCGGGGTATATGGCGCCACCCTGATCTTTCTCTACGGCGCCAGCACGCTGTACCACACGCTGACGGTACCGGAACGGCCGCGCCGGGCGCTCCGCACGCTGGACCACATTGCGATCTATTTCCTCATCGCCGGTACCTATACCCCGGTGGCGCTGATCACCCTGAAGGGACGCCTGGGTTGGACTCTCCTCGCGGCAGTCTGGCTCATTGCGCTCGCAGGAATTCCCTTCAAGCTCTTTTACCTGCACGCTCCGGTCTGGCTGTCCACCGGCACCTATCTCGCGATGGGCTACCTGGCCCTTGTGGCCCTGGTGCCAATTGCCCATGCCGTTTCTCCTGGCGGCCTGGCCTGGCTCATCGCCGGTGGCCTGGCGTACACCATCGGGGCGGTGATCTACGCGCGGCAACGTCCCGACCCATTCCCGGGCCGTTTCGGACACCACGAGATCTGGCATCTTCTGGTCATTGCCGGCAGCGGCTGTCACTTTGCCTTCATGCTCTATCACGTCGTGTGATATGAAGGCCATCGAAATCCGCGCCCCACGCGGAGCCGAGGTGGACCGCATCGTCACCCCTCAAGCCCTCCGATTTCTCCAGCTGCTTGCCCGGGAGTTCGAGCCCCGCCGGAAGGCGCTGCTCCAGCGCCGAATGCAGGTTCAGCAGGACATCCAGAGGGGTGCTCAGCCCGATTTTCTGACGGAAACGCGCGAGGTTCGGGATCGCAGCTGGACGGTGGCGCCGGCCCCCGCCGATCTGGATGACCGGCGGGTCGAGATTACCGGACCGGTGGAGCGGAAGATGATGATCAACGCGCTCAACTCGGGGGCCAAGGTGTTCATGGCCGATTTCGAAGATGCCCTCTCGCCCCCGTGGGCCAACGTGATTGCCGGCCAGGCTAACTGCCTCGACGCGGTACGGAGGACGCTGGAGTACGCCAGCCCCGAGGGCAAGCGCTACCAGCTGGGGGAGACCCTCGCCACTCTGGTGGTCCGTCCCCGGGGTTGGCACCTCCAGGAGAAGCACCTGCTGGTGGACGGAGAGCCGATATCCGCCAGCCTCTTCGACTTCGGGCTCTATTTCTTCCACAATGCCCGCGAGCTTCTGGACCGCCGCAGCGGCCCGTACTTCTACCTGCCCAAGCTGGAAAATCACCTCGAGGCAAGGCTGTGGAACGAGGTGTTCGTTCTGTCCCAGGAGGAGCTGGGCATCCCCGCCGGAACGATCCGGGCTACCGTCCTGATCGAGAGCATCCTGGCCGCCTTCGAGATGGATGAGATCCTCTACGAGCTGCGCGACCACGCCGCCGGCCTCAACGCCGGCCGATGGGACTATCTCTTCAGTATCATCAAGAACTTCAGGGACCGCCCCGAGTTTCTGCTCCCGGATCGAGCGCAGCTGACAATGACGGTTCCCTTCATGCATGCGTACACCGAGCTGTTGGTGAAGACCTGCCACCGAAGAGGAGCGCACGCGATCGGAGGCATGGCCGCATTCATTCCGAGCCGCCGCGACCCCGAGGTGAACGCTACCGCGCTGGCGCGGGTCAGGGAAGACAAAACGCGCGAAGCCAGCGCCGGATACGACGGCGCCTGGGTGGCTCACCCGGACCTGGTTCCATTGGTGGACGAAGTGTTCCGTGGGGTGCTGGGGGCCCGGCCCAACCAGAAGAGCCGGCAGCGTGACGACGTTCAGGGAAGGCGAGAAGAGCTGGTCGATGTGAGAGTGCCGGGCGGTCGGGTTACCGAAGCCGGGGTGAGAGGTAACATCAGCGTGGCTCTCCAGTACCTCGCGGCCTGGCTAGGAGGATCCGGGGCGGTGGCCATCAATAACCTCATGGAGGACGCCGCCACCGCGGAAATTTCCCGATCACAGCTCTGGCAGTGGATCCGGCACCAAGCAACGACCGAGGATGGAAAGCCAATCACACTGGAACGCTGTCGCACGATATTGGGGGAGGAAACCGACAAGCTCGCCGCTGCGGGAGGGGACCTCGAACGACTCGGCAGCGCCGGCGAGCTGCTCGAGGGACTGTTCTCGGCAAAGACGTTTCCGGAGTTCTTGACGCTGGCGGCGTACGAAAAGCTGTAGGGACGCACGGCGTGCGCCCTTTTGCTAAAGGGCGCATGCGATGCGCCCCTACTGGGGCGGCTGGGGTCGAACCAGCAACCTCCCGGTTAACAGCCGGGCGCTCTGCCAATTGAGCTACACCCCAAGGTGGGAATCGAGGGATAGTGACTTTACTCGCGCCTTACGGACGGGGCAAGGCCATTGGGCGCACTCTCTTCGGAGCGAAGAAGTCCCGGCCCATGAAACGGCCAGCTACATGCGGTTGCGGATCCACGCTCTAATTCTGGCAGCCGGGCAGAGCCGCCGGTTCGGTGGCGGCAAGCTCCACGCGCTGCACCGGGGTCGCCCGCTGTTGTCCCACGTGCTCGACGTCGTCGCGGGCGGGCGGAAGCGCGGCCTGCTCGATGGGGGGCACGTTGTCGTTGCAGCCGACGATGAGCGCGGGTTGGCGCTCGCTCGCGCCGCCGGGCTGGGCACCGTCGCCAACGACGCTCCGGAGCTAGGCCTCTCCCACTCGATCCGGCTCGGGCTAGCCGCGCTCGCGGTCCCAACCGTCGAAGAGGCCGGGGCCGTGCTGGTGTTTCTGGGAGATCAGCCGCTAGTTCGCCTCGAAGTGGTCGAGGCGCTGGTGGCCGCGTGGAAACAGGGAAGTGGCCCAATCGTCCGGCCGCGCTACGAAGCTCGCCCGGACGCGCCGGGACACCCGGTGCTGCTGACCCGATCGATCTGGGCACGGGCAGGCCAATTGGAGGGTGACCGGGGCTTCAAGTCCCTGCTCGACTCCAGTACTCCAGAGACCGTTACGCTCGACGTGAAGGGTGACAACCCCGACGTGGACACCCGAGGGGACCTGAATGCCCTCCAGGAATTTTCGCGATGAAGCTCGAATTCTCCGGCTCGCCGGAAATCGCCGCGGCGCGTGAGCGGGTCTGGCTGCGGCTGATGGACCCACACTTCGTGGCGAAATCAGCACCCGGAGTCGAGTCGGTGGAAATCATCGATCCGACTCACTTCAAGGTGGTCTCCGGGTTCGGTGTGGGGTCGATCAAGATAGGGTTCACGATGGACGTCCAGCTGTTGGACCTCGTCCCCCGGCGAAGCGCCCGGATGCGGGTTCGGGGAAAAGCGCCCGGTTCGGCCGTCGACGTGTTATCGAGCATCGAGATCCAGGACGCCGGTCCGGACAGAGTCCGGCTCAACTGGTCGGCCACCAGCGATATCAGCGGCGCCGTCGCCGGCGTCGGGGCCCGGCTGATGGAGGGGGCCGCGCGGAAGTTGACCGAGCAGTTCTGGACCGACTTTGCCCGGCGCGCCAGCCAGGAATGATCGGCATCCGCGTGCTCCTCTCGATGCGCCGGCGCCATAGCCTACAGGTTGAGCACAAACAACTCGAGACTTCGGGTTCGGCGAGTGCTCACGTCGACCCGTCCCAGGTGGACTCCCGCGAGTGACGCGATGCAGGCGTCAGCGCCGAGTTCCTCTGGCCCATGAGTCGTCGTGAGCGCGACGACACTCATCCCGGCGGCGCGGGCAGCCTCGATTCCCGCGGGGGCGTCCTCGACCACCAGGCAGTCAGCGGGGACCACGCCGAGACCGGCGGCAGCCAGCAGATAGACCTCGGGACTGGGCTTCCCGCGCACTACGTCCTCGGCACAGATGAGAACGCTGGGGATGGGGAGACCCGCGCGCTGAAGGCGCTCGGTTGCAACGGCCCGGGTACCGGAAGTGGCCACAGCCCAGCTCCCTACCGGCAGCGCCTCCAGGAGGCGTGGGGCGCCCTCCACTGGCCGGAAAACTGGGTCATCCGACTCCTCTTCGGGAACAAACGCGGCTACCTCCGCCTCGGCATCGAGGTGCGGAGCGGCCAGGCGAATGGTCTCCAGGGCGCGACGGCCGTGACATACCCGGAGGAATGGCTCCACGGGCAGACCCTTAGAAACAGCCCAGCGGCGCCACTGCTGCTCCACGTATTCCGTCGAGTCGACCAGGACGCCATCGAGATCGAAAACAACCGCGCTACACTCAAAGCGTTTCATGGCGGAAATGGCGAAACGTCCGGGACGGTTGTAATCTCCCTCGATGCGCGACCTCCTTACCGACTACGAGCGTTTCGTCGCCACCGGTAAGCCGTTCGGGCGAGCCGTGGTCACCAGCGTGTGGGGTTCCGCGCCGCGGCCCGAGGGATCCTGTATGCTCGCCGCAGCCAACGGCACGCTCGCGGGCTCGGTCTCCGGAGGTTGTGTCGAGACCGCCACCGCGCTCGAGATCGAGGCGGCGATCGCCCGGGGAAGCCCGAAGCTGGTGACCTTCGGGGTCACCGATGAGCGCGCATGGGAAGTGGGGCTCGCCTGCGGCGGGACGATCAAGGTGTTCGTGGAGCCCACGGTCAGGCCCGAGGTGCTCCAGGCGGCGCGTGGAAACGGCGGCGAGGTGGTCGTATCGGTGGTGGCCGGGCTGGGGCTGGGGGGATCGCTGCGGGTGCTGGAGAACGGCCGAGTCGAGGGCAAGCTCCCAGTCACGCTTCCGCTAGACACGGTACGCGACGCCGCGCTGGCGGCCCTCAGGAAAGAGGCCAGCACGAGCCAGGCGCTGGAGACCGCGGACGGCCCCGTCACCTTGTTTCTCGAAGTGTTCCCCCGCCGACCGCGGCTGGTCATCTTCGGCGGAGTTCAGATTGCGGTGGCACTGGTGCCGCTGGCCAAGGCGCTCGGCTACCACACCATCGTCGCCGATGGGCGGGAGGCGTTCCTCGACCGCGAGCGATTTCCCGAGGCTGACGAGCTCATCCTGGCGTGGCCGGAGGAGGCATTCGCGCGCATCGGGATCGATCCTGCGTGTTACGTCTGCGTCCTGTCGCACGACCCCAAGTTTGACGAACCCGCGCTTGCGGTGGCTCTGCGGTCACCTGCCGCCTATGTGGGAGCAATCGGTTCGAGGAAGACGCAGGCCGCCCGGCGCGAGCGTCTCCGGGAATCGGGGCTCACCGCTGCCCAGGTCGAGCGTTTGCATGGTCCGATCGGGCTGGATCTCGGCGGTCGGCAGCCGGCGGAGACTGCGTTGGCGATTCTTGCGGAGATGACCGCGGTAAGGTACGGCGGGACCGCCCAGCGAGGGGAGAGGTCTACCCCTTGACCATCAGATCGAAGTCCTCCCGCTCGAGCTCGCGGGTAATCGGCCCACCCAACTTGGTCAGAGGCGGGATCTCGCTCCATCCCGCCGCCTCCAGCACATCAGCGGTGAGCCGGTTCACTGCGTCGGCTTCCGCCGAGCCACGCGCGTTGGAGGCGCCCAGATCGAGCCAGGACAGAGCCTCGGCAAAGGCGTACCGCTCGACCGCACCCTCGCTGGCCATAAGCGCAAACCGGTAGGCTAGCGCAGGCTCCTCACCCCGGTCGGCATGACGGGCGATCTCGCGGGCCGTTTCCCTGGCGTCTTCCGGCGAGGTCAGCCGCTCGAGCGCGAGCGCCAGGGTCCGATGCACCTCCCGCCGGCGCAGGGCGGTGAGCCCGTCTCTCACCACGTGCGCGATAACTGGATGGGCGCAGCGGTACACTCCTCCCTCTTCTACAATCAGCCGTCGATCGACCAGGGCGTCGCCCACCGCTGCGGCATGCAGCCGGGAGATGCCGTGCACGTGAGAGAGCATCTCGGTGCGACAGCCGGCACCCGCTACGGCAACAGTGATGAGCACTTCGTTCAGCTGTTCGGGTAGGCGCTCGATGCGCTCGGCGATGACGTCGTGAACCGTCTGAGAGACCGGGAATTCACGCCCGCCGGTCACCGCCCCCGATAACGCAGTCCACTCGCCGCTCTCCTCGTCCAGGGCCAGCAGCCCCTGCGCGAACATCGTCTTCAGCAGCTCAATGGCGTAGAACGGATTCCCGGCGGTGACGCCGAAGATCCGGTTGGCGAAGCGTCGTGCGCCGGTCGGGGTGCTGAGGTGCCCCATCTCCCGGATCATGCGCCAGAGCTCCTCCTCCGTAAGCGGCCCCAGTGTCACTACATTCGCGTGAGCCTTGGCCCGCAGCACGCGGCAGAGACGCGCAGCGGGGGCGTCTCGCTCGAGCTCTCCCAGGCTCAGGGTGCCGAGCCAGAAGACCGGAGCCTGCTCTGTTCGCCGGGTCAGAAAACGGAGCAGGTTGCAGCTGTCGCTGTCACACCATTGAAGGTCGTCCAGCGAGACCACCAGCGGTCGCTCGGCGGCCAAGGCCAGCATTAGCTGGGCGACCCCCTCGAAAAGGCGCCACCCCTCGGTGGAATTGGATGGCGTTCCGGGCTCGGACAGCGCCGGGAAACGTTGCTTCAGCTCCGGAAGGAGCCGGGTGACCTCGGTGAGCCACTCGGGAGCCGTGCCGGCCAACCCAGGAGCCGCGAGTGCATCCCGCAGCACCTCTACCACCGGCTCGTACGGAATCCCCGCCCTCACATCGTAACCATGCCCCCGCAGGACACTGCCCCCCTGTGCCACAACCCAGCGCAGGAATTCCTCGGCCAGCCGCGATTTCCCGACGCCGGCCTCGCCCTGAATGAGCACAATTTGACCGGAGCCCCGGTTCACCGCCTTCCACGCTTTCACCAGGGCGGCCCATTCGTCCTCGCGACCAATCAGGCTGGACTCGAACGACGGGGCGCGGGCATACCACTCGTCGGTGACCGGCCGTGCGGTCGGCGGTGTGGCGTCCGACTCCACTCGACGCGCCAGGTTCAGCAGGGTCCGGCTGGGCTCGCAGCCGGTCTCCCGGGCCAGCACCGCACGGTACTCCGAGAAGCGCGCGATCGCCGCGCCTCGATCGCCTGACAGATATCGCGCCTCCACCGCCAGCCGGACCGCCTCATCCGATAGTGGATCACACTTGAGCCAGCGTTCTGTCAGCTCGATGGTCTCACGCCAGCGCCATTGGCCCATCGCCTCGCGGGCCAGAGTGCCAAGAGCGTGTTCATACTGCTGAAGAATTTCCCTGCGCGTGGCGGAGACCCACTCATCGAATTGGGGAGCGTGCCGGACCGAGAAGCCTGCCAGGAACCGGGGGATGTCGGTGGTGAGTGCCCGCTGAGGCTCCTCGAGAGCGAGCGTACGGAAGTCACGAACCTCGCACTGGATCGGCTGGGTCAGCTCGACCACCGCGCGATCGCTGCGGACGATCTCCCCTAGTGCATCGCGGAGATGCTTGAGGGCCTGTCTAAGGGAGGCGCGGGCTTCGGGTTCCGGTGACTCGCCCCAGAGGAGGCCAGCCAACTCCTCCCTGCTGTGGGGGCCAGGCTCGAGCACAAGGTAGGTCAGGAGGGCAAGCATCTTGGCGCCCGGCCGCGGCACGATCGTTCCCCCATCCGTAAGCGTGACGGACGGCGGACCGAGCAGTGTCAGGGCGAAACTCGCCACAGGACGACCTTGTAACGGAGCGTCACAACCTACGGGGGATTCACGGAGTTGCAAGAGGCTTTTCACGCTGCCTTCACGGAGGCGACCGACATTGTCACCCGGAACCTTGGTCATAACTAACCCCAAACAGGAGCGATACCATGGCCAGCACCGAAACCTTCCGGATGACGCTCACCCCTGAGCAGAAGGAACAGGTCCGCAAGACGACTGGCAAAGACGCCGAAGCCATTGAGCTGTCGGTTGAAGAGCTCGAGGAGCGGATCGCACCGGCCAAGCGGCCGAGCCTGGCGTAATTCACGATATTTTCACGGTAGAGCGCGAGTTTGGCACCAACTCGTCACACCGCCGCCACGTCACTACACCAACAGGAGAGGCAATGTCGAACCCCAAAGAGCAGTTCCGGATCAAACTGACCGAAGAGCAGAAGTCACAGGTTCGCACCGCGACCGGGAAGGACGCTGAGGCAGTAGAGCTTTCGGTCGAAGAGCTCGAGGAGCGGATCGCGCCAGCGACGGTCATCCCGAGGAGCTAGGCCCGACAGTACTCGTTCGCCCCAGCTCGCCGGTTCCAGCGCTCGGATTCCGGGCCCCTATCGGGACCCGGAATCCGAGCGTATACATGCATTGAACCCCTGCTGGGAAAGCCTCCTTTACTAGCCCCATGCCAGAAATTTTGAGTGCCTCGGCCGCGTCGGTGGAGGATCTGCGCGAGGAAGTGGAGCGCCTCAGGCTGATCCACACCATCGGCCTGGAGTTCAGTGCGACCCTCGACTTCGACGAGCTGCTCCCCCGCGTGTTTCAGCGGGTGCTCGCCGCGCTCGGCGCGGAGGGCGGGTCGCTCTGGATCGCCGAGGGGGACATCCTGCGCTGCCGCCTGGCCGAGGGAGGCGCGGGCCACAAACTGATCGGTGCATTGGTCCCGGTGGGAACCGGGTTTATCGGAGACGTGGCCCAACGGCCCCGAACGACTATCGTCACCCGCGCCGTGGACGATCCCCGCTACGTGCCCCGGGTGGATTCGGCGGAGATGCTGGCTACCACGGTCATGGCCACGGCTATGGTAGCCGGTGGCGTTACAGTGGGCGCAATTCAGATTTCCAACAAGCTCACCGGCGACGGAGTGTTCGACGAGCGCGACCGGGAGCTGCTCGAAGGGCTGGCCTCCAGCGCCGCCGCCGCCCTCCGCAATGCCCAACTCCACACCGTCGAGAAGCGAGCCCGCGATCTCGCTCTTCTGCTCGAGATCAGCCGCGAGATCACGGCCACGCTCGACCTGGACCGGGTTCTCCGGTCGGTGGTCAACCTGGCCTCCCGGGCGCTCAGCTTCGACCGCGGCGCCGTGGGCTTGTACGAGAAGGGCCAGTGCGAGATCCGGGCGGTGGCGGGCCAGGAGAAGGTGGACCCGAAAGACTCCAAGCTCCTGGACCTCATCGCCCGCTCGGCGTGGGCTGCTGGCCGCGGAGAGCAGCTCTACCTCACTGACCGCTCCGACCCGGCATCCGACGCCGAACGGCTGTTCGTGACGCTCTTCGGTCCCGACCTCGAAGCCGACGGCGTGGAAAGCGCGGTGTATCTCCCGCTCAAGGATGAGGAAGGCGTCCTCGGTGTCCTCGTGTTCGAGGCGGGCACCCGGGAGTTCGCCACACCGGTGCAGCTGGAACTGGCAGCGATCCTGGCCAACCAGACAACCGTGGCCCTCCGGAACGCGCAGTTGTATCACCAGGTTCCCATGGTCGATGCACTCGGCGCACTGGCTGCCAGGAAGCGAGCGCTCCTGGCCGTTCCGCGGCGGAAGCTGCAGCTCTACGGTGGCGTCGCACTCGCCCTCGTCGCGGCGTCGTTCCTCATTCGGTGGCCATTTCGGGTTGTCGGCAACGAGGCGGTCTTCCGACCAATGGCGCTGGCCCCGGTGCGGGCCCTGGTTCCTGGCGTGGTCGAGCGGGTGCTGGTACGGGAGGGGGCTCCGGTCGAGCGCGGTGCTCCGCTGGCATCGCTCCGCTCCACCCGCCTGGCCAGTGATCGGGCCGCCACGGCGGCAGCCGTTGCGACCGCGGACCGGCAGGCGGAGGTTTCCGCGAGCCGGAGCGATCCCGCCGAAGAGCGGCTGCACCGAATTCGGGGCGACGCGCTGCGCCAGGAGCTCGCGCTGCTGGATGAGGAGGTCGGCCATACCATGCTGCGGGCGCCGGTCTCCGGCACCGTGTTGACACCTCACCTGCAAGAGCGCGTTGGCGCTTCCCTGGAAGAGGGCGATCTCCTGCTGACCTTGGGACGCACCGACTCCCTCGAGCTCGAATTCGGGGTCGATCAGCGCGACGTGAGCAGGGTTTGGGCGGGCCAGCAAGTCCGCCTTCGCGTAGATGCACTGCCGCAGCGCACCTTCTCCGGCACGGTCAGCTCTGTCGGACAGCTTCCCGCCGACAGCGGCCCACTGGTGCGTTACCCTGTACGCGCCTCCGTCGCCAACGGAGATGGTCTCCTCAAACCTCAGATGGCGGCACACGCCCGGGTACTCACCGAGCCGGCCAGCACGATCAATCGACTGCTGCGGGCGCCCGCGCGCTGGCTCCGACTGTTCTGGTGGAAAATATGGGGCTGAGAAACGGCTTCCTTGTTCTGGCGTTGATGCAGGCCTGCAGCGGGCGGTCCGGCCCCAGGGCAGACGGGCCGGCTACCGAAACCGGCTCCCTGGGAGGAGCATCGGACACCTCGATTGCCTCGGCTGACACGGCAACGGTGGAGGTTCCGCTCACGCTTCCCTCGCAGCTCTACGTGGAGCACGATGCCGCGATTTATGCGCGCTCTACCGGCGTGGTCGAGTCGATCATGGCGGACCTCGGGAGCCGAGTCTCCGCCGGCCAGTCCCTGGCCCGGATGGAGAGCGCGGATCAGCGCATCGCACTCGCGCAGGCCGAAGAGAAATTTGCCAATACCAGGCAGACCGCAGAGCGACAGCGGGCGCTGAAGGCCGCGGGCATAGTCACGGTGGCCGATTCGGAGCGGGTGGAGTTCGAGCACCGTGAAGCCACGCTTCGGCTCCGCCAGGCACAACGGGATCTCGAATTGACCCGGATCGTCGCTCCGTTTGCTGGAGTGGTTACCGGACGCAGGGCCCGCCTCCACAGCCTGGTGAGCGTGGGGGACACGCTGTTTCGCCTTACCGCGCTCGGACCGGTCCTCGCGGCGGTGCACGTGCCCGAGGCGACAGCGGGCGGCCTCCGTATCGGAGCGGGGGCGGGGATCGTGGGCCATGGCGGGGCCACCGCCCAGGCTCGGATCATTCGGGCCTCACCGATGATGGATGCCGCCAGCGGCACTCGGGAGATCATTCTTCAATTGACCGCCGGCCACCGGCTCACTCCGGGCAGCAGCGTCACCGTGCGGCTTGGCTCAGAACCACGGCATGTAATCACCATCCCCAGGACGGCGGTAGACGGCGAGGGCTACGCCCTGGTTTGGTCGGGAGACCGCACCACGCTCCGGGCCCTGACCCTGGGCAGCGAAGTGGCCGGCGACAGAGTCGAAGTTGTAAGCGGTCTCGCGCCAGGCGAAAAGGTCCTCCGGACCCGGCAGTGATTCGCTGCGCGAAGCTCCGTCCGGACCTCGTGCTGGTGGAGCAGACCTACCGAGGCGAGCAAAGCTACATCGTCAAGGACCCCCAGTCGCGCAAGTACTACCGGTTTCGTCCCGTCGAAATCATGGTCATGCAGACCCTCGACGGTAAGCACACGCCGGCTGAAGCGGCCGCAGCCCTTGCCGGGGAAGGGATCAGAGTTTCGCCCGCTGGAGTGGAGGCGTTTACCGCCAAACTGAGCGGGATGGGACTGTGTGAGCGCACGCTGAGAGAGCACTCGGTGCTGCAGATGGAACGGCTCCGAGCCGATCGGACCCGCCGGCTCAGCAGGGGGGTGTTCCAGGGCGACCTGATGCGGCTCCGCTGGTCGGTGGGAGACCCCGACGCGCTGTTCGACCGCTGGCTGCCGCGGTTGCGCTTCTTCTTCACCCGCACCTTCCTGGTCATATCGGTCGCTCTCTTTGCAGTGTATCTGCTGGTGCTTGGACTCAAATGGGAGGAGTTCTCCCAGGCGCTGGCCGATCTCTACACGCTGAATGTGGGCCTTGAGACCCTCGCGGTTCTGTGGCTGACCGGCATCGTGATCATCGTCATCCACGAGCTGGGCCACGGCCTGACCTGCAAGTACTTCGGGGGGCAGGTCCACGAAATCGGTGCGATGCTCATCTACTTCGAACCGGCTTTCTTCTGTAACGTGAACGACGCCTGGACGTTCCCCGAGCTTCGGGCCCGGCTGTGGGTGACCGCTGCCGGGTCCTGGATCCAACTGGTCATAGCCAGCGTCGCCGCGGTCGTGTGGTGGGCAGCGACGCCCGGAACGATGCTATCCGATGTGGCGTTCGCTGCTGTACTCATCGGTGGGATCACGACCGTATTCATGAATGCCAATCCGCTGATCCCGCTGGACGGCTATTACGCCCTGAGCGACTACCTGGAGGTTCCCAACCTCCGACAGCGGGCATTCGCGCACCTGAGCTGGCTGGTCAAGACCCGACTGCTCGGTCTCGACTTTCCCATGCCGTCAGCGGATGCACGGGAGCAGCGAGTCTTCCTGGTCTATGGGGGACTCGCCTCGGCCTACATCGGACTCATTCTCTCATTCTTCGCCGCCACCGCGTTCGGCTGGCTTACCCGCTGGCTGGGGTCGGTGGGGCTGGTGATCTTCCTGGTCGGCCTCTTCGTAATGTTGCGCGAGCCGCTACGAGGGGGGCTCCGGACGGCGAGGATGGCCATCCGGCAGCACCGCGCGGCCTGGAAGAAGGGACCCTGGCGGACCCGGCTCAGTGTCGCGGTGCCAGCAGTCGTCGTCCTCGGCGCACTCCTGCCCTGGCCCATTACGATTACGGGTCCGTTCGTGGCGGCACCGGTACTCTCTATGCCGCTCGCGGCACCGGACAGCGGGATCATCCAGCGGGTACAGGTGCGAGAGGGTACCCGGGTCGCCGCCGGGGCTCCTCTGGTGCAGATCAGGAACCTCCAGCTCGAGCGAGAGCTCATAGCCAGCCGGAGAATCAGCGACTCCCTGGCCACTCGCTCGGCTCAGGCTCGCAGCTCCAGCCGCTTTGCCGAAGCCGCCGGGCTCGATGCGGAGCGCTCCAGCGAGGCCGCGCGTATGGCCGGCCTCCGTCAAAGGGTCGAGGCGCTCCGGATCCGGGCACTCGGAGGGGGTGTCGTCATCACCCGCCGACCCGAGGAGCTGGTCGGCCGCTGGGTAGCCAGCGGCGCAACCGTGCTTGAGCTGGGAGAGGTCGACTCCGTGGAGGTCCGGATCGCGTTGGAAGGAGCAGGGGGAACCCTGATCCGGCCGGGGTCCCGGGCCAGCCTATTACCGCACGCCACCCTGGACGCCCCTGTAACTGCCGTAATTACATCCATATCCGCAACAGCAACGCCCCGCGCTGTCGAGGCACGGGTGCGGCTCCCCGCCCTCGGCGGATGGCGCCCCGGCATGACCGGGAGAGCGAGCGTTACTGTCAGGAGTTCCAACGTCTGGGGGGCACTCTGGTGGAGCATCCGCCGGGGGATCCGTAGCGACATCCTCCTGTAAGGATGCTTTCAGCTTGCGAACCGGAAGGTATTGGGCAACCATTGATCCATCCTTCCCAGGAGGCGCTCATCCGGCGCGACATGCTGGCACTGGTGCGCCAGGCATTTGCCGGGCGGTACGAGGTCGATCGCGAGATCGGCAAGGGCGGGAATGCCCGCATATTCCTGGCCCGGGAGCCGGACGGCCGGACAGTAGCCCTGAAGATCCTCCACCCGGAGCTGCTGGTCAGCGTGGCAGCCGATCGTTTCCTCCGCGAGATCCAGATCGCCTCCCAGCTCGACAATCCGCACATCGCGAAGATTCTCGACTCCGGCGAGCGGGAGTGGCTGGTCTACTATGTTATGAGCTTTGTAGACGGAGCGACTCTCCGGGAACGCCTGGATACCTTGCGGTGCCTGCCGATTGCGGAGACGCTGAGACTCGCCTGTGACGTGCTGGAGGCCCTGGATCATGCCCATGGCCACGGGATCGTCCACCGCGATGTGAAACCCGCGAATATCGTGCTCTCAAGCGAAGGGGCGGTGCTGCTCGACTTCGGCATTGCCAGAGCGGTCGCTGCCTCTGGAACCGACCAGCTCACCCGGTCGGGGATAGCGGTGGGAACCTCCACCTACATGAGCCCGGAACAGATAACGGCGCTGATCGACATCGACCACCGCAGCGACCTCTATTCGCTCGGCTGCGTGCTTTATGAGTGCCTTGCCGGGGAGCCTCCGTTCGTGCACCGCAACGAAGCGGTTGTGCTCCAGCTTCACCTCACCCAGCCTGCCCCTGAGGTCCGGAAGCTCCGCAGCGACACCCCGGCCGAGCTCGCCGCCGGGATCGCGAGAGCCCTGACCAAGAGCCCCAAGGACCGCTGGAGCTCGGCCGCGGCCATGCGGGAGGCCCTCGCGGGGGTTACCGTATAGGTCCTGGCGATGATTCGCCGCTAGCCGACCCTCCTGCGTCCCCATATCTTGTAGACAGTCAGCCCCCCGCCGTTGAGGCAACTTCCGTGATCGATCCGCTCGACTCGCTACGAGCCGCACTTCAGGAGCGGTATGCTGTAGAGCGCCTGATTGGGCAGGGCGGCATGGCCACGGTATACCTGGCCATGGACACCCGGCACGACCGGCGGGTGGCGATCAAGGTTCTCCGGCCCGAGCTCGCCGCCTCACTGGGCTCCGACCGATTTCTCCGCGAAATCAAGGTTGCCGCGAAGCTCCAGCACCCGAACATCCTCGGCTTGTACGACTCCGGCGAGGCCGCCGGGTTCCTCTATTTCGTGATGCCCTTCGTTGAGGGCGAGTCGCTGAGGGCACGGATGGACCGTGAGGAGCAGCTCCCCCTGCCGGACGCCATCCAGCTCACCTGCGAGATCGCGGACGCGCTCCAGTGCGCCCATTCGCACCACATCATCCACCGCGACATCAAGCCGGAGAACGTCCTCATCCAGGAGGGTCACGCGCTGGTGGCCGATTTCGGCATTGCGCGGGCGGTGAGCCAGGCGGGAGGTGACAAGCTCACCGAGACGGGGATGGCGGTCGGTACTCCCCACTACATGAGCCCGGAGCAGAGTCTCGGAGGAGAGCATGTGGACGGCCGGGCGGACCAGTACAGCCTGGCCTGCATGTTATACGAGATGCTGGTTGGAGAGCCGCCGTTCAAGGGTCCAAATGCCATGGCGATCCTGGCCCGGCACTCCATGGAAACCGTCCCCAGTCTACAGGTCGTCCGCCACTCGATTCCAGACGAGCTGGAGGACGCGGTCATGCGGGCGCTGGAGAAGACCCCGGCCGACCGGTTCCCGAGTGTCCGGGAGTTCGCCGACGTACTCTGCCAGACGGATCTCGGCCCGACGGCTCGCCGGACCTCCCGCGCACTGCAGGCGGTCCGGAGGACCACCCCCCGTGGAGTGAAGGCTCTAGAGAGAGCCGGCCCCCGTGGGGCTCGCTTCTGGGCGGTGTCCCTCGCCGGCCTGGCGCTGCTCGCCGGTACGGGGTTCGGAGCCTGGCGGGCTTTGCACCGACCTCCAATCGAATCGGGGGCGGTAACCGGCGGGCTCGACCCTCACCGGATCGCAGTCCTCTACTTCCAGGGCGACGGCACCGGAGATTCGCTCGGCTACCTGGCCGACGGCCTCACCGAAGGGCTGATCCGAGAGCTGAATCAGGTGCAGGGCCTGGAGGTCATCTCCAAGGGTGGTGTCGCCCCATTCAGAGGAGACAGCATCTCTCGCGATAGTGTCGCCCGCGCTCTGAAGGCGGGAACGCTGGTGACGGGCGAGATCGAGCAGAAGAGGGGGCGCCTACGGGCCACGGTCCGGTTGGTGGACGGCGGAAGCGGTGCAGACTTCGAGCGGGCGAGCTTCGAGCAGCCGGCGGGAGATCTTCTCGCAGTACAGGATACGCTGACCCAGAAAGTCGCCGGCCTGATCAGGAGGCGGCTGGGTGAAGAAGTCCGGCTACGGGAGCAGCGCAACCGAACCAGGAGCGTAGAAGCGTGGGCGCTGGTACAGCGGGCGGAGCAGGCTCGAAAACAAGCGGAAGCCCTGGTGGACCAGAAGGACACGACCGCCGCCGTGGCCCAAAGCTTCGACCTCGCCGATTCGCTGTACGCGCGGGCCCACGGCGCCGACTCCACTTGGACCGAGCCGCTTGTGGGCCGGGCCAGTGTGGCGTATCGCCGGTCGCGCCTGGTCGGGTTCGACGGCCTGGCAGCAAAGCCCTGGATCCAGAAGGGAAAGAAGTTCGCCGAGCAGGCGCTCTCACTGGATCCGCAGAACCCGGACGGCCTCGAGGTGCGGGGCACCCTGCGCTACTTGAGCTGGCTACTGAATCTCGAGCCGGACCCACCGGCAGCAAAGCGGCTCCTCAAAGACGCCCAGGCTGATCTCGAGACCGCGGTACGGGTGAAGCCTTTGCAGGCCGGCGCCTGGTCTATCCTGAGCCACCTATACGGCAACACCAAGGGCGAGACCGATGCCAAGCTGGCGGGCCTGCGCGCCTACGAGGCCGATGCCTACCTCAGAGACGCGCCCCAGCTGCTCAACCGCCTCTTCGGCAACTCCTACGACCTCACCCAGTTCGCCGAAGCGGCGCGCTGGTGCGATGAGGGCGCTCGTCGGTTTCCCACGGACTTCAACTTCGTCAAGTGCCGGCTCTGGATGATGAGCACAAGGGCAACCGAGCCCGATGTGGCACGGGCCTGGAAGCTCGCGGATAGTCTTCCGAAGCTCTCTCCTGTAGGCCGGCAAGAGTACGACGCGCGTGAGGCGCGGATGTTCGTCGCAATGGTGCTCGCCAGGGCAGGGCTGGCCGACAGTGCGCGGAAGGTAGCCCTTCGAGCTCGAGCAGGGGCGGATGTGGACCCTACCCAGGATCTCGCGTACGACGAGGTCTACGTGCACATCCTGCGGGGCGATAAGGACCAGGCGTTCGAGGCGCTCAAGCGCTACCTTGCCGCCAATCCAGAGCGACGGGCCGGCCTGTCCGACACCACGGAAAGCGATTCCCCCTGGTGGTTTAGGAGCATCGAAGACGACCCTCGGTTCAAGGCGCTCGTCTTCGGTAAGTAGCAGCGGCCGCTGTCAGGGAAATGGGGTCTGGACAAGTGTGGTACTTGCTGCAACCTTGGTATCAGTAGAACCCCTCAGAAATTATTGATCGCTTACAACTGAATCCGCCTCCGCCTGCCCCGTGACCTCTGCGGGAGGTGGCCCGTTCGGGCGCTGGCCCAACTGGGAGACCGTAGGAATGCGCCGCCTAGCCTTTACTGCCGCCGTGTGCGGCACGCTCGTCCTGGCCGCCTGTAGCGACCAGACGCCTACCGAACCGAGCGCACCGCCGCCCGAACAATCCATCTCCCCCAGCTGTCGACCGTCACCGCACTTCCCCATAGTCCAGGTTGCGGGGCTGATCGTAAAGGTCTTTCCCAGGGGCAAGCTGCAGCTCGAAGCCCTGGCGCGGGGAGCGGCGGTCGCCCTCTTCTGGGAAACTTGTAAGAAGGAGGCAGCCCAGAGGGCCGCGGTCAATTTCGTGAACTTCATGAACGCGAACTCATCGAGATTGACCGGGACACCGGCCCAGCGGAACACCCTCATTAGTCTGATTCTCAACGGGGTGGGGATTCCGTTTATCACGCCACCGTTGGGGACCGCGGATTTCGGCTTGGGCATCTTCATCCCGGGAAACACCACCGTGATCAAGACCCTGAGCGGGACGGCCTTGATTGTATTGGACCCAGGCGCATTCCTGGAACAGACGGTTATCGTCATCACCCGCAGAGCGGACGATTCCGATCCGCTCAACTTCGTGGGGAACCAATTCCCGCCGTTCTGGGATTACGACGCGATCAACGCCTCGGGCAATCATGTCCTCCAGGAAGGCCATCCCGCGATCATCGGCTTCTGTCTACTCGACACCGACTTCCAGTCCTATCCCGAGAGCCGGGAAGTCGGGCACAATCCGGTATTTGGGGCTCCGGGATTTCCATTCGAGATCCTGGAAGACGTGGATCTGGCCACGGAGCGCCCGGCTCTCTACGCCGAGCTGGTAGCGAAGTGCCCCGCTCTCCAACCAAACACGATCATTATCGGTGGGTTTGGCCAGGGAGTGCCGGGGGTGGTTAACGCGGCTTGGAGGACAGCGAGGTATTACCTCGCTCCGGCGGCAACACTGTTGCTGCCTGAGGCCCTTCACGCAGCCACCCTCGCCGTCGGCACACTGCCACCACCCACCAAGCGAATCCAAAGCCTGAGCCCGGTTGGGACAGTGAGTCCGAGGACCTTGTCCGTTTCATCGGGGAACAACCAGGAAGGCTTCGCCAACCAGATCCTCACCGCGCCCCTCGTAGTGCGGGTGAGCCAGGGCGAGATACCCATACAGGACGCCGACGTCACTTTCCAGGTGACGAGCGGGGGTGGCAGCATCACGCCCTCGGCCACGACCAACGCTTCCGGCCAAGCTGAGGCCAACTGGACGCTAGGCTCCACAGTCGGGGCCCAAACAGCGACAGCCAGCACCCCCGGGGCCTCGCCACTGACCTTTACGGCGACCGCGACGGCCCCGCCCCCAGTGCGTGCTGTGCTTCAGTGGGGATCCACACCATCAGATCTGGATTTCCATCTGACTGGACCAACCGCAACGGCCGGCCGATTCCATGTTTACTATGGCAGCCCTGGAAGCCTGACCAGCGCACCATTCGCATCGCTGGATCGGGACGACACTAGTGCCTTCGGGCCGGAGACGATCACGATCAGCCAACTGGCGGCTGGAGGCCCCTATCGATTCTCCGTTCATGACTTCTCCAACCTAAACGCCGACTCCGACTCTCCCAGCTCCGCCTTGGCGGGATCGGGAGCCACGGTAACCTTGTATCTCGCGTCAGGTTTCTCGCAAGTGTTCCCAGTGCCCCCGGATCAGGATGGCACGCTGTGGACTGTCTTCACGTTCTCAGACGGAACGATCACGTCGGTCAACACAATGGGCTATACGTCCGACCCCAGCGACGTGACGGTTTTCAGCCTTTTCGGTAGAACCGCGGATGCTATGCAGTCGGATGCGGCCGTCATCCGCGATGCTGCAGCGAGGCACCCAAAGTAGCTGATTACTCCGGCCATACTGATTTGGACGGGCGGTCGCACCGAACCTGGTGCTGCCGCCCGTTCTGCTACGAGCCCGAAGCGACCCTCCTGCCCGGTTGGTCTAGCTCGTTGCCAGCCTCCGAACTTCCCGCAACACGCGCCGCTGGGCCGTCGAATCCTTCACCGCAAGAAAGATCGTGTCGTCCCCAGCGATGCTCCCGATCACCT
>CAZASU010000015.1:28218-36598 GCA_964487785.1 uncultured Gemmatimonadaceae bacterium | reverse complement strand
GAAGCCATCGCGCGCCCTCCGGTTGACCCCTCTTCACCCGGGGCTTAACCTTCCCGCTCAATGCGATCACTTCCCTTGATTTTCCTGTTGCTCGCCCTGGGCGGCACCGCCTGCAGCGACTCGAACGGCTTGCCCGATGCGACGGTCGCGAACGTCGAGCGGAGCGATACCCTCTGGGCGCTGGTGGGCACTCCGGTCTCCACACCCAGCGGGTATTCCGTGGAGGGAAACCGGAGAGTGCGAACCGACCTGTCGGTGGATTTCGACTTTGCATACAATGTCGAGACCTCGGGAGAGCACATCCTCCTGCCGCGTGCGGCGCTGGGGATCGACACCGCGACCGCGGCGAAGCCCGGGTTCCTGCTCCGGAATGAGAGCTTTGAGGCCATCACCACCGCGCCCAGCAACGGCTACATTACCGATGTCCCGGTGCCGATTGCCGTGGGCCAGCGCTACGTGGTGCGGAGCCGAGTGACCTGCCAGCTCGGGGTCCCCAAGTACGCCAAGATGGAAATCCTGTCGTTTGATGAGACATTGCGGATCCTGTCGTTCAGGATCTTGACCAACGACAACTGCGGGTTCAGGAGCCTCGAACCCGGTCTCCCAGACCGGTAAGTGTGATCGACCTCAAGCGACTCCGGCAGGATCCGGCCGGCAGCCGCGCCAGCCTGATGCGACGTGGCGATCCGTCGCTCGCCGCCACTATCGATTCTGTGCTCGAGCTCGACCGCCAGCGCCGCGAGGTGCTCGTGCGCGTGGAAGCGCTGAAGGCCGAGCGCAACGCGGCGAGTGACGAGGTCGCCCGGCGGAAGCGGGCCCAGGAGTCTACCGACGATCTCATGGAGCGGCTGAAGGCGTCGGGTGATGAGGTCAGGGTGCTGGACACCCGGCTCCGGGAAATCGAAGCCGCGCTGGACGCGCTGGCGCTCACCATCCCCAACTTTCCCCACGACCAGCTGCCGGACGGCGATGCGTCGGCTAACCGGCTGCTGCGCTCGTGGGGTAGTCCGCCGGCGCTCGACTTCGTGGCCCGGCCCCACTGGGAGCTGGGCGTCTCTCTCGGGCTGCTGGATCTGCCGGCCGGCGTGAAAGTCGCCGGCTCCGGCTTCCCCCTCTTCACCGGGATGGGAGCAAAGCTGGGCCGGGCGCTGGCCAACTTCATGCTCGACCTGCATACCCGGGAACATGGGTATCTGGAGATTGCGCCGCCCTATCTGGTGAACCGGGCCACGCTCACCGGCACCGGGCAGCTGCCCAAGTTCGCCGAGGAGGTCTACGCCTCCCCGGCCGATGATCTGTTCCTCATTCCCACCGCGGAGGTGCCGGTTACCAATATCCACCGGGACGAGATCCTCGAGGCCAATGCGCTGCCGGCGACGTATGTCTCCTGCACTCCGTGCTTCCGGCGCGAGGCCGGCTCCGGTGGGAAGGACACTCGCGGGCTGATTCGGGTTCACCAGTTCGACAAGGTGGAGCTGGTCCGCCTGGTGCGCCCGGAGGAGTCGGCGGCGGAGCACGAGCGGATCACCAGTCACGCCGAAACCGTGCTGCAACGTCTGGAGCTGCCGTACCGGGTGGTGGAGCTCGCCGCGGGCGACACCGGATTCGCCAGCGCCAGGACCTATGACATCGAAGTGTGGGCTGCCGGAGTCGGCACCTGGCTGGAAGTCTCGAGCTCGAGCACCTTCACCGATTTTCAGGCACGCCGGGCGAACATTCGCTACCGGCCCGGGCCCAAGGCCAAGCCGGAGTTCGTGCACACGCTCAACGCCTCGGGCGTCGCTTTTCCGCGCACGATTATCGCCCTATTGGAGAACAACCAAGCGGCCGACGGGTCGGTGCGAGTGCCTGGGGCGCTGGTACCGTATCTCGGCGTCGACCGCCTGACTCCTCGTGCGTAGCGGCCGGCTTCAGCGCCTCGCGCCCAGAATGGTCGTGGCGCTCGTGGCCCTGCTGGCCGGTTTGAGCTTCGGCACCGGCGTCCTGATCTTCCGTCACTTCAAGGCCGATGCGTCCGCCACCAGCCGGCTCTACTCCGGCGTGTTCGGCGGCCTCAACAACCCGCGTCCCGGGGCCGAAGCCGAAGCGCTGCTCCGTCTGGGCGAGCAGGTGCGGGCGCTCGGACTCCCACTGGTAGTGACGGACACCACCGGCCGGGTGACTGCCGCGGCAAACCTTCCGTTCGAGGCGCCGCTCGACGATCCCCGGGTGAAGCTCTACGCCGCCAGGCTCGACCGGCAGAACCCACCGATCACCGATGCGGCCATCGGAACGGTCCACTATGGCCCGCTGCCGGCCCAGCGGAACCTCATCGCGCTGGCCGTACTGCAGGGACTCACCATCGCGGTCATGGTCGGGGTGGCGGTCTTCGCGTACCGCAGCGCCATGTCGGCTCAGCGGGACCGCTTATGGGTGGCGATGGCGCGGGAGGCGGCCCATCAGATGGGCACACCGCTCACCAGCCTTCAAGGCTGGATCGAGCGGGTCCGCAACCGGGCCACGCCTCCGCCGGGACTGGCCGATCATCTGAGTGCCGATGCCGAAAGACTCGACCGGGTGGCGCAGCGCTTCGAGCGGATCGGCAACCCGGCCAAACGCGAACCGATCGGGTTGGGCGCGCTGGCCGATCGCGTCGCCGGTTACTTCCGCCCACGGCTGCCCCGACATGCCAACATGATCGATCTCCGGGTGGAGGCGCCGGGCGCCGGCCCGACAGTCCTGGGGGACGCCGTTCTGCTGGAGTGGGCGCTGGAATCATTGGTGAAGAACGCGATCGATGCCCTGCAGGGGAGACCCGGCGCGATTATTCTGCGAATTGGGGCGGACGACGATATGGGAGCCATTCGGGTCATCGATGATGGTCCCGGTGTTCCCAAGGAGCTCCGGCGTTCGCTGTTTGAACCGGGCACGACCACGAAGCGGGGTGGATGGGGCATTGGGCTCGCGCTCTCCCGCCGCGTGGTCGAGGATGCCCATGGGGGGGCGCTGTTATTGGAGCCGACTGAAAAGGGAACCTGTTTCGTGATGCGCCTTCCACTGGCCGCGCGGACCTCATGATCGAGACGCCGGAGCGAGCCTTGGAGCAGGCACTCAACCCTGCTCAGCGCGAGGCGGTGGAGCACGTGCACGGCCCGCTGCTGGTGCTGGCGGGAGCCGGCTCGGGCAAGACCCGTGTGCTCACCATGCGCATCGCGGCTCTGATCGACCGCCATGGGGTGCCTCCCGAGCGGATTTTCGCGGTGACCTTCACCAACAAGGCCGCGGGCGAGATGAAGCACCGGATCGGCCAGCTGCTCAACCGCGATCCGTCCGGCCTGTGGATCGGCACCTTCCACTCGCTCTCGGCCCGGCTGCTCCGGCGCGAGGCCGAGCTGCTGGGGTTCAGCCGTCAGTTCACCATTTACGATGAGGACGATCGGCTGAGCCTGATCAGGAGGCTCATGGACCAGCGGGGCCACTCGGTGAAGCAGTTTCCGCCCAAGGCGGTGCAGTCCCTCATCTCCGCCGCGAAGAACCGGATGGTGCCGCCGTCGGAGCTCGCCTCGGGCGCACCATTCGATCGGCTGTCCCAGGTGGCGTCGGAGATTTACGCGGCCCTGGGGCCTGCGTTGAAGGCGGCCAACGCCATGGACTTCGACGACCTGCTGCTGCATCCGCTCACGCTCTTCCGGGAACACCCCGACCGGCTGCGGGCGTATCAGAGCCGGTTCAGCTTCATCCTCGTGGACGAGTTCCAGGATACCAATCGGGCCCAGTACGATCTGATACGGCAGCTGGGTGCCCACGGCAACGTGGCCGCGGTGGGCGACGACGACCAGTCGATCTACGGCTGGCGCGGCGCCGATGTTCGCAACATGCAGGAATTCCTCAAGGACTTTCCCGGGGCCAGGTTGGTTCGCCTGGAAGAGAACTACCGCTCGACTCAGGTGGTTCTCGACGCGGCAAATGGCGTCATCGCAGAGAACAGCGGCCGTATCGGTAAGACACTGACCACCCGGCGCCGGGGTGGCGAGTCGGTCACCCTGGTGGCCGCTGCGGACGAGCGGGACGAAGCCGAATGGGTGGTTCGAGAGCTCCAGAAGCGGAGCGCGGCGGCCGACTGGCAATACAGCGAGATGGCCATCCTCTACCGCACCAACTCGCAGTCCCGCGCCCTGGAAGAAGCCTTCCGGCGGGCTGGAGTACCGTATCGCCTGATCGGCGCCATTAGCTTCTACGATCGTCGCGAGGTGAAGGATCTGCTGGCGTATCTTCGGTTGGTCAGCAATCCCTCGGACGATGAGGCGTTCCTCCGCTCGGTCGGGGTTCCCCGGCGGGGCTTGGGCGAGACCAGCCTCGCTATTTTGGGTCGGACCGCCACGCAGTGGGGCAAGCCGTTGCTCGACACTGCCCGCATTGCCGACCGGGTGGGGGAGCTCCGGCCCAACGTGCGCGAGGCGTTCCGCAACTTTGCGGGCCTCATTGACGGAGCGGCGCGTAAGCGCGATCTCCCACCGGCCGAGCTGCTGGAGTACCTCATACGCGCCATCGACTACGAGGCGGTGCTGCACGCGGAAGGCCCGGAAGGCGCCGATCGGTGGGAGAATGTGCGCGAGCTGGTGGCCAGCGCCGCCAACTGGTCGGAGGTAGTCCCGGTAGACCCAGAGGGAGGTGAAGCGCCGCTGGAGCGTTTTCTGGCGGAGGCGGCGTTGCTCTCCGCCGTCGACAAGGAGTTTGGAGAGGATGCCGGAGTCACGCTCATGACCCTGCACACCGCCAAGGGGCTGGAGTGGCCCGTCGTGGTCATGACGGGGCTCGAGCACGGCCTGTTCCCCCTGGCCCGAGCCGAGGAACAGCCTTCCGGTCTGGAAGAGGAGCGCCGGCTCTGCTATGTCGGACTCACCCGCGCCAAGGACAAGCTCTACCTCACATGGGCGCGGGCCCGGCGACGGGGCGGAGAGCTGAGGCCCGGCATCGCGTCTCACTTTCTGCGTGCGATTCCGCCGGGCATCATTGAAGAGCGGCGGACCACGTCGTTGTGGGCACCGGATTGGGGCGCCGGACAGCGGGGCAGCGGGGCCGTAGGGGCGACGCGTGCGTCGTCCTGGGCGAGGCCCGCCTCGCCCCTACAGGATCGTCGCGCTACCGAGGACGAGCTGTCACAGGACACGCCCCGCTTTGTCAAAGGCGAACGGGTGCGACATCGCCGGTTCGGGGGCGGGACGATTCAGGGGCTCGTGGGTACCGGGCGCGACCTCAAGGTCTCGGTGGCCTTCGATGACCAGGAGGTCGGCGTCAAACAGTTGCTGGTTGCCTATGCCGGTCTGGAACGCGAATGGGAGAGCGCATGAACATCGGGCTGGATGAAGTCCTCCACGTAGCGAAGCTGGCCGAGCTGGCGGTCAAAGAGAGCGAGATGCGCCGGCTTGTCGAGCAGATGAACCGGATCGTGAACTACGTCGCCGCGCTGGACGAAGTGCCCGGGGATCGGACCGCGGCCCCGTTCCTGGCGGGGCCGCCTTCGGTAACGCTACGTGAGGATGTGGAAACAGGTGTACCGCTCACCCGCCCGTTGGCCGCAATAGCGCCGGAGTTCGTCGATGGGTTTTTTCTGGTGCCCCGACATGGCGCGATGGAGGATCAATGACAGGGGCAGCAACGGCACGCGAGACTGGTGCTCGCCTGGCCAAGGCCGAAGCCCTGAACGCGGTGCTGCATTGGTCCCAGGAGCTGCTCGATGCTGAAGGGGCGCGGGTCGATGCGATGCCGGCCGCCGGCCCTCTCGCGGCAATGCCGGTGGCGCTGAAGGACAACATCGTTACCGTCGAGCAACCCACCACCTGCGCCTCCCGGATCCTGGAAGGCTACGTCTCGCCCTACAACGCGACCGTCGTCGAGCGGCTCCGCGCAGCTGGTGCCATGATCGCCGCCAAGACCAATCTTGACGAATTCGCCATGGGCTCATCCACTGAGCACTCTGCCTTTGGACGGGTCAAGCATCCCTTGGACCCGGCCAGAGTGCCCGGCGGATCGTCCGGCGGCTCCGCCGCACTGGTGGCGGCGGGGGTCGTGCCGGCCGCCCTGGGATCCGAGACCGGTGGCTCGGTGCGTCAGCCGGCGAGCTTCTGTGGAGTTGTGGGGGTGAAGCCAAGCTATGGACGGGTGAGCCGCTATGGTCTTGTTGCCTTCGGCTCCTCGCTCGATTGCGTCTCGGTCTTCGGCCGCACCGTGGACGACGCTGCCCGGGTCCTGAGCAGCATCAGCGGATCCGACCCGCTCGATGCCACCACCGTCAACCGCGCCCCCATGCGGGTGCCGAAAGCTCTGCCCGACCTTCGCGGGCTGACCGTCGGCCTGCCCCAGGAGTACTTCCCGGCCGACCTCCACGCCGGTGTGGCCGTCGCGCTCCGCCGCACTACCGAGCAGATCCAGGCGCTTGGCGGAGACGTCCGGCTGGTCTCGCTTCCCAACTCGGCCTATGCGGTGCCGACCTATTACATCATCGCGCCGGCGGAAGCAGCGGCGAATCTCGCCCGCTATGACGGGGTCCGCTACGGCAAGCGACGGGTTGGACCCGAGGGAGATATCCGCGCCCTCTATCGTACCACCCGAGGCGAAGGGTTCGGCGAGGAGGTGCGCCGAAGGATCCTGGTCGGTACCTACGTGCTCAGCGCAGGCTACTACGACGCGTACTACAAGAAGGCCCAGCAGGTGCGGGCGCTGATCGCGGAGGACTTCCGCCGGGTCTTCGCCTCCGGCATTGACCTGCTCCTCACCCCGACCACCCCCACACCAGCGTTCAAGGCAGGAGAGAAAATCGAGGATCCGGTCGCGATGTACCTGGCCGACGTCTTCGTCTGCTCGATGAGCCTGGTTGGGCTTCCCGCGATGAGTCTGCCGGTGGGCCGGAGCGAAGGCCTGCCCGTCGGGGCCCAGTTGGTGGCGCCACACTTCGGGGAGGAAGGGATGCTGGCCGCGGCCCAGGTGCTGGAGCGGACGCTGGATCCGCTGGCGGAGGTGCGCTGATGGCGTGGGAAACAGTCATCGGCCTGGAGGTCCATGTCCAAATGCGTACCCGGACCAAGATGTTCTGCGGCGACCGGACCACGTTCGGCGATCCGCCCAACACCAACGTCTGCCCGGTATGCCTGGGCCTCCCGGGAGCGCTACCGGTTCCCAACGCCGAGGCGATCCGCCTGGCGGTACGCGGCGCCCTCGCGCTGGGGTGCACCGTGCATGAGACCAGCGTCTTCGCCCGCAAGAACTATTTCTATCCCGATCTGCCGAAGGGTTACCAGATCTCGCAGTTCGATCAGCCGCTCGCCACCGGGGGCAGTGTCAGCTTCGAGTCCCCCGATCGCGGCAGGATGCAGGTTGGCATCACCCGGCTCCACGTCGAGGAAGACGCCGGCAAGCTGCTGCACGACCGCTTCCCGGGAAAGACCGCGGTCGACCTCAACCGCGCCGGTACGCCCCTGGCGGAAATCGTGAGCGAGCCGGATTTACGCTCCCCGGCGGAGGCCCGGGCCTACCTCACCACACTCCGGCAGATCCTGGTCTACGCCGGCGTGAGCGAGTGCAGCATGGAGCAGGGAAGCCTGCGGGTGGATGCGAACCTGTCGATCCGGCCCGCCGGCACATCCAAGCTTGGCACCAAGACCGAGGTGAAGAACATGAACTCCTTCGCCAACGTCGAGCGCGCACTCGAGGCCGAGCAGGCCCGCCAGATCGCGCTGGTGGAAGCGGGGCACCGTGTCGAGCAGGTCACTCTCCTCTTCAACGCGGGAACGGGCCAGGTCAAGCCGACCCGGTCGAAGGAGGAAAGTCACGACTACCGCTATTTCCCCGACCCCGACCTCCCGCCCCTGGTGCTGACGCCGGGCTGGATTGGCGAGCAGCGAGCCGGGCTGCCCGAGCTACCCCAGGCGAAGCGCGCGCGGCTGGAGGCCGTTCACGCGCTCTCTGCCAAGGACGCCCGGGTCCTCACCGCAGAGGCCGCACTGGCGCACTATTTCGAGTCGGTGGTGGATGCAGGCGCCGACTCGAAGACCGCGGCCAACTGGGTCATGGGTGAGGTGATGACGACCTTTAATGAAACCGGATCCTTTCCCCTGCCGGCCAGGCGACTCGCCGAGCTGATCGGGCTCGTCCGCGACGGGGTGGTGAGCCATCAGGCCGCCAAGCGGGTCTACGCCGACCTGGCCCAATCGCCCGATCAGGACCCCCGGGACGCAGCAGCTCGGCTGGGACTGGTGCAGGTGAGCGATCAGGGTGCCCTTACCGGCTGGGTGGACGAAGTGCTCGCCTCACATCCTGGGGAAGTCGCCCGGTTCCGGGCCGGCGAGACCAAGCTGATGGCGTTCTTTGTGGGCCAGGTGATGAAGCGGAGCAAGGGGAAGGC
>CAZASU010000015.1:0-28118 GCA_964487785.1 uncultured Gemmatimonadaceae bacterium | reverse complement strand
CCAAGCTGATGGCGTTCTTTGTGGGCCAGGTGATGAAGCGGAGCAAGGGGAAGGCGGACCCTAAGGGTGTGCAACCAGTTCTGCAGGAGCGGCTGAGACAGGCCGAGAAGCAGCCATCTTGAGGGAACGAGGCGGCAGATTCTCGATACGGTAGTGTGGGCGCTGATGACGGGGTTCGTCTCCGGTGGGGTGTGGGTCGCGATCGTACTCCTGAGGCGCCAGCACCGGTCAGCCAGGCACGAACCTGAAATTCTGGAGGAGGTGCAGAAGCGCCTTGACCAGCTCGGGCATGCCGACACGCGCCTCAATGAGGTCGAGGAGCGGCTGGATTTTGCCGAGCGACTCCTCGCTCAGCAGCGTGATGCTCAGAGGCTCGAGCCGCCGGATCGCCGGGGCTAGCTCCCCCGTGGCGTTCCGGTTGAGGAGTCTGGAGCAGGCCCCCTCTTCATGGGGCCCGTTTCCGCCGGCCCGGCTGTCTTCGCATCCTTCCTCTCGCCTTGTTGCAGCTCAAGCAGGCTCATCGGATCCACCGGGATCGTGCCGAACCGTGCCACCCAGTGGAGATGGGGGCCGGTAACCCGCCCGCTCTGGCCAACAGCACCCAGACGCTGCCCCGACGTCACCGTATCTCCTTCCGTCACTTCGGCACGGCTCAGGTGGAAGTACGCCGTAACCAGTCCTTGCCCGTGGTCGATGTAGACCGCCTTGCCCGCCAGATAGAAGTCGGCCACCATGGCAACCAGCCCGCGTCCCGCCGCCAGCACCGGCGTGCCCACGGCCCCGGCGAAGTCCGTTCCCAGATGGCGGCTCCTCACTTCACCGTTGTAAACTCGCGCGGCTCCGAAGCCGCTCGTGATCCGGGTGGCTCGTGGCAGCTGGAACGGCCCCTGCCACAGGCGTGGATGATCCCGCGAGGCGCTGGAGACCTGCCTGCTCCGGGCGTTCTCCCGCCGGATACGGCCCGCCGCCGCACTATCGGGTTTGGCGAACTTCGGAGCCACCGCGAGCACTTCACGGGGGTACCCCGCCTGGCGCACGGCCACGGCTCCAGGCACGGTGTCAACCCGGCCCTCCCGCGCCAGAAACACCGAAACCCGCAGCGAATCGCTGCTCTCGACGGGCACCGCAACTATCGCCCGGTACTGCCCGATGCCGGATGGCTCGAAGTGGATCGGCTCGCCGGCGGCTTCCCCCCCGGTGACGCGCGCGGCCCCGTTCGGCCGCACCAGAAGCCAGCCGATCCTGCCTTCAGTAAGCGGTGAAGGTTCCGAGCCGAGGGTGACCCGCGGGAGCGAGTCCTGCCCGTATACTGGCGCAGCCTGACACGCGAGCATTACCGCTGCCGCCAAGCCGGTGGCGAAACGGGGCGCGCTCATCCGGGAGACAACCTGATGAGCGGGACGTGCGGGCAGATCAGCGGTCGCCGCTGACGAGACGGGTAGGAGAGGGAGCGGATCCCTCGGGTGCGCGCCACGGCAGCTTTCGCGCGATCGTGACCCAGTACTTCAGCGGGTGTTCAGGGAGGCCGAACTGTTCGTCGGCCGCGCTCTGCAGCTGTGCCGTGTCCCGGCGGCCGGCCTCCCGAAGAACCCGGCGCCGCATCTCCTTCGCCGTCTTCAGCGGCCGCTCGCCGGAAGGGTCCAGGTGACGCGCGGCCGGCACGGAATCGGCCAGAAGTTCCATCATGAAATCGAACGAGAGGCCCAGGTGGCGCTCAACATCGACGTCGCTCAGGGGCCAGCGGCTGTATTCCCGGGCCACCTGGCTCGCACGCTGCCAGCTGGTGGTTTCGGTCAGGTGCACCATGCCCCGAAACAGCCGCCGGTTGGTACGCACGCTGAAAATCGTCGGCGCGATGATGCGATCGAGGTGCGCGTCGGCGGGAGCATGGTCCAGCAGGATCACGTCCTTCGCTACTTTGGCGTAGGCGTCGCCCAGGTGGGCCTCGATCCGGGTCTCCCAATAGGAGTGCCCTACGGCGGCGGTGCTGCTGGTGAGCATCAGCTGGCGGGGCACGAAGTAGTTGTGGGCGACGGTGTCGGCGGCGAGGTGGCTGAGGTAACCCAGGCCGAAGGCGCGTAACGAGTCGGTAGCCGCGAGGTCGTGAATCTCTTGCCCGACGTGCCAGTAGTGGCAGTGCCGGCCCAGGGGCGCATAGTGTTTGGCGATCGACGAATCGGCCGCGATGTTCCCGTAGAGAAATTCGAAGGGATAGGCGCGGAGAAGGTCGGCCACCGCCGCCGGCAGAGAGGGGAGGTTGGCCAGAACCGATTCACCGAGGTAGATGTGGGTGCCCGGGGTCCAGGCGTGTGCCTGCTCCGGCAGCACCAGCAACGCGAGCCCCACGCCCACCAGCGCGAGCGTGAGGCGGGGGAAGGTCATCAGCGGCTGGGTACCAGCATGCGACGCACCCGCCTCAGCATTCCGCCGCCGCCGCGCAAGGACCGCAACCCGGCGGCGAGGTCCAAAGCGCCGCCTTCGATCTCATCGTGGACCACGTCGTAGAGCGTCTCCAGATCCTCGAGCTTCACCTCGATCCGGTCTACCGCGCGCACCGTTTTCCGCCGGAGTCGGCGCGCGGTCTGGGCGAACGCGCCGGCTTCGTGTCGCACCAGGACCATCACCTCCTGCGCCTGTTCAGTCAGGTTGTGCACGGCTTTGAGGGTGCGGGCCACGTCGTCCTGCAGGCCGTCCATCAGCGCACCCACCTTTTTGGCCTGTTCCGCCACTCTGAACGCCGCGATTGCCACGGCAATGCCCATTCCGAGGAAGGAGAGCGCCAGGAGCGCCAGCGATATGGCTACAGTCGGTCCCACCCAATCCGGGGTCGGACCGACTTGCAAGAGTGCCAGTGTCCACATAATCAGTACCTCCGACTCGCGACTCCAAGGATGGGTGGGCACCTGCCCCTGGCTAATACAAAGGGGTCTCGTCACCACCGCAACCCCCTGACCTCCGCTTGACGCGATTCACCGGCCAGATCAGCTTTGGCCATGCCTCCTCGTTTTCTGGTTCAAGGTGGACGCCCGCTTCGCGGAACGGTGCGCCCGGCCGGTAACAAGAACGCCGCCCTACCCATTCTCGCCGCCACTATTCTGGCCGACGGTCCGGTCGATCTGGATAACATCCCCCGCATCCGCGACGTCGAGACCATGCTCGCGCTGCTGGTGGACCTGGGTGCCTCGGCCGAATGGAATGGAGAACACTCGCTGCGGGTGGATACCCGCAGCGTCAAGCCCAAGGCGCTCGATCCCGGGCTCTGCGCCAAGATCCGGGCCTCGATTCTGCTTGCCGGTCCCATGCTGGCCCGCTTTGGCTCGGTCACCCTGCCACCTCCCGGCGGTGACGTCATCGGTCGCCGCCGGGTCGACACCCACTTCCTCGCGCTCGAGCACCTCGGTGCGTCGGTCATGGTGGGTGATCGCTACGAGCTCGAGGCCAAGGAGCTCCGCGGGGATGACATCTTCCTCGACGAGCCGAGCGTCACCGGCACCGAGAACGCGCTGATGGCGGCGGTGATGGCCAAGGGTCGTACCGTCTTGCGCAACGCGGCGTGCGAGCCCCACGTACAGGATCTGGCCCGGTGCCTCGTGTCCATGGGTGCCGAGATCAGCGGGATAGGGTCGAACATCTATACCATCGAGGGCGGACGCCCACTCGGGGGCACCTCCTACACCATCGGTCCGGATCACATCGAGATCGGGAGCTTCATCGGCCTCGCCGCCGTGACCAACAGCGAGATCGTCATCGAACCGGTCCGCCAGGAAGATCTCCGCAGCACCATACTAGGGTTCGAACGGCTCGGCATTCGTCCCAAGATCGAAGGAAACCGGCTGACCGTGAGCTCCGGCCAGGAGCGGAGAATCCGTCCCGACCTCGGCGGCCATGTGCCGAAGCTGGAGGATGGGCCCTGGCCCGCGTTTCCGGCTGACGTCATGTCGACCACCATCGTCACCGCGACCCAGTGCTCCGGCATGCTGCTGGTGTTCGAGAAGATGTTCGAATCCCGGCTCTTCTTCGTGGACAAGCTGATCGGGATGGGTGCCCGTATCGTGCTCTGCGACCCGCACCGGGCCGTGATCTCGGGGCCTTCGCCCCTGAAAGGCGGAACGGTGGAATCGCCGGATATCAGGGCCGGCATGGCCATGCTGCTCGCGGCGCTGGCCGCGGAAGGCCCCAGTACCATTCACAACGTGGGCCAGATCGAGCGGGGGTACGAGCGGATCGACGAGCGCCTGCGGGCCCTCGGTGCGGAGATCGAGCGGGTGGATGGGTAGAGGCGGGAAGGCGGGTATGCGGGGAAGCGGGGAAGCAGGGGACGTAAGTAGGGGCGCACTGCGTGCGCCCTTCGTTGCGTCGGAGCTCCGCGAAGTCCCGGTTCCCGGACCCGTCCCCAGGTCCGAGATCCCAGATTGGCGGGAGCGCTACGGAGTCGTCGCCGGCATCACTGGCCGCGGCGCCGAGCCCGGTCGCGGGTTCGATCTTGGCCTTGGGAGTGATGCACCGGTTGGTGAGGTGATGAGCCGCTGGCGCGCGTTACGCCGCCAGCTGCCTGAATTCACCGCCGTTGTGCTGGGCAACCAGGTGCATGGCGTCGAGGTGATGAGTTTCGATGCCGGCCGTGGGTGGATCCAGATCGAGGGAATAGATGGCTGGATCAGCACTGCCCCAGGGATCCTCCTGACCGTGACGATCGCCGATTGCGTCCCGGTTTACCTCCTCGTCCCCGGGCGAGGGGTGGCTCTGCTCCACGCCGGCTGGCGCGGCACCGCCGGCGGAATCCTGGGGCGGGGAGTGGAGCAGTTGAGAGGGAGGATTGGATGCTCCGTGTCGGATATCGTAATGCACTGCGGAGTCGGTATTTGCGGTGCATGCTATGAAGTAGGTTCTGAGGTCATGCACGGCTGTGGAGCACCGGTCGAAGGGCAGGGACCCTGGCACCTGGACCTGCGTGAGCGGCTGGGTCATCAGGCAGAGAAGCTGGGCCTCAACCAGGTCACGACCTCCGGGTGGTGTTCGGCCCACGACCGGGCCTCGTTCTATAGTCACCGGGCCTCGGGGGGCACCGACGGCCGCATGGTGGCGTATATAGGGATGCTAGGCGGGTAAGCTGTGGTGAAGCAAGATTCCTCCCTACCCGCTGACCCACTTACCCGCCTATTTGACTCCAACCTGATTCCCGAGTAATATTTGCTGCTGTCCCGGGAGGCGCCTGGTTTGGGCCGACTGTTGATGTGGGGGAGTTCCCCCACATTTTTTTTCTTACTCTGCCGATGTCTGCCGACGCGCTTCTCCCACCGATTCGCGATCACATCGCCGGCCTCGGATTCGAGCTGGTCGATCTCAGGCGGACCGGAACGTCGCAGCGCCCCATCCTGCAGGTGCGGGTGGACCGCCCCGACAGCCGACCTGGCCAGGGAGTGACGGCCGGTGACTGTGCGGTGATCAGCCGGTCCCTCGAAAGTTTCCTGGAACACAGGGCGATGGTCGGGCCGCGCTACGTGCTGGAAGTCTCGTCGCCCGGGCTGGAGCGGCCGTTGCGGTGGCCTGAGCACTGGCGGCGTTTCGTGGGACGGCACGCGCGAGTCCGCGCGGCGTCGCTCCCGGGGAGGACCCGGGTGGAGATCCTGGCGGTTCCGGACGACGAGCATGTGCGGCTCCGCCTGGAAGACGGGTCCGAGGTGACGGTGGCGCTCGACTCGATCCGGGAGGCGGCGTTGGTGGTGGACTGGGAGATACTCGGTAAACGCGGTAGGGGGTGATTGAATGGCTGGTTCGACTGAAATGTTGGCCGCGTTCCGCGAGCTGACGACGGCGAAACAACTCGAGCGCTCCGATCTGCTGGAGCTCCTGCGGGACGGCATTCACGCCGCCCTGGTGCGGAAGTTCGGCCCGAACGTCCGGTTCGAGCTGAGCGTGGACGAGCTGCAGGGGACCATCAAGGCGGTGCGCCTGCGGCAAGTCGTCGAGACGGTCGAAGATCCGAGCTGGCAGATCACGCTGGAGGAGGCCCAGTACGAGGACGCCGACTTCCAGATCGGGGACATGCTGGAGGAGGAGGTCCCCTTCGCCGAGTTTGGCCGGCTCGCGGTGCAGGCGGCGAAGCAGCGGATCATCCAGCGGGTACGGGAGGGTGAGCGGGCCCGCATCCGCGAAGAGTTCACCTCCAAGGTGGGTGAGCTGCTCTCCGGTGAAGTTCAGCAGATCGAGCGGGGCAAGCTGGTGATCATGCTCAACAAGTTCCGTGAGGCCGAGGCGATCGTGCCCTACCGGGAGCAGAACCACCGGGAGCACTTCCATCAGGGCGACACCATCCGCGCCGTGCTCAAGCGGCTGGAGGAGACCCCCAAGGGGCCGCGGCTCATCCTGTCACGGGGCGATCCGCTCTTCGTGAAAGCGCTCTTTAAGCTCGAGGTCCCCGAGATCCAGCAGCAGGTGGTCGAGATCCGCGCCATCGCCCGGGAAGTGGGAAGCCGCACCAAGGTCGCCGTGATCTCCCGCGACGACGCCATCGATCCGGTGGGAGCCTGCGTCGGACTCAAGGGATCGCGGGTCCAGGCGGTGGTGAACGAGCTCGGCGGCGAACGAATCGACATCGTGCCGTGGTCGCCCGACCCCGAGCGGTTCGCCCGGCTGGCGCTCGCGCCCGCCCGCGTGGCCAAAGTCTTCTCCGATCCCGAAGCCAGGACGATTCAGGCCGTGGTTGACGAGGACCAGCTCTCCCTGGCCATCGGTCGCAATGGGCAGAACGTCCGCCTGGCGTCCGAGCTCACCGGCTGGAAAATCGACCTCTACTCCAGCCGCGAGTGGCTGGAGCGCGGGGGCGAGGGTCCGCTGTTCGCGCCGCTGCCGCCCGAAGAGGAAATGGCCGGAAAGGTTCCGCTCAGCGAGCTGAAGGGGTTGTCGCCCGACCTCACCGGGATTCTGGAGAGCGCGGGCTACAAGATGCTCAATGACATTCTCGATCTCGAGCGTGAGGACATCGCGAAAATTCCGGGCATGATGCCGGAGACCGCCGACCAGCTCATGGCCTTTCTCTCCGAGCTCACGGACGAGGACGGCGGCGAGGAATCCCCGCCCAAGGCATGAGAGGCCTGCTGGGCCTCATCGGCTTGGGATACCGGGGCCGCCGCATCGTCGTTGGGGTGGATGGTGTGAGAAAAGAGCTGCAAGCGGGGAAGTGCTGGTGCGTGGTGGTGGCGGAGGATGCCAGCCCGCGCGCCATCGACAAGGTGGTCCGGCTGGCCACGGCCAAAGGGGTGCCGTTGCTGCCTGGACCGAGCGCCGCAGCGATCGGCGCGCAGTTGGGTAAACCGCCGGTGATGGCGGTAGGCGTACGGGACCGCGCGTTGGCCGGCGGCATGGTGCAGCTGGCGCCCCTACGCTCCTGATGGAGGCATGAGTGGTCAAAACTCGAGTTCACGATTTAGCAGCGGAGTTCGGCGTCGCTCCTGAGCAGCTTCTCAACATGCTCAAGGACATGAACATCTTCGTGCGCAGCCACTTGTCGGCCCTGGAGGGCGATCAGGTCTCCGCCGTCCGGGTGCGCTGGGAGCGGGAGAAGCGGCGGAGCTCGGATGAGCCCGCCGCGAAAAAGGGACGACGCAAGGCGGCCAAGCCTGCCCCCCTGCCCGCAGCGGCGGAGGCAAAGCCGGCCAAGCGCCGCCGCACGGCGGCAGAGGTGGCGCTGGTGGAGGCTCAGGTCCAGGCGGAGAAGGCCGCCGAGATGGCGGCGCTCGAGCTGGAGCGCCCCGTCATCCACGCGCCCGAGGAGAGCGCCCCGACTCAGACCCTCGAGGAGCGCGCCCGGGCCTTGTTCAAGGACCTGCCGCCCGCGCCGCCGGAGACCGAAGAAGTCGAGCCGGTGGTCCAGGAGGAGCCGGTCAACGGCGGCGCTCCGGAAGCCCGGCCCGCAGTGCCGGTCGCGAGCGCCCCGCGCACCCCGTTCATTCCGCCCCGGGTCCAGCGTCCCGCCGCCGCCCCCAGCCGCGGACCCAAGCCGGTCTTCAGCAGTAGCGCTCCTGCCAGTCCGTCGCGGCCGAGCTCCCCTTCTCGTCCGGGGGCTCCGTCGCGTCCCGGTGGCGGGCCGCCGCAGCGTCCGGGCAGCGATCGCAACGCGCCGCCAGTGCGCACCTTCGGACCCGATGCCGAGAAGGGTGGCGGCAGGAAGCGGGGCAAGAAAGGCAAGCGCTCATCGGTGGATCAGGACGCGGTGCAGGCCAACATCATGCGTACGCTCCAGGGCATGAAGGGTCCGGCCGGACGCAAGGGCCGGCGGACCGATGAGCCGTCCTTTCAGGCGGTGCAAGCCGGCCGGATGGCCGAGGAGAAGGAGCGGGAAAAGACCCTGGTTCGGGTCAACGAGTTCGTCTCGGTCTCGGAGCTCGCCGCGGCCATGAAGGTGCCGGCCACCCAGATCGTGCAGTTCGCGTTCAAGGAACTGGGACTGATGGTGACGGTGAACCAGCGGCTGGACTTCGATCAGATCGAGCTCATCGCGTCGGCCTTTGGTTTCCAGGCGGTCCGCGAGGATGAGTATGCCGCGGAAGCGGAGCTGGACCAGGCCGAGCAGAATCCGGAGCAACTCGTCTCCCGCCCACCGGTGGTGACCATCATGGGTCACGTGGACCACGGCAAGACTTCGCTGCTGGACTACGTCCGGAAGGCCAACATCGTGGCCGGCGAGGCCGGGGGAATCACCCAGCACATCGGCGCCTACCACGTTGCGCTGCCGGGCGACAAGCGGATCACCTTCCTCGACACCCCGGGCCACCAGGCCTTCACCGCCATGCGGGCGCGCGGGGCGCAGGTGACCGACATCGTCGTGCTGGTCGTGGCCGCGGACGACCAGGTCATGCCCCAGACCATCGAAGCCATCAGTCACGCCCGTAACGCCGGCGTGCCGATGATCGTCGCCATCAACAAGATCGACCTGCCAACCGCCAACGTGCAGAAGGTGAAGCAGGACCTGCTCCAACACAACGTCGTGCTGGAGGAGTTCGGTGGTACCGTGCTCTCGGCCGAGATCTCCGCCAAGAAGGGGACCGGCATCGAGCACCTGCTGGAGCAGATCCTGCTTCAGTCGGAGATCCTCGATCTCAAGGCCAATCCGACCGGCAAGGGACACGGCACCGTGCTCGAGGCGACCCTCGATCCGGGCAAGGGTCCGCTGGCCACGATTCTGGTGCAGCGGGGCACGCTGTCCGGCGGCGACAACTTCATCTGCGGGCGATTCTCCGGGCGGGTTCGTGCGCTCTACGACGAGCGCGGCAAGACGGTCAAGACGGCCGGTCCGGCGATTCCGGTGCAGATCCTCGGCTTCGAGGGTGTGCCGGCGGCTGGCGACATCTTCGCGGTCGTAACCGATGCGGTCGAGGCCCGGGAGATCGCCCAGAAACGCCAGCGGCTGGAGCGCGAAGCGCAGAATCGGCGCAGCGCCAAGGGCACGTCGCTCGAGGACTTCAGCCGCGCCCTCAAGGAGGGCGAAGTCACCATGCTCCGCATCATCATCAAGGCGGATCAGGGTGGCCCGGCCGAGGCGCTGGCCGATGCGCTGGCCCAGCTCAGCACCAGCGAAGTGCGGGTCGACGTGGTGCACCGCGGCGTGGGTGCCATCACCGAGAGCGATATTCTGCTGGCCAAGGCATCCGGCGCCATTGTGCTCGGGTTCCACGTCCGGCCCGACTCCAACGCGCGCTCGGCGGCGGAGCGGGAACAGGTGGACGTCCGCACCTACCGCATCATCTACGAGGCGGTCGAGGACGTCAGGAACGCGCTCGAGGGACTGCTCAAGCCCGAGGAGCGCGAGACGGTGCTCGGCGACGCCGAAGTGCTCCAGCTCTTCAAGGTGAGCAAGGTCGGCACCATTGCCGGGTGCATGGTGCGGAGCGGCACCATCCAGCGGACCGCCAAGTCGCGCGTGGTTCGGGACGGCACTTCGGTGTACACCGGCTCGCTCTCCAGCCTCAAGCGCTTCAAGGACGATGTACGCGAAGTGCGCGAGGGGCTCGAGTGCGGTATTGGGATCGAGAATTTCAACGATCTCAAGCCGGGCGACCGGATCGAGTCGTTCCGGATGGAGGAGATCAAGCGGACGCTGGCGCCGGCGGCCAGTGGTGCAGCGGGGTGAGGGAGGCTATTGGCTAAATAGCCCTCATGATTATCGCCATCGCGACCTGGGACCTCCATCTCCCCGCCTGTCACTCGCTCAAGGAGAAGCGGAGCGTCGTGAAGCCGCTCACGTTGGCACTGCGGCGGCGCCTCAATGTCTCGGTGGCGGAGACCGGGCAGCAGGATCTCTGGCAGCGTGCCGAGATCGCCTGCGCGGTGGTCGGGAGCGACCGGTCGGTAGTGGACGAGACTCTGCGAGCCGCGGATCGGATAGTCGAGGAGGCCGACGGCGTGCGCATCGTCGAGACGGCAACGGTGTTCCGATGAAAGGGTCGTCCCGCCGGCCCGAGCAGGTGGCCGAAACCCTCCGGCAGGTGATCACCGACGCGCTGCTCCGGGGTGAAGTTCGGGACCCGCGCGTCGGCTTCGTGACCGTCACCGCGGTGCTGGCGACCAACGACCTGTCCCACGCCCGGGTCATGGTGAGCATTCCGGGAGAGGAAGCGGACAAGACCCGCGCCCTCGAGGGCCTGCAGAGTGCCGCCGGCTTTCTCCGCTCCCGGGCGGCCCGGGTGCTCACCACCCGGTCAGTGCCCCAACTCCACTTCGAGCTCGACCGGGGCCTCGAGCATGCCGCCCGCATCGGCGAGCTGCTGAACGATATACGGCGGGAGGGCCAGGACTGATCGGCGCGGTGTTGGTGGACAAGCCGGCCGACATGACTTCGCACGACGTCGTTCAACGAGTGCGCCGCGTGCTCGGAACCCGCGGCGCCGGCCACACGGGAACGCTGGACCCGTTCGCCACCGGACTGCTCGTGGTGTTGCTGGGACGGGCCACGCGGCTGGCGCGCTTCGTCGAGACGCAGTCCAAGACGTACCTCGCGACCGCCCGGCTCGGCATCCGCACCGACACCGATGACCTCACCGGAAGGGTCCTGGAGACGTCGGATGGCGCGGGGCGGCTGAGCGAGGAGCAGGTGGCGGCGTCGCTGGCCGGCTTTCTCGGTACCCAGCCGCAGCGCCCCCCGCACTACTCGGCCAAGCACGTCGGTGGGGAGCGAAGTTACGCCAAGGCGCGGCGGGGTGAGCTCATTGAGCTGCCCGATGTGACCGTCACCGTGCGCCGGATCGAGCTGGTGGAGTTTCAGCCTCCCCTCGTGACCTTTCGAGCCGAGGTCAGCGCCGGCACCTACCTCCGCGCCCTCGCCCGTGACCTGGGCGCGCGGCTGGGGGTCGGTGCCCACCTCACTCGCCTGCGACGCGAGGCCATAGGGTCGCTGCGGGTGGATGACGCGGTGCCGCTCGATCAGCTGAGCCCGGACGCGGTGATTCCTGCGCGGAGCGTCCTCGGCGACCTGCCCACCGTCGAGCTCGACCCGGCGGAACGGGCCGCGGTGGCGCATGGGCGGGCGGTGAGGGGCAGCGGGGCGGCGGGGCAGTGGGGCAGTCGGATGGTCGCATTGATGGCTGGTGATGAGTTGGTGGCAGTCGCACGTACTGAGGGCGGGTGGCTTCACCCCACGGTCGTGCTCGAGGCCCCATGATGGCGAAACTGCCCCGCGGCCCCGCTGCCCTGCTGCCCAGCCTACCGAACGGCAGCACTGTCACGGTCGGCTCGTTCGACGGCGTGCACCTGGGCCATCGGGCGGTCCTCCAGGAGATCGGCCGGCGGGCGGGGGCGGCCCGGCGCGCGAGCATTCTGGTAACGTTCGATCCTCATCCGCTCGAGGTGGTGAATCCCGGGGCCGCACCCCTGCTCCTGACCACCGGGCCGGAGCGGCTGGAGATCCTGGCGCTCTCGCCGCTGGATTACGTGCTGCTGGTGCGATTCGACCGCCACCTCGCGAGCCTCACGCCGGAGCAGTTCGTTCGCGATGTCCTGCTGGAGCGTTGCGCGATGCGGGAGCTGGTCATCGGGCACGATCACGGCTTCGGGCGCGGTCGAAGCGGCGATGTTGAAACCCTGCGCCGGCTGGGCGAGTCGCACGGCTTCGGCGTGGACGTGGTGGCGCCGGTGGACTTCGGCGGACAGCACGTCTCCAGCAGCCGGATCCGCCGCGCGGTCGCCGGTGGCGACCTCACGACCGCGGGCGCCATGCTGGGCCGGCCGTACGGAGTGGTGGGCCGGGTGGGGGAAGGGGAGCGTCGCGGCCGGCTGCTGGGCGTACCCACCATTAATCTCAGTGAGCTGTCACCCCGAAAGCTTCTGCCGCCCGACGGGGTGTACGCGGTGCGAGTCGAGTGGCGGGGAGGTGGGGCCGGGGGGATGATGAACCAGGGACCCAGGCCTACGTTTCAGGATGGGCGGCGGGTGCTGGAGGCCCACCTGTTCGGGTTCGATGGCGACCTCTACGGCGAGTGGGTCCGCATCGAGTGGGTCGAGCGCCTGCGTGACGTCGAGCGGTTCGGCTCGGTCGAGCAGCTGCAGAAACAGTTGGAGCGAGATCGTATCCGGGCGCTGGCGGTTCTCACGGCCACCGAACAGTCGCCCCGTCGTATCACCCAGGCTTGAGTAGCGATCGACGATGTCTACCCGTACCCGCCTTCTGATCATCGCAGGGATGATCGCCCTGAGCATCTTCTATCTCATTCCCCGCAACGTGACGCTGCGGGAGCGGGATGTCGAGAGCGGAGTGATGACGGACCGCACCGAGAAGCGGGTGCCGCTCAAGCTCGGTCTGGACCTTCAGGGTGGGATGCACCTCGCCCTCGAGCTGGATCAATCCAAGCAGGTCTCCGCCGACCCGAAGCGCGATCTCCAGCTGGCACTCACCGTGCTGCGGAAGCGCATCGACGAGTTCGGGGTGACCGAGCCCCTGATCCAGCAAGTGGGCGATCATCGAATCGTCGTCGAGCTTGCCGGGATCAAGGAGCCCGCTCGCGCCAAGGCGATCGTGCAGCGTAGCGCGTTCCTCGAGTTCAAGATCACCGACGAGACCCAGGCGCTGGAGAAGGCACTGCCGGCAATGGACCGGACGCTCCGGAGCCTCGGGATCAAGGGTGAAGGGACGCCCACTCAGCCGTCCGCGGTCCAGCAGCTGCTGGGCGGCGACTCGGCCAAGGCGTCCCCCAAGGACAGCGCTGCTCCGGACACCAGCGCGGTGGTCGGCGGCGTCCTCAGCGGACTCATCCAGTCCTCCGCGGCCACCAGCGGCATCCCGGGAGAGTACGGGGTGCCGGAAACGGCCTTCCCCCGGGTGGACAGCCTGCTGAATATCCCTGCCGTGGCCCGACAGCTCCCCCGCGGTATGGTGCTGCGTTGGAGCTCGGCTCCCACCAGCGTGGGGGTGCAACCGGTCCGCTACCTGTACGCTCTGGATGATCGCAGCATCGTCACCGGCGCCAACCTGGTGGACGCCCAGGCCCAGCTCGACCCGCTCACCAACGGACCAATCGTCACCTTCGAGCTGGATCGCGCCGGCGGCCGCAAGTTCGGCGAGGAAACCGGTCGCCACGTGAGCGACTACATGGCCATCCTGCTCGATGGCCGGGTTCAGGGCCGGCCACCGGTGATCCAGAGCCGGATCGGGCGGAACGGCCAGATCACCCTGGCGGGGAGAACCCTCCAGGAGGCACAGGACCTGGCTCTGACCTTAAAGGCCGGTGCGCTGCCGATTCCTCTCAAGATCGTGGAAGAGAGGCAGGTCGGACCTACTCTCGGTGAGGACGCCATCCGCTCCGGCCTCATCGCGGGCATCATCGGGACCCTCTTCGTCGTGGCAGTGATGGTTCTCTACTACCGGACAGCCGGAGTGCTGGCCGTCGTGGCGCTGACATTGTACCTGCTGCTCACCTTGGGCGGCCTGGCCATGCTCGATGCCACTCTCACATTACCCGGACTCGCCGGCCTGGTGCTGTCGATCGGTATCGCGGTGGATGCCAACGTGCTCATCTTCGAGCGGATTCGTGAGGAGCTCGCGGCCGGGAAGACGGTGTCCCTGGCGGTGGATGAAGGCTTCCGGCACGCCATGAGCGCCATCATCGACTCCAACGTGACCACCGTGCTCACCGGCCTCTTCCTCTTCCAGTTCGGAACCGGTCCGGTGAAGGGCTTTGCGGTGACCTTGGTTCTGGGCATCCTTGCCTCCATGGTCACGGCCATCTTCGTGACCCGGACCCTCTTCATCCTCTGGCTGCAGCGGAAGCCGGCGATGGCAACCCTGAGCATCTGACCCATGAGACTCTTCGCCCACGCGAACTACGACTTTCTGGGCCGTCGCCGCATCGCGTATCTGATCACCCTCCTTCTGACCATTCCCGGACTGCTCTACGTTCTGATCCGGGGCGTGAACTACAGCGTCGAGTTTACCGGTGGAACGCTGATTCAGGTCCAGGCTCAAAAACCAGTGGATGTCGGCGCGGTCCGGAACGCTCTCGCCGCGCGCGGAATCGAAGGAGCCGAGATCCAGGCCTTTGGTTCCGATCGCGAGCTTGTCATCCGGGCGAGGGTGGCGAAGGAGGGCACCGACGCCAACGATACCCAGGCCACCGGGGCGGCGTTGCAGGAGGCACTGGACGCAGCCCTTGGCACCGGCAGTTACACGATTCTTCGGACCGAGGCAGTCGGCCCCAAAGTCGGTGGCGAGCTACGGGAGAAGGCCCTCATGGCCATTCTTCTTTCGTTCGTGGCCGTGCTCATCTATCTGGCGTATCGGTTCGAGTGGCGCTTCGGCGTCGCGGCGGTGATCGCCACGGCCCACGACATTCTCGCCAGCATCGCCTTTATCGGCATCGCGCGGCTGGAGGTGAGCCTGTTCGTCGTGGCCGGCCTGATGACGATCATCGGCTACTCGCTGAACGACACCATCGTCATTTTCGATCGGATCCGGGAAAATCTCCACCTGCGCAAGCGGGACCAGTTCGAGGACATCCTGAACCGGTCGATCAATGAGACGTTGCCCCGGACCGTCTTCACCGGATCGACCGCCCTCGGCAGCCTCCTGGCCCTGTCGCTCCTGGGCGGAGACGTCGTCCGCCCCTTCGCGCTGCTCATGCTCTTCGGTGTAATCGTGGGCACCTTCTCCTCGATTTTCATCGCCGCTCCGGCGTTGCTGGAGATCGAGAAGCGCTGGCCGGGACCTGCGGCCCGCGGGCACCTGGCACCCAAACAGCCGGCTTCCCCGGCCCGGAAGCCGCAGCCGGCTGGCGCGGGCAGCGGGGCAGCGGGGCAGCGGGGCAAGTAGGCAGCTTGCTCGGGGTACTAGTCGGTCGGGTCTCTGCTTGTGCCCTGCCGCCCCGCTGCCCCGCCGCCCCGCCATGTTGATCGACACCCACTGCCACCTCGCCGATCCGGCCTACGAGCCCGATCGCCAGCAGGTGCTGGACCGGGCCTGGGCCGCCGGCGTCGGCCGTGTGGTTGTCATCGGCGAGTCCGCCACCCGGGCCGAGAGCGCACTCGAGCTGGCCCGAGCCGAGCCCCGGCTGGTGGCCACGGCCGGTATCCACCCGCACGACGCGCGGGATTGGAGCGCAGGCACCGAAACTTGGCTCCGTAGCATGTTGCGGGATCCACGGGTCGTGGCGGTGGGGGAGACCGGTCTCGACTTCCACTACGATCATTCGCCGCGCTCCGCCCAGCGCCAGGCATTCGAGTCCCAGCTGGCTATCGCCGCGGAGACCGGCCGGCCGGTGGTGATTCACGCGCGCGAAGCGGATGAAGAGGTCGCAGCCATTCTGGGGAACCATCCCGCCGTCACCGCCATCCTCCATTCCTTCAGCAGCGGCATGGCCCTCTTGCGAGCCGGGCTGGTTCACCGCCACTATGTGTCGTTCAGCGGAATGGTGACCTTCAAGAACTGGCGCCTGGACGAGGCTATCTGCGAGACGCCGCTGGATCGGCTGCTGCTCGAAACGGACGGCCCGTACCTGGCGCCGGTTCCGCATCGCGGCAAGCGCAATGAGCCGGCGTTCGTGGCGCACGTGGCCGCGCAGGTGGCAGCGGTGCGGGGGATTCCGGTCGAGGAGCTGATTGCGCTGACCGGTCAGAACGCGAAGCGGGTGTTTCAACTGCAGTGAGAAGTGAGAAGTCCTGACTTTCCTTCTTACCTCTTACTTCTTACCTCTCACTTCTCACTCTAGAGGCGTCGTTCGTGAGCAACGTACCGTCCGACATCGCCATCGCGCAGGCTGCCAAGCTCCGGCCGATTGCCGAGGTAGCCGCCGAGGTGGGCCTCGGCCCCGACGAGATACTTCCCTACGGGCGTTACAAGGCGAAGATCAGCGCCGAGGCCATCGCCCGGCGCAAACCCAAAGGCCGCCTCGTTCTGGTGACCGGCATCAATCCCACTCCGGCAGGAGAAGGGAAGTCGACCGTCACGGTCGGGGTTGCGCAGGCGCTTCGTCGCCTGGGCAAGAAGGTGGTTCTCTGTATTCGCGAACCCTCGCTCGGGCCGGTCTTTGGAGTGAAAGGGGGAGCCGCGGGCGGCGGCTACGCGCAGGTCGTCCCCATGGACGAGATCAACCTGCACTTTACCGGCGATTTCCACGCGGTCACGTCGGCCCACAACCTCCTGGCGGCCATGCTGGACAATCACATCCACCACGGGAACGCGCTGGGCATTGACAGTCGGCGGATCACCTGGCCGCGCACGATGGATATGAATGATCGGGCGCTGCGCTCCATCGTGATCGGCCTGGGCGGGTTGAACGGGGGTCCTACGCGAGAAGAGCGCTTCGTCATCACCCCGGCGAGCGAGATCATGGCCATCCTGGCCCTGGCCAGCGACCTGGCCGATCTCGAGCAGCGGATCTCGCGCATCATTGTCGGGCTCACCCGGGATCGGAAGCCGGTCACCGCGGGTGATCTCAGGGCCGCAGGCGCTATGACGCTCCTGCTGAAGGACGCCATCCTGCCGAACCTGGTGCAGACGCTCGAGGGCGGGGCGGCACTGGTGCACGCGGGGCCATTCGGCAATATCGCCCACGGCTGCAATTCCATCGTGGCAACCCGGCTGGGGCTGTCGCTCGCCGACTTCGTGCTTGCCGAGGCCGGCTTCGGGGCCGACCTGGGAGCGGAGAAGTTCTTCAACATCAAGTGCCGCTTCGGGGGGCTCAACCCCGAGGCCGCCATTGTGGTCGGCACCATCCGCGCCCTGAAGATGCACGGCGGCGTCAAGAAGGACGCGCTGGGCAAGGAGGACGTCGCCGCGCTCAAGCGGGGGATGGCGAACCTCGAAGCCCACGTGAGAAACGTGCAGAAGTTCGGGGTGCCGGTAGTCGTCGCACTCAATCGCTTCACCGCGGATACTGAGGAGGAGCTCAAGACCGTGCTCGACGCCGCCAAGGGTTGGGGCGCCCGGGCCGCGCTGAGCGAGGTGTGGGAAAAGGGTGGGGCGGGCGGGGAGGCCGTGGCGAAGGAAATCCTCGCCGTGCTCGATGAGAAGAAGGCGGCGTTCAAGCCACTGTACGATGCCGCCAAGCCGATCAAGGAGAAGATCGAGATCATCGCCCGCGAGATCTACGGGGCGGCAGGCGTGGACTACACCCCCGTCGCCGACAAGAACATCGCGCAGTGTGAGGCCATGGGGTTGGGTAATACGCCGATCTGTATCGCCAAGACCCAATACTCCTTCTCCGACGATCCCACCAAGCTGGGGCGGCCGACGGGATTCCGGATCGCCATCCGTGACGTGTATCCATCGGCCGGCGCGGGCTTCGTCGTGGCGCTCGCCGGCGAGGTCATGACCATGCCGGGGCTCTCGAAGGTCCCCGCGGCGGAGGCGATCCGCGTGCTTCCCGACGGCACCATCGAAGGATTGTTCTGATGCCACTGGATTTTGTTTCGACGGCCCGTGCCCCCAAAGCGATAGGCCCCTACAGCCAGGCCGTCCGGGCCAACGGGTTCCTCTTTACTGCCGGCCAGGTGGCGCTCGATCCGGACCAGGGCGAGCTCGTGGCGGGTGGCATCGCCGAGCAGACCGCGCGCGCGCTGGACAACCTCCGGGCCATTCTCACCGCGGCCCACAGCGACTTCTCCCAGGTGGTCAAGACCACCGTCTTCCTGGTGGACATGGCCGACTTCACCGCCATGAACGAGGTGTATGCCCGCGTTTTCGGCGATCATCGGCCCGCCCGTTCCACGGTTGCCGTCGCCGCCTTGCCGCGGGGCGCGCGGGTGGAGATCGAGGTGATCGCCGCAGTAAGAAGTGAGAAGTAAGAAGTGAGAAGGTCCCAGGCTAGCCCCTCTCACTTCTCACCTCTTACCTCTTACTTTCCCGAGGGCGGGAGCGGATCGGGCCTGGTGGTCTGGCCGGTCTTCAAAACCGCGATGGAGGCGCCTTCGGCGGCTCCGGTGGGTTCGATTCCCACACGCTCCCGCCACCCCCGCCTTGCAGGGAGGTGCTGCTCTCTTATCCTGCTGCTTGCGATCGTTGGTTCCGTCGCTGATCTCGGCGCGCAAGCTGCCCCGCAGCCCCGCAGCCCCGCTGACACCCTGACGCGCCAGTATATCAGTCCGCTCAACGCATTCTGGCGCTCGTTCCTCATCCCCGGCTGGGGTCAGGCGAGACTGAACCGGAAGTTGACCGGAGGGATCTTCGTCGCGTGGGAGGGGGTCACGCTGGGGATGAGCCTGAAAACTCGGAGGGAGTTGCGCTACCTTCGGCGCAACGGCTCGGCCCGGGCCGACGGCAAGCGGCAGGAGCACGAGGATTGGCTGGTGTTGCTGGCCTTCAACCATCTTTTCGCCGGCCTCGAGGCCTACGTTTCGGCCCACCTCGCCGACTTCCCCGGCGATCTTCGGGTCGAGGCGGTGCCGGGCGGCCTAGGTGCCGCGGTGTCCCTGCCTTTCCGCCTGCGATGAACCAGGCGCCTATCGGTATCTTCGATTCCGGCATTGGTGGCCTCACTGTGGCACGCGCCATCTACGAGCGCCTGCCGCACGAGTCCACCATCTATTTCGGCGACACTGCCAGGGTTCCCTACGGCCCCAAGTCTCCCGACACCGTGCGACGCTACAGTCTGGAGATTCTGCACTGGCTTCTGGGCCAGGGAGTCAAGGCCGTCGTGATCGCATGTAACACCAGCACCGCGCACGCACTGGACGCGTTGCAGGCCGAATCCCCGGTGCCGGTGATCGGAGTGATCGAGCCCGGAGCGCGGGCCGCGGTGTCGGCGATGCGCCGAGGACCGATCGGGGTCATTGGCACGGCCGGCACCATCGCCAGTAACGCCTATGCGCGGGCCATCCAGGCGGTCAAGCCGGGTGCCACCGTGGAGCAAAAAGCGTGTCCCCTGTTTGTCCCCCTGGTCGAGGAAGGCTGGTTCGAACATCCCGCGGCAGAGCTGATCGCCCTGGAATATCTCGCGCCGCTGAAGCGTGCCAAGGTGGACGTGTTGGTGCTGGGCTGCACCCATTACCCCTTGCTCAAGCCGCTCCTGCAACGGACCATGGGTCCGGACATCCGGCTCATCGATAGCGGCGAGGAAACCGCGGCAACGGTGCAGGGCGCTCTCCACTCGAGTGGCCTGAACGCGCCCGCCGGCGCCACGGCGGCACACCGGTTTGTGGTCAGCGACGACGAGGCCAGATTTCGCCAGGTGGGATCCCGATTTATCGGAGAGCGGCTGCGAAAGGCCGAGGTGGTGCCGTTAGGGTAGAGCGTTCACGTTGTAAAACGACGCAGCTCCGCCCCGGACTCGGTGGCAATAGCGTAGCGGAAGCCGTCGAACCAGGCTCCCGGGTTCAGATACTGCCGGCCAGGCCCGGCTTCAGAGACAACAGCGCGGTGGGTATGCCCCATGATGACGAGTCCCACCGCGGGCTCCTCGCCGAGCAAGCGCTCGGCCCACTCGCGTTGGCGGGCCGCGGCCTCGGTCAAGGTGGCTTCGTCCTGGGTATGGTCTCCCAGAGCGGGACTGAGCAGATCCACCATGCGGAACCCGAGCTCGGGGTGCAGGATTCGGTAGACGGCCGCTGTTGCTGGATGTTGGATGAGCCTGTGGATGAGCTTCGCCTGCCACCTGGTTTCCGTCAGCCCGTCTCCGTGGATGGCCATCACCTTGCGGCGCCCGATCTCGAATGTTGCCCGGAGGGGGTGGAACCGCAGATTCAGATCTCGCTCCCAGAACTGGTTGTCCCACCGGTCATGGTTTCCCCCCACCATTACTATTGGCAGTCGCCTCCGGAGCCGGGCGAGCGCCGCGGCGACGTGAAACCCACGCCGGGGGATGACCCGGGAGTATGAAAACCAGAAGTCGAAGAGGTCGCCGTTGACCAGCAGGCAGTCGCCCAGCGAGGGCACCGCGTCCAGAAACTCGAGCAGCGCCTCCTCGGTAGCAGGCGGCGCCACTCCTAGGTGAGCATCGGATACGACGACGAGGGTGTGGCCCAGCACGGCGCCAAAGATAAGCAGGGTGGGAGGTTCCCTGTAGGGACGCACCATATGTGCGGTGCACCGTGTCACCCCAGGCGTTCCGAGCGTCTACAACCCCATGAGGCGTACATGGCGACCGACCGCTCCCCCATCTCGGAGACCCTGGTCCGGGTCAATTACTCCGAGACCGACCAGATGGGAGTGGTCTACCACGCCCGGTATCTGGTCTGGCTCGATGTCGCCCGCACGGAGCATCTCCGGCGGAGCGGCATGAGCTATCGGGAGCTGGAGACCTCCGGGCTGCGGCTCGCGGTGAGCGAGGTGGCGGTGCGCTATCGGCAGCCGGCCCGATATGACGATCCCATCCGGATCCGCTGCTGGGTGAGAGAGGTCGCCTCCCGCCGGGTGGGGTTCGGATATGCCATCGAGCATGCCGACGACGGCCGCCTGCTGGCTACCGCCTCGACCAGCCTGCTGGCACTCGACGCCTCGATGGCGTTGACCCGTTTGCCTGACCGGGTCCGCCAGGCGCTGCAGCCCATTCCAGACCCGGTCAAGTTGGGATCATGAGATTTCTGGTCGGTCTTTGTGCCGGGCTCCTCCTCCCGGCCGTCGCCCGAGCGCAGGAGGAGGCGGTGGTCGAGCAGCTCGCCCCGGTGCTCGCCGCCGAGGATGCTCGGGAGTGGCGGCCTGACCTGTTTCAGCGAAGCCTCCTGGCACCAGACTCCGTGGTTCGACGTGTCACCGCCATCGCCGCAGGGCGGATTGGCGACCTTCGCGCCACGCCGCTGCTGCTTCGGACGCTGGATCAACCCGACTCCACGGTACGAGCGGCCGCAGCCTTCGCCCTTGGGCTGCTGCGCGACTCCGCTGCGGTCCAACCGCTCATCCAGCGCCTCACCGGCCTCCCCCCGCTCGACGCCCCGACCGCGGTGGAAGCGATCACTGCCATCGCCAGGATCGGTGGCCGGCGCAGTGCCGACTTCTTCGCCGCCGTGCTCCAGGGTAAGGTGGCGCTCTCTCAGGCCGACCCCGCTCCGGCCACCAGCCAGATCCTGTTGGAGACTTGGCGGCTTGGGGCCGATGCCCCGGCGGACGCGCTGCTCCCCTTCACGTCGGATTCAGTTCAGGCCACCCGCTGGCGCGCCGCCTATTCGCTGGGCCGCCTGCGCTCTCCCGCCGCAGCAAACCAGCTGATTGCGGCGCTTCGGGACAAGGATGCGGCTACCCGAGCGGTGGCCGCGCGCGCGCTCGTCCGAAGCTACGCCGAGGCCTCCAAGCTGGATCCGCGCACCATCGGGGGCATGCTGACCAGAGCCGTGGACGATGATGATCCCGGCGTCAGAATCAATGCGCTCCGCTCACTCGGTACCTATCACGATTCCACGTTGGTGCCCAGGATCGCCTGGAGGGTGGACGATCCGGTGGCGAACGTGCGGGTGCAGGCCGCGGCCACGCTGGGTGAGCTCGGCGGGTCGGTCGCGGCGGCGGCGCTGCGGCGCGCGCTCGCCGGGAAGGGAACCTTTGCGCTTCGCCGGGAGGCGCTGTTGGGTCTGGCGCGCGCGGACAGCGCCCAGTTCGCCCGTATCGCAACCGCGTGGCAGACTGGTAAGGACTGGCGGGATCGCGCCACGGCGGCGGAGGGCTGGGCCCTTGCCGGAGCGGCAGGCCCCTCGTGGTTCAGCTCCGATCGGGATGGACGCGTGGTCGCGGCCGGGCTCCAGGCCTGGGCGACCGCGGTCGAGGGTCCCGATCGCCGTCTGCTTGATGCCGGACGGCGGTTGCTCCCCCACGAAGACGCGGCGGTTCGGAGCGTTGCCGCCGACGTTGTGGGGCGGGCGGCCGATCCAGCCGACCTGGCGGCCCTCACGGTCATGTACGCTCGTGCGGCTCGCGACTCCTTTCCCGACGCGGCCATCTCCGCACTCAACGCGGTTACTGCCATTGGCCGGAGGGGATCCGCCGCGCAGGCGCGGGTCGATCGCGAGTTTCTCGGGGCGGTACCTCGGCCGGCCAACTATCTGCTCCGCAGCTGGGCTGAAGCCAACTGGCCCGAGGCCGCTGCGCGCTGGGGTCCGGTCCATCCGATCGCGACCGGTCGATCGCTGCAGGACTATCGAGACCTGGTTCGTCGGTTCATCGCCGCGCCCGACTCTGTGGCCCGGCCCCACGTCTTCATCGAAACGGATCAGCGCGGGGTGCTCGAGGTCGAGCTCTTCGGTCCGGAGGCGCCCCTTACCGTGGCCAACTTCCTTCGGCTGGTGGATCGACGCTTTTTCGACGGCAACCGCTGGCACCGGGTGGTACCCAACTTCGTGGTGCAGGATGGAGATCCCCGAGGCGACGGATTCGGTAGCCCCGGAGGAGCCATCCGGGACGAGATCAATCGAATGAAGTACGACATCAAGCCGATGTTGGGCATGGCCCTGTCCGGGCCGGACACGGGCTCGAGTCAGTGGTTCATCACCCTGAGTCCCCAGCCGCACCTGGACGGCACCTATACGGTGTTTGGCCGGGCCGTGGGCAATGTCGGGGCGCTGACCCGGATTACTCAGGGCGACGTGATTAGGACGGTGCGGAGATGAACGCACGCTTTCTGCTGTCCGCCGTTACTGCCTTTACCGCCCTGACCGCCCTTTCCGCCCCCCTCCACGCCCAATTCTTCGCCTTTGGCCAGAACAAGGTCCAGTACCGCAAGCTCGACTGGAAGATCATCCGGGGGACCCATGTCGATCTCTACTACTATCCCGCTGAGGCCGAGCTGGCCCCGGCGGCCCTGGCCTACGCGGAGGCGAGTTACGATACCCTGTCGCTCCAGTTTGGCCATGAGGTTGCCGCACGCATCCCGCTGATCGTGTATGCCTCCCATACGGACTTCGAGCAGACCAATATCCTGCCGTTCACGCCTCCCGAGGGACTGCTCGGGGTCACCGACTTCCTCAAGCGCAGGGTCGCGCTGCCATTCCGGGGGAACTTCTCCGAGTTCCGGCACACGCTGCGGCATGAGATGGTGCACGCGTTCCAGCTCGATCTCCAGTCAGAGAGTTACAACCAGGCCCCGCGATCGGGCCGGTTCGCGTTTCCGCTCTGGTGGAGCGAGGGGCTGGCGGAGCTTTGGTCGGGAGGCGAGGACGCCAGAGACATGATGGTGCTGCGCGACATCACGCTGACCGGGCGCCTGCCGCAGCTGCGCCAGCTCACCTACGTGACCAGCGGGATCGTGTATCCGCTTGGCGGCCGCATACATCGTTGGCTGGCCGATACCTACGGCGACTGGCGGGTGGCGCTCATATACAAGGAGCTCAACCGCTACGACACCTTCGAGGACGCCGTTCTCGCCACCTACGGCCGCTCGCTCGACCAGCTGAACGAGGAGTTCCAGCTGGCCATGCGCCGAGACTTCTACCCATCGGTCGAGAGCCTGGCCCCGCTCGCCGTGCTGGGACGGGAGATCACCCGGCTCGCCATCAAGCCCGCATTCCTGCCCGACACCGGCGCCCGAGAAGATACAGGGGCCGGTCCCGCCGGTGAGGTCCTGTTTGTGTCGCCGGCGAGCGGCTATGCCACGATCTATCGCAAGAGGCTGGCAGGCGGCAAACCTCGAAAGGTTGTGGTCGGCGGCCGCACCGCCGACCTGGAAGCCTTCCATCCCTTCGATTCCCGTATGGATGCGTCGCGGCCGGGGTTCCTGCTCTTCACTGCGCGCTACGGCGACCGGGACGCCCTTGTGATTTGGGACCTGAAGCGGGGGAAGATCGCGGGCCGATACCAGTTCGACCGGCTGAACTCGATGCTCTCCCCGATGTGGATGCCTGACCGGCAAAGCATCGTCTTCAGCGGGCTCTCCGAGAGCGGGGTGTCCGACCTCTATCGCGTCCGGCTCCCTGACGGCACTCTCGAGCCTCTGACCCGGGAGCGGTTCCAGGATCTCGATCCCAGCCCCCATCCGGATGGCCGGCGCCTGGTATACGCCTCCGATCGGACCGCCGGTGGCCTCGATGGGGCTGTCAACCTGTTCCTGCTGGATCTTGGAAGCGGGGCAGTGTCCCAGCTTACCCGGGGCGACTGGGTGGACGAAACGCCGTCGTGGGGCCCGGATGGCCGCGTCTATTTCACCTCGAACCGCGACGGTGTGCTCAATGTCTTCTCGGTGGACACCTTGGGCGAGGGGCGTCGGGAGACCTCCGCGTGGAGCGGAGCATTCGATGCCGTGCCTCTTCCCGATAGCAGTGGGCTCCTGCTCGGTGGCTTCCACGATCTCAGCTGGAACCTGTACCGTTACCCCGTCGACTCCGCCGCCCGGCAGCAACGCTTCTCGATCGATTCCGGAGCTCCACCCGCGCAGTGGACCTGGGCTACCTCGCGCGACACAGCCGCGGGCTCGGCGGCCGGGGAGCCCTATCGGCGGCGCCTGACGCTCGATGTCGCGGCTGGTGATGCGGTGTTCATACCGGGATACGGCGGAGCGCAGGGGATTGCCTTTCTGATGAGCGACCTGCTCGGGGACAACCTCATCTTCGGCTCCATCGGCTCCTTTTACGGCCGCCGGCTCGGCAGCGTCTTCGAAAACATCAATGCCAGCGCGGTTTACCTGAACCGCCAGCGGCGACTCAACTGGGGGCTGGGCGCATTCCGCACCAAGGGCCGCAATTTCGAAGGTGACAATGTTGTGGCCTACAACGAGACTGCCGTGGGCGGCCTCGGGCTTCTGCGCTATCCGCTGAGCCGCTTCAGCCGGATCGAGGGGACCGTCGTGGTCGAGCATTCCGATCGGGTGGACTTCACCCTCCCCGTGGATCAGCCTCGACGCGTCGGCTGGATCGCGTCGCACTACATGAGCTATGTGCATGACAACTCGCTGTGGATCCCTTCCGGGCCAATCGATGGAACCCGGTTCAGCTTCACGGCGGGGATCTCGAGCGACTTCAGCAACAGCCGCTTCGACAGCTATCTCCTGAGTGGCGACTGGCGCAGGTACTTCCGGATGGGCCGGCGCAGCACCTACGCTGTGCGCACCCTGGGGTTCTATAGTGGTGGCGACCGGCCCCGGCGGATCAACATCGGGGGCACGTTAGGCCTGCGGGGCTATCCGCAGTTCGGCTACGTCCTCGGATCGCACGCCTTCATGCTGAATCAGGAGTTGCGCTTCCCCCTCCTCACCCACTTCACGTTGGGCACTCCCTTCGGCGACGTCGACTTCCCCGAGATACAGGGTGCGCTCTTCGCCGACGTGGGCAAGGCCACCTTCCCCTCAGGCACCGAGCGCGCGCTGCTGGGCAGTTACGGGTTGAGCTTTCGCCTCGCCATAGCCCCGCTCGCCGTGCTGCGGCTCGACCTCGGCCGTCGTTTCACCGATGGCAACTACGCCGGGTACAGCTTGAATGGGGAGCAGAAGAGACCCGGCTTCCTCAGCTTCTTTTTCGGCTATAACTACTGATGGCACAATATCTTGGGCTTGACCGCCCTCTCCTCCTGGCCTATCTTGGCCTGGTCGGGGCAGCCTGTCGGAGTGCGCCTGGAGCCGTCGTTCCGGAGGCCGCGCAGCCGGTCAGCCGGACGCAAGTGGCCGAGTGGGTCGCTGCCACCGGTCCAGCGGAAAGCCGCCTGCACCGCTTCAAGTGGCTGTTTCAGGACGAGCGGGGGAGCGCCGGCGGGCGGGGAAGCGCCCGGATCGTGCCACCGGATTCCCTCCGGTTCGATGTGGCCGGCCCGTTCGGGAGTGGAGCCGCCTCCGCCGTCGTGATCGGAGATCGAGCCGAGTGGACCGAGCCGCCTGAAGCCATTGCCAGGCTCGTCCCCAACTACCCGTTGATGTGGGCCATGTTTGGAGTCGCCCGAATGCCCCCTGAGGGAGTGGAGTTGCGGGGGCTCTCCCAAGACTCGATCACAGCCTGGCAGTACGCCGGCGCCACCGATACCGTCCAGTACGCACGAACGGCTGGAGATCCGATCCGGTTTGTCGCCGTGGTGCGCCAGGCCGGCAAGCTGATCGGGCGCGCCGAGACCACGCTGCAGCCGGACGGAGTTCCTATCAAAGCGCAGCTCACCGTGCCGAGCGCGCCGGCCAAACTCGACCTGACCTTTCTCTCGACTACCCGGGCCACCTTTGCGCCTGACATCTGGCTTCCTCGTAACCCTTAGCACGCTGGCACTCGGCGGCTGCCTCTATGGATTCGCGGGCGGCGGCCTTCCACCATCGATAAAAACGGTCGCGATCCTGCCGTTCGACAACCAGACCCCCGAGCCCACGCTCACCCAGGAGATCTCGCGGGCGGTGCGGGAGGCGGTCGAGCGGCGCCTGGGGCTCCGGCAATCCGCCGAGTCCCAGGCCGACGCCGTTGTTCGCGGGTCTATTACGCGATATGAGCCCGATCTGCCCGTAGCCTACGAGGCCGGCGAAGACCGAGAAGTGAACGTCACCCGGCGGCAGGTCCAGATCACGGTGACAGTGGAGATACTCGACCAGAAACAGGGAAAGCCCCTCTGGCAACGGAGCGGGCTGATGGTGAAAGGGAACTACGACGCGGGTCAGGAAGCCGAGGGGCGCCGAAAAGCCCTCGATGATCTGGTGGTGAACATTGTAGAGGGAGCTCAGTCGCAATGGTGAGCGTCTGGCGCGCGCCACGGCGGGGCGCCGGCGCTCTTGGCTGCCTGTTCTCTCTGCTGCTCTTCGTGGCCGCCCTGTACTACGGCGTCAACATCGGCCAGGTCTACCTTCGCTACTACGAGCTGCTCGATGGGATGCGCACCCAGGCGCGCCTGGCACCCAGCCTCAGCGACGAGGTCATTTACCGCCGCCTCACCGAGCAGGCAGAAGCCCTGCTCCCGGGTGGGTCCCCCCGGTTCAAGATTACCCGCGGCGGCCGTCCCAACCGGATCGTCATCGAAACCGAGTACACCGACCAGGTCGACCTGCCGCTCTTCAACCATGAGTTCGTCCTGAGGCCCAGGGCCGAGGAACGGCTCTAGCCTCCGCCATGCATGACTTTTCCATTCCCAGCCTATTCCTGGTGCTGGCGGCTATGCTTGTGGCCGCCAAGCTCCTCGGCGAGCTGGCGGAGAGGTTCGGCCAGCCCGCCGTGCTGGGCGAGCTGATCGCCGGCGTACTCCTGGGTGGCAGCGTGCTCGGCATCGTGCCCACTGAGGGAACGGGAGCCGAGATCATCCACCTGCTCGCCGAGCTCGGCGTCGTGCTCCTGCTCTTCGAGATCGGCCTCGAAACCGATCTCAAGGAGATGTTCCGGGTCGGCCCCGCCTCGCTTTCCGTGGCGGCTGTCGGCGTGGCGCTCCCCTTTGCGTTCGGCTTTGCGTACTGGGCCTATCTGCCCCACGCGGCAAACGGAGGCGGCACCGACCTCACCGTGGCGGCCATCTTCGTGGGTGCCACGCTCACCGCCACGTCTGTTGGTATCACCGCGCGGGTGCTGTCCGACCTCGGGCAGATGCACACCCAGGAGGCCAAGATCATTATCGGGGCCGCCATCATCGATGACGTCCTCGGCCTGGTGATCCTCACCGTGGTGTCCGGCCTTGCGGCCGGGGCCTCGGTGGAGGCGGTCGGAATCCTGAAAGTCTTCGCTGTCGCGGTTGGATTCCTCGCGATCGCCGTGCTGGTGGGACGGTTTGCGGCACCCAGGTTGTTCGACCTCGTGGTCCGCATGCGGGTCCGTTACGTTCTGCTTGTCTTTGCCAT
>CAZASU010000014.1:0-36961 GCA_964487785.1 uncultured Gemmatimonadaceae bacterium | reverse complement strand
GAGTTACAACCAATGGCCAGGGAGGGAATTGAACCCCCGACACGCGGATTTTCAGCACTCAGGCGCGGGCGGAGCATCGGACACCATCTGACCCACGCGGTGCCCACGCAAGGCCTTACGCATCCGCGGCCCGGCCCTGCTTGTCGTATTTCCCTGATGTTGGCCGGTGGTCACAGGACAATCACGGTACAGGGGACCGGGTCTCAGGGCGTCAAAGCTGCGCGCCGGTCGCGTGCGGGCTCGGCGAGGTATCGCACCCAGGCAAGCAGGAGTCCGTGGACCAGAGCTCGGGCTTCCTGAAAGGTCATCGGGTTGGCCGGCGGCTTGTTCTTCATGTGGCCATGACGCGCCTTGATCCCCAGCACCTGGCGGTTGTTGGCGGTGTCGCTAAACCGGATGATCTCCTCCGCACTACTGCACCGCCGCTCCTTGGCCACCTTCGACGGCTGGCCAAAGCGTCGCTCGATGATCTCGTAGACGAAGTGCAGCCGCCGCCAGTCCTCGGAGCGCACCGCCACCATCACCAAGTCCAGTGCGACGTCTACGTCAGACTCACGATGGGCCGCCACGTCGGCCCAACGTTCCACCGGGGGCAAAGCCGCGACGATCGGACCAACCGCCACGTTCATGGCGGGCGGACGATCCGGGGTGTAGTCGAGGTAGGCCAGCAACGTGCGGGTCGGCATGTACAGCACGCCCGTTCCAGGAAAGACGGTAACGCCGCCTGGCCGACCGCGCACCGCCTCCGCGTTCACCGGGCGGAATGCACCGAACTTCAGGAAGCCAACCCCATTGAGCCGCCGGACCAGGACCTCTCCGTGCTCGTGGACCTCCCCGGCCTCCGCCATTTCATCGAACTCTGGTGCGTGGAGGTAGTACTTACCCTCCTCGAGCCAGACGTGGACCCCCAGGGCCGCCTGCGGATCGAACATCTTGGCGAGTCCCTGCAGCTCTTCGCTCTCGCCGCCCGGTAATGGGCCGATTTAGATTGTTACATTCAAACTGGGTCACTACCCGAGTCGCCCTCCTGTCGCAAATGGGACCCTATTTGGCGCAATCGAGGCCTAGCCCCCGGAGGCCCTTTGTCCAAGCTTGGGCGAAACCCTTTGGTGGGGCCTAGCGGCCATGAGTGCGGCGGGAGAGATTCCCGAGAGATTAGGGCACCTCGGCCAGGAGCCGGGCGTCCCCAATGGGCTAAATGAAGAAGAGTCCGTGGTGGCTACTGGGCTTTTGGTTCCTTCTGTCGGTTGTGATCGCGGTTTCGCTGTTCGCCACCAGGGTCGAACAGTGTATACCCGATCCCACACATACGTGCGACTCAGTAGGATGGATGAAAGCCCTGGGGTTGTGGTGGAAGCCTTACGCGGCGTCCACAATTCTCATTGCTACCGTGCTAGGCTTTCTCGTTCAGGCGTACGAAAAGGCCTTCGGATTCTACGGGTTCCGCAAGACACAGGTGGAGAAGTTTCTCAACGCTATCGTCAGCGCGCAATTAAAAGATGACGCAAGGCAGCATCGCCTTACCCTTTTTCGTAAGGCGCCGGGCTTCAAGGCCTTCTTGATCTCATTGTGGCGGTTGACGAAACAGGAAGGTAGCGAAGAAAAGCGGTACAAGCGTCGGACAGCTCTGGGGATAAAATGGCGGGCAACCTATTTGTATGTCTACGCGCGAGCGTCTCGGGCTCCCAATAAGGAGTCGAGTGTCGTCTGGCGAGTGTACAAGGACGGCAAGGGGTCAGAGGGCATGGCTGGTGCTGCATGGGACCAGCGGGAAGTAATGATCGCGCGTGGCTTGTCTAAGATAGATCCCGGAAGCGTTAGGAACATTGCACAGCTTAAGGACGCGGGCCCCGAAGTGCAGATGTACGCGAAGATGGCGAACATTAAGAACATCGTTCACATCCAAGGGATGCGCCACGTCGCCCAGCACTTCATGGGCGTGGTCATTGAGACCGGTACGGGTGAACCGTGGGGTGTTCTCCTGGTGGATTCAATGAAAGACGAGTGTCCGTTTCCCCGGGCTGACAGAGAAGAGAAGCTGTTCAAGAAGCAATTTGGCAATCACGCCACGATGCTCAGCCTCCTCCTTTCCTGAGGACCAGGCACGATGGGGACGCCAGTACGCGAGTATACGGTAGATTCGGACGCCCTCCTAGACGAAGAGACGGCAGTCGAGTCTACGCAAACAGATCAGGGGCCATTCACTGTCTCGGTAAGCCCCTCGCCTTTTCACGTTCCCGTCATGGTCGAAATTACCTCAAGTGGCGACGGGAGCTGCACGTTTGCGTTTCTATACCCCAACAAGGAGCTTCCAGAACGTCCGTGGCAAACTCTGCCCGACGACCCGACCGTAGAGATTGAGTGTGGTCGCTATACGGGGAAAATCCTTCGGGTGCGCATCAAATCAGCAATGAGGCTCTTAGGAAGCGGAGCTCCCCAACTGCGCCTTTGGGCCGACAGTACAGGGGTTCCGAGAGCGACCGTCAGTCAGCGCAATGCGAAAATTATCTCGGCCATACTCGCTAACATGCCCGACGAGGTGCGACTTGAGGTACTTGCTGATCTAAAGACGCTCGTCACGCAAGCGAAGCAACAATTGACTAGCTCTCACTAGAGCCGGTGATAAGAACTCCGGACCTGCTTCTATCTGTTTATCGGCTCTAGCAGTTTCACAAGATCCTCCGCCTTCCACACCCGATCCGTCAGCCTCCGCTGCCATCGCTGGCGTGACCTTCCGCTTCCCCTCGCTCAGGGCTGAATGCGGCCGGCAGAAGTTGACCCACATGACGTGCAAGGCGACGGCGTACAGGTGAAACTCTAGTTTCTTGCTGTAAGCGTTCGTGAGCCGGGTAAACCGCCGCACTTCCATCCGAGTCGTGAGGTTCATCCGCTCGACGTGCGAGGTGACAATATCCTCCGTCTTGGGGTCGCCCATCATCCACGCCTTTTGCGCTCCCAAACAGACGGGCGGGCTATACCGCCCCGGCCCGGCGTAGTCGGCACCATACACCTTCACAAGCTGGGCGTAATCCGTGCCCTACCATCCAAAGGCGTCCTCAACCGCCGTCTTGTAGAAGTACAGCCCATCGGTAGTTAGTTGCACTCGATCCGCCAGCCGTTCGGCCAAGTCATAGACGAAATGCGTGAGTCGTGCGGGCGTCCCGCTTCCCGACGCGATTGGCGATAATCAGCTTGCTGTCCTGATCCATCGCGTAATAGGTCCACGCATCGCCCATTCCCAAAGCCCTTTCCTCGGGGCTGGCGTGCTTCTGCTTCATCCCCACGAAGGCCCACAGCTCGTCAGCCTGGACCCGCTTGGCGTGGACGTTCCGCACCATGCGGTCATGGTAATTCTTCGCTGTGGGCCCCGACGTTCCGCAGCAGGGTCAGAATGGTGCCCTTCGCGGCTCCCGTCAGGCGGCTCGTCGCCCGAATGCTCATCCCCTCAGAGAGGGCCCGGATGATGGCGGCTTGGCGGTCGGTAGACAGCTTGTTCATGCCTACCAATTTAGGCGAATGCTTCAAGCATAGTCAATATCAAATATCACCCTAAGGGTGATAAGGTGACTTGACGTTTGGGGCCTCAGCCTGTATCTTCTGTCAATGCTAGACGTGGAGCACGCCGACCCGGACTTAGCTCGCGTGGAGGCAGAACTCGAATACTCGGGGGGGCTGTCCGTTCCCATCGTCAAGCAATTTCGGATTCTGATGCAGACCATACGAACGGTCTCACGTAAGGCAGCGCTATACCAATTCCGCGGACGCCGCCTTGAGAAACTCGGAGGCAAGAGGCAGCATCAACACTCAATGAGGCTCAATAAAAAGTGGCGCTTGATCGTCGAATTTTCAGGCATGGAACCTGACGAGAAAATCTTGATTGTGGGAATTGAAAACCACTATGAGTGATAAACAGGAGGACCGCATGGCCTCATTTATCCCAGCGGAAGTGTTTCCTCCAGGAGTCATCATCCGAGGGGAGCTTGAGGCTCGCGGATGGACACAAGCCGATCTGGCCGAGGTAATGGAACGCCCCCTCCAGATGGTCAACGAGATCATCGGAGCCAAGAAGCGAGTTACAGAGGAGACGGCGAAGGAACTTGAGGCCGCGCTGGGCATCGAGGCCGAGTTTTGGCTGAGGACGGAGGCGATTTACCGTTTGCGTCACGGAGACCCCGCGCCGACTGCTATTGCGCGCCGCGCCGCCCTTCGTCGTCGCGTGCCTGTGCGCCTCATGGCTACGCGTGGCTGGCTCACACCCTCAGATGACATTGATGAGATGGAGAGTCGGGTGAAGGCATACTTGGGCGTGCCCTCGCTCGACGAACGCGCGCCGTTCGCGATGGCTGCGAAACAGACCGCCTATGACCGGCCTCTTTCGCCAGAGCAAGAGGTATGGCTATTGCGTGCGAAACAATTAGCGGAAACGATGGTCGTCCCGCCCTATTCGCCCGAAAGGCTTTCGCGCGCGGTTGATGAACTTCGCGGGTGCCTCCGCTCACCCGATGACGCCCGTCTCGTTCCCAAGTTGCTTGCTGATGCAGGAGTGCGTTTCGTGGTCGTAGAACGCCTCCCCGGGCTGGGAATTGATGGCGTGTGTTTTTGGCTCTCCCCAACAAAGCCCGTTATTGGCATGTCCTTACGCCATGACCGAATCGACAATTTCTGGTTCGTGGTGCGCCATGAGATTGAGCACGTCTTGAACGGTGACGGCAAACTTGCCGCGATCATCGACAACGATTTGGATGACGCACCGGACGTGACCGAGCAAGAGCGAATCGCTAACGCGGCTGCGGCAGACTTCTGCGTGCCTAAAGCCGAAATGGAAGATTGGATGAGGCGCAAAGGGCCGCTCTATACCGATGCAAACATTCGTCAGTTTGCACACGACAACGGCTTGCACTCGGGCCTTGTGGCCGGCCAACTACGGAAGCGACTTAGCCTCGGACCGCTCGGGGAAAAGGCGTGGAGGCTGTTTACGTCGCACCTGGCGAAAATCAGACATGTAATCGTCAGCACGGCATTGGTGGACGGCTTTGGCAGTTCTCCCCAAATCGGTTGAGAATTAAGGAGGCCCACAGTGGCGTCGCTATATACAAAGCAGTGTCAGCAGATAGTCAGCGATTATCGCGATGCTGGTGGAGCCTGGCCTGCGAAGAAAACTGAAATCGTAGAGTGGGCACTGCAGAACAAGCGGTGGAACCCATCACGAGAAGACATTCGGCGCATGTGCGGCGACGCGATTGTCGAAGGGATGCGAGAGGAGGTTTTTACAGACGAGAAGGGGCGCAGCATTCGCGCGAAACTTCCCGCAAAAACGACGCGCGACGGAGAACAGGGAACGTTCTGGGATGACCTGCGCACTGCCCCGCTGGATTTCGTCCAGATCAGCGTGGCGCAGCGGCGGAATGGCATTGTCGCTGAGTGCTACCACCTCAACAACATGGTGCGGTACTTCAATGAGCACCACGGCGAAGGGGAGCAGATCGAGCTAAGCCTAGAATTTACCAAAGACGTGCGCGAGCTGGACCAGCCGCTCGATGCGAAAGCCGCCCAGGTGATCCCTAGCGCCCCTTCCGCCACCGAGCGCCCGAAGCGATTCGCGCCGCCTCAGCCCGTTGCTCCGGCGTCAGTTTCGCCGCGCGTGCCTTCCCGCCTTTCTTACCGCCCTCGGACCCCCGAGCAACCGCTTCGGGGTTCTTCTCGCGTGACGCGGGTGGTTCGGGACGCGGACCCTCCCCAGTCATAGCACGGACTATGTCGTAGGCCGTCTCGTTCTCGTCCTTGCGGAGGCTGGGGCGTTTCTTGGGCATTGTGCTAACGGTCGAGCGCTGCCAGCGCCCGTCGGATGTAGTCGAGGAACGGAACTAGCGTTGCGGTGCAGGCGCTACGAAGACGGTGCCGGACCGTGGAGAGCGTCGAGCCCGCTGGGATGGACGGACTGGCACTCTGGGCGCGCCTCCGTCGCAGCCACACTCGGCTGGGATGGTTCCTGCGGCGCCTGTCGAGCGCGGCGTACCCTGCGAACCTGCGGGGCCCCATTGAGCTACGCCGTGCTCGCAGGCGTCTGGCGGCGGGCCGCGTCTGCCGGACGCGCTCGAGAAGGCGCAGGCGCACCAGGCCGCGCACGACGCCCTCTGGCAACGCGAACAAGCTGAGCGCGAAGCCCACACGGCGGGCGTGCAGCTGCGGGCGGGGCTGACAGGACGACGCTACCGCATTGACGAGCCTTGACGCTCCAGCGCTACCGTGGCCACCGCTTCCAGGCGGCGTCGCTCCTTGACTCGCGGCGAGTCGTAGTGTATCATGATGTATCAAGACGGCTCGAAACGGCTCTAATGACACCACTAACAATCAGCGGGATTGAGGTTTACAGGATCGGCGAAGCCCTTGAGACAGCCGGGGTCAGCCGACCCACCTACTTCCGCTGGGTCAAAGCTGGGCGGGTCTCCGACACGCGGTTTAGAGACCGGAACCGCCGGCGCGTGTTCACGAACGAGGAGGTCCAGCAGCTAGTGAGCCTGGCTGATCGGCTGATAGAATCCTCCGCCCTTCCTTCACCCTCCGCGTCGAAGTCGAAATGACTAACTCCACCGCCGCGACTCGGCTACGGTCGCTCGAGTTGTTCACGGGCGCCGGCGGTCTCGCGCTGTCAAGCAGGAGCCGCGCGTCATGACTGCGCCGCTCAAGAGAGCAAAGGCAGCGAGTACACGTAACCACCGGGATGTGCCAGTCATCGCCGATGCATCAGCGAACGGCACGCCCACGTCACGCGGCAGCTCAGCAGCAGCCTCCGCTCAGCAGGTCCGAGCGAACAAACCGATGCCCGTCAATCGCTTGAATGACCTGAGCGCGAAAGAATGGATTGCGGAAACAGTATCCGTCTGGATTCAGCGTGGTCTGGGAAAGGCACACGCGCACGCCCAGATCGAAAAGCAACACCCCGCGCCGTTCTCATTTCAAGACATCGCGCGCCTGATTAGGTTCTTTACCAAGATTGGAGAAACGGTTCTCGATCCGTTCGTCGGCGTAGGGTCAACATTGAAAGCGGCGGCTATCGAGGGACGAAAGGGGATCGGCATTGAGTTGAACAAAAAGTATGCGGATCTCGCGCGCGTCCGGCTCAAGACCGAACTGACGGAGGAACAAGGGATCTGCCGTGAGCAGGTAGTGATTCGTGGCGATGCACGATCGGTAATCCCTACGTTAGCTGCAAACTCGGTGAGGCTTGTGGTCACCAGCCCGCCGTACTGGACAATTCTCCACAAACGAGACCACAAGGCGCGACAGGAGCGCGTTTCCCGTGGCCTAGATACGCAGTACAGCAGCCACCCCGCCGACCTCGGCAATATCGAGACTTACCCGGCATTCCTAGCGGCGCTTGCCGATACGCTCGCGCTGACCCGACCATGCTTGGTGGACGGTGGTCATCTGTGCATCGTTGTCGGAGACTTCCGCCAAAAGTCCCGATACATCATGTTGCACGCGGACATCGCTCGCGAAATGGAGGCTCGCGGATTCACCCTGAAGGGGATTACGGTGCTTTACCAGCGGCACAAGCGAGTCTTTCCCTACGGCTTCCCGTACTCTTACGTGCCGAACATACATCACCAATACATTGTCATCCTAACGAAATGATCCAGGAAAACGCGGTTCATCTTGGCGACGCAACGGACTTCCTGCGAATGCTGCCAGACAGCTCCGCAGACCTGATCATTGCCGATCCGCCTTACAGCCTCCACAAGGATCGGGAGTTCGGCAAGGGGGCCTTCTTCGACAGCCGGGATGAATGGCTCACGTGGTGCAAGCATTGGCTGAGCGAGGCCAAGCGCATTCTGAAGCCGACGGGGAATCTGTTCGTCTACGCGATCCACCACAACGCCTGTTTCTTACAAACCTACATGTACGAGATCGGCCTTTTATACCGCCGGCAAATCATCTGGCATTACGAGAACGGCTGGTCCAAGTACCGGAACGGCCCCGCCTGCCACTACGAGCCCATCCTGTGGTTCGCGCACCGGAACGACTCGACGTTTCACGTCATCCGCGAGCCGTACAAGAGCCAGGAGCGCCTGCGCCATACAATTACCAAGAACGGGAAGGTGTGGACGCCGCACCCGGACGGGCGCCAGGCCGGCGACGTGTGGCGGTTTCCAACCCTCGCCGGACGGAGGTTTGCCGCCGAACGAACGGAGCATCCGACGCAGAAGCCCGAATCTCTTTCGCGACGCCTTGTCGAGCATTTTTCAAATCCGGGGGAGATGGTGGTGGTGCCGTTCGTAGGTTCTGGGTCCGAATGCGTAGTCGCCGTTGAATGTGCCCGGCGATTTGTCGGGGCCGAGATTAATCCCGCTTATGTCGAAATTGCTCGCTCCCGAATTGCCGACGCGTCAGCGCAACTCTTCCAGATAGGCCCCGAGAACCCGAACGGCTAGTTCGTCCCCTCTCAAATGACCGTCGGCCATCCAGATCGCGGCAATGCCAGAGTGGTTGAGCCAGCGTTGGTGGTCCTCGCTGATCGGGCGCTCAAAGCAAGCGACCTTGTGAATGGCCGCCTCTCCCGCGACGGGTGTAGTGACGAAGGCTTCGTAGTACAAGAGCTGAGCGAGCGCGTCGCGGACTCTTTCGCGCTCGTCGTCCTCACTACCATCCAGCGTCTTGACTTCGCCCAAGATCCCCACCCGCCCGAGCACCGCGAGCACATCGAACGGGTCTTCAAACAACGCCATGCCGGCCGCCTCCAAACGAGTCGCCAAGGCACGGACCAGAAGATTGTGCCGGCGCAACCGGTATAGTCGCAGCCGACTCGCGGCTGCTGCCGCCGCTGGGTCGAGAGCGGGTGGAACCTCCATTTCGTCGCGCTCGGCGAGGCCAGCCGTGCCGATAGTGTTTGGCGTCACGGCGCGGGAAGTGCGAGGCCGGCGAGGGACCCCCTCCGCGGCAGGCTCCGCTGGTGCCGGTGCCCCAGGGGCGATTCCCTCGTCACCACGACCTGGGGCATCCGCGAGGCGGTAAGTCTGTCCCGTCTTTATTACATCGCCCAGCTGTTCAGCAAACCGGGGGATGACTTTCTTCGCATTGTCCCAGTTGGCTCGTGACACACCGGTGCTAGCCAAGATTTCATCTTCAGACAGATCGGCCAAGGCCACAATCCGCTCTAACTCCTCGGGCGAGTCGTCTCGAGCTTCCAGAACCAATGCGCATTTTGCACGGGTGATTCCCGGCTTTCTGGCGATCAGGCGCAGCAGGACTTGGTACGGGTGCGATGCCGTGCCATCTCCGCCGTAGTGTTGAAAAGTGGAGATGATCCGTCGCCAGAATTCGAGCTGTGCTGCCCCCAGCGGCTCGTCACCAAAGGCGGCGGCCTGACGCCCTTCGGGCGTGACGGCCACCGCTGCACCGGCGTCGTTAATCAACCCAAGCAGCCGATAGAGTTCGCGGAGACCCCGTGCACTTGTCCGAAAGCTCTGCCTATGAGGAGTTTTCGTTAGCTGCTCTCGTATGTATCTCTCAACCGGCACGGGCGTATGACCCGTGCCGAGGACCCCCGCGCGTACCAACGCCTCGCCGAGCACGCCGTCATCCCTTGGATTCTGCCGCTGATCGAGCAGTTGCACGATACAGTGTAGGCCCTGCGCCAGCCTTCCGAGATCGGCAATCTGGTTTGGAAATCCCTTCATGCTCCCCGTCATCTCCCTTCCGGTTACGATTTTCCAGTCACCCGGACGTGAGCGAGTCCGCCGATCGGGTTCGCGCCGCCCGCTGCTGTCAGCTCCGAAGCACGATGCCCAGGATGTGCCAACCGACAAACAAGACGGCGCCACCAACCAGAAACCGAAACTGCAAGTTGGCGTGGCGCGTGATCTCGTTGTTGTTGCTTTCCATGGCGGCTCGCCAGGGTGGTGCCAGACTGCTGCAGTCGATGGAACAGCGTGGGGCTCATCGGGTGCCACTTCAAGGCGGGGAATCTCGACCGACGCCGGCACTCATGGGAGTGAAATCTAACGCCCCCAAGGGGCGGCGAGCAGGACAATCACAGGACAACGGTGGGCGGGGCCGGTGTCGGATAAGAGTTGGCGAGCCAGCGTGGATACAGAATCCCCAGCGGATGCGGCGCGGGCCCTCGGAGCGTCGTAGATTCGAGCCGGGGCAACTCGAGGACGGCCGAGCGTGTTCGTGCAGCAGGTGCAACACCGGGTGGACACCGTATTGGTCGCGGTCCCGCAGGCTGTGGACTCGCTGATGGTGCGGGTCATGTCTCTCCCCGACACTCTACATGCGGTTGTACGCCAGGCCGGGGGCGCCTGGTACTTCATCGCGACCCTGGTGCTCACCGCGGCGCTGGTCGGCGTAGCGATCTGGGCACACGTGGAGATGCGCGCCCTTCAACGACGCAACACTGATCTCCAGGCGGAGCACGCCAAGCTCCAGCGCGAGTTCAACGAGATGCAGGCCCAGCACGAGGTCGAGCGACGCGAAGCCGAGAGAAAGCGCGACCAGGAGCGCGAGTGGGCAGTAGACGCACGAGTCGGCGCCGTGGCATATGCCGTAGGCCGTCAGGTGCGATCCTGGTTGGACGAAGCACCGGACGAGATGAAGGCCACCGTGGAGGTGGTGGATGCCTGGGTCAAAGCCGTGAAGCAGCTCGGCGGGCAAGAGGTGGGTGAGGTTGCCGGAGTCACTCACGGGATGCTGGAAGTCACCGTGGACTGGGCATCGAGGCGCTCGGGGGGGCATTTCGACCGCGCGGAGGAGCGCATGCTTCAGCTCGTGGCCGCCGCTCCCGAGGCGAGCGTGCCGGTGGCGAAGGCGGTTAGGAGGGCCTTGGTGCTGTTTTTCGAGGCGACCGGCCGCATGAACCGACAGGCGGCGCTGCGCGCGGCGCGCGGTCAGCCCAGTGCGTGCGAACTCACTGCGGCGTACCACGAGCTAGAATCCTGTCTCGAGCAGCTCGATGCTGCTGTACAGGCAGGCCGCCACCGCGACTAGCGGGGGGCTGGAGAAGACCAGCGCGGCTCGCCCGCTGCGTCCAGCCAGCCCTGAACCTCGCGCTGAAGTGCGAAATGAGGCCGTAGAGGGATCGTCTCCCCACAGCGCGCGAGCGGCCGGGGATTCTCTATCCGCGGCGCCTCGCTAACCGACTGTCGAACAACGGCCCGGAAGGACGCTGTCCCGTAACTGTCCTACCCGGTTCACCCCCCACGGGCCCAGGAAGGGCCACAATAACCACGACCTCGCCGTCCAGGATCACCTCGAGCCGTGGGAGCTCGGCGCAGAGCCGTTCCCGCAGCTTCTGGGCTCGGCTAAAGCGGTTTTCCGCGCTTGGAGTAGATGGCGCAGCCCTCCCGGGTCAGGTAGACCATGCCCAGGAAGCCGTCGTACTTCGGCTCGAATAGCCAGGCCGGATCGTTGAACGGGACCGGGCGGTCGGTCGGGACGATGGGCGCGAAGCGGGGGAGCTTTGTAGTCCGAGTCGCAGTCATTTTACAGGCGGTTTTTTTTCAGACCCTTGGAACCGCAAAGAATCTAAGCCGAGGGGGACCATCGCTAGTACGTTACCGGAGACTTTATCCGAATAGATCTCTGTGGCCTCCGCGTAAAAGTCGTCCGCTATAGCTGGATTCGTAATTGTGATTGTGGTGTTCTGCCTCACTCGGAGCGCGAACGCGCGGTCGGCCTCCGTCTCACTCACTGCCGTCTGCTGAATCAGTATCGTGCGTCCGTCTTTCAGTCGTTCTTGCCAGAGCAACTTCCCATCACCGGCTGCCGGTGCGTCTGGGTTGGAATTACCCAAGGAGACAAGGAGGGTGACGACGAGTTTCTTATCTTCTGGAACCTCGATCAATTGGACCGACTCGGGTCCTTTTGGCCGGGGATGAAACGTCTCCGATGAAAGGAACCACTGAAGGGAGACGGCTTGTAGCCATTCCCGAGAATACAGTTTTGTGGGCGTGAACCTAATCGTGGATGGACCGTTCCGTATCTGCCAGTTGCCGCCGCTGTGGAAGCTGATCTTACTCGTAAGTCCCATTACGGGATCCCTGTGTCCCGCATAAAACTCGTTGCCTTGGTGGAAAAAGTACCAGATGCTGGCAGCTCGTATCCCATTTCGGCTGGGAGCTAAGCGATACTTCTTACGGGATGACACGGCCCCTCGCCATTACGCAATATTCTGTTGCGTTCAGATCCTCCCGGAGCAGACCCTCGGCCGCGGCTTGAGGCGAATGACTCCCTCTGGAGCAGGTCAGGCCGGGCTCGAACCAGGACTCTCCAGATCCAGAGTCGGTGCCGCTGGGGCAGCGGTTCCGGCCAAGTTGCCGGGAAACGGTCACTTACCGAGCATCGGTGCCCGCTTCGCCGCCCGGAAATGTCCGCGTGTGCCCGGAGAAACGGGAGCAGAAACGGTAGCACCCTAGGATCGAGGCTGCCCTCACGGTGACCAGCGATGCTCCAGTGCGGACCGTGTCGGGGCTGCCGACCGCGTGCTGGCAACCCCGGGTGGGCAGGTATAGCATTGAGGCTCGGCCGGCCAATCAACTCCATCCAACGCAGGGTTCATGGCCACTTCCATCGGTCTCCGTGCGACCCCGTCCCGCGTCTACTACGCCATCGTAACCGACGAAGACGATGCGGTGCTCGTCCGCGATGTCGCGTACGTGAACCTCCCGGTGGCGCTCGGCACCCCAGACCAGCTCCGCTTCGCTCGCACGACGCTGCTCGACATCATGGACGAATATGGCGCCACCCGCGCGGGGATCCGGCTGACCGAGCCCTTCGCCCAGCAGAAGAACGTCCCCCGCCTCAACCTCGAGGGCGTCATCCAAGAGCTCCTATCGAGCAGCCCGGTCGAGCGGTACTTCGCCGGCGCGATCGCGCAGATCGCCCGCTACCTTGAGGAAGACCGGACCCGTATTAAGGCCTACGTGAATGGCGAGGAGACCTATCAGGGGCTGGGGGAATGGGATGGCTACTCGACCGAGGAGCGCGAGAGCGTCCTCGTCGCATTCGCGGCGCTCTCACCTGAACTCGCCTCGTGAGGGGCGCCCCTTGATCATCGCGGCGGACCTTCGGTTCGAGCTCCTCAACCAGATCGGGGGTACGCAGGGCCGCAACTCCGTCGTCTATATCGCGCACGATAAGCAGCTCGACGCGCAGATCGTCGTGAAGCGCGTCGAACAGGCGAAGCTCACCTCGCAGGCAGAGTTCTTCGCGGAAGCTCAGCGGCTCTACTACTCGCGACACCCGAACGTCGTCGACGTGAAGTATGCGTGTCAGGACGCCGATCATGTGTACCTTGCGATGCCGTACTACGAACGTGGGTCGCTGCACACCCTGCTCGAGCAGCGGTTTCTCACCGTCCGCGAGATCGTCAAGTACGGCCTCGACTTTCTGCAGGGTCTGCACCACGTCCACGTGAAGGACTTGGTGCACCTGGACGTGAAGCCGACCAACATCCTCGTCGGCGGCAACAACGTCGCGGCGCTCGCGGACTTCGGGATTTCGAAGAACCTCGACCCCGCGGGCCTGGCGCAGCATGGATCTCTTTACGGGCGGCATCTCCCTCCTGAAGGACTTCATTCGACCCATGTCGGCCGGCCGGCTGACATCTACCAAGCTGGGCTTACGCTCTACCGGATGTGCAACGGGCTCAAGCAGTTCGCCGACCAGGCGCCCGCGACGTTCTCAGGCTTGGAGAAAGTGATCCTCGCCGGGACCTTCCCGAACCGGAAGGCGTTCCTGCCCCACATCCCGAAGCGCCTGCGTAAGCTCATCACCGGCGCGCTTGAGCTCAAGCCCGACGATCGCCAGCCGACGATTCTCGACCTGATGAACCAGCTAGCGGTCGTGGATCAAAACCTGGACTGCCGCTACACGCCGGATTCCGGAGCCGGTATCCAAGTCTGGGAAGTCCCGTTCGACAGCTACACCCGCCGCGTGGAGCTTGTGGATGCGGGTGGAGTCCTCGACGTTGTCACCACGCAGAAGACGATAGCCAGCGGCAAGGTGAGGCGCATCTCGGCAGGATGCCGCCAGGGGATGGTACGATCGGAAGCGTTGAAGTTCGTCGAGCAGGCTCTGGCGTAGGCTCTGCTGAGCCTTGGCCGGGCATGAGAATAGGCAGCGAAGCGACGGGTCGCCCACCCGTTTACCTTGAGGGTACGATGAAAAAGTCAACGAACAAAACCGTGCGGACCGACTCGCCTCGAAGTTCGCGCCAGCGGCTGGCTGACCCGCTCCTCGGGCTGCCCCACTCGAAGCGCCTGGTGGCTGCCGGGGCCGTAGACCTCCGCAACAACCATAGGGTCGCCGACCTTGGGAATGGCTATGTGCAGATCATGCCGCTCGATCCGCTGAAGCGGTTTGGGAAGCCACGCAAAGGAAGCACGCCACAGTAGCTGGCCACCCGGCTCTCGCCACAGTACGGTTGGCCCTCGTTGTACAACCCGGCTCGATAGCGGATCCAGCCCCGGCCGCAAGCTCAGCCCCGGCTGGGCTGCGCCGAACCGAGCTCCTCAAGGCGCTGCATCACCAGCTCGATCCCGCGCCCCAGCACCCGAACGTTTCTGGCGGGAAAGCGCTCTACCTCGTCCATTTCGGTGGTCAGGCTGCGCAGGTGCTCGCGCACGGTCTGCCAGTCGAGCTCGGAGTATTTTGCCATAGGTGTTCCTTAGGAAGAGCGGAGGCGAGCGCGTCGTCGACCAAGCCTCCCATTGTGGATCTGTGCTGCAGAAACAGTAGCAGAACGGTTGTAGCGACCCTCTCCCTTCCTCGCTTGCAGAGCTCGGCTACCCGAGGCCCCCGCACTAGATTTCGCACGCAATGCCAAGCGAGCCTCCGCCCATCGACGAAGCTGCATTAGCAGCGAGACTCCACGACACCGTCGCCGGCATCGCCAATCCACTCCTCGATGCGGTCTGCCCCATCTATCGCAGCGGCAAGAGGGGCGAGCCTGTGCTCGAGGCGTCTTCCGTCCTCACCAAGATCGGCTCACGGCATTTCTTTCTCACAGCGGCCCATGCGCTGGCTCACATACCCGGTGAGCCGCTGAGCATCGGGGGGGCCGAGAAGATCATCGATATCGGCGGCGAGTTTTACAGGACCGCCCCCCCAACGGGCAGCTCTGATCTGTTCGACCTTGCCGTCTTTCCATTGTCCACCACACACGTGGCGGAGCTCGGCCGATCCCGGTTCATCGACCTTGCGGAGATGGATCCGAACGAGCGGACCGACTATCGACCGCGTGTCGGCAGCTGCTATCTACCGCTTGGCTATCCCGCCAAGAAGCAGCCTCGACTCCGCGATGGTCAGATGGTTGCCGTCCCCATGATGCCAGTTCTGAAGGCAGCGGATCCGCAGAAATACGACGAGCTCGGTTTCTCGCGTGATAGCCACCTCCTACTGGAATTCGAACGGCGTCGAATGAGGCGCGGTACAGCCGAAATCACCGCCCCCATGCCCAAGGGCTTGAGCGGAGGAGGCATCTGGTGCATTCCAGGGCTAGCCACACTGGCACCCGGGCCCGCCCGCTTGGTCGCGATCTTCACGGAGTATCATGAACGCCATCATCAAACGGTGGTCGGCGCAAGGGTCGGGGCGTGCCTCGCCCTGATTGCTCAGCGTTTTCCGGATCTGGCCCCTCTCCTTGAGGGGGATACCGTTAGGTAGTCCTTGGGCTAACCGATGTGGTCAGGCAATCCCTTCCCTACGTCGAGGACTACTTGCGGCCCATTTACCAGTCGGACGCCGAGTTCGTGGTGGCTCTTCTCGGTCCAGAATATCCGAGGCGCATTTGGACGAAGTTCGAGTCTGAACAGTTCAAGGAGCGTTTCAAGGAGGGAGGGGTAATTCCTGTATGGTTCACTACAGCGCCACCAGGCCTGTTTGACGAGACTACTCGGGTCGGGGGCACGACGTTCGATCCCAATGGTGATCACGGGGCGCAGGTCAACACGATCGCCGACCTGTTGCGACAAAAACTTGGCGAGCGGCGCACGCCACGCACGACGACAGGTGGCTAGCAAAGGCGACGGAGCCGACGGCATTCATCATGGGGGGGAGGCCCTCAAGGCCTGTGCATCCGCTAAGACCTGCCGGGAGGCGGTGTGATTCACCACCGCTAAGGCGGTCGTCACGGACGCCAAAGTCCTCCCCCGCCCCCTCCAGTCTCACCTTGTGCCCGAAAGTCTTGAGAAGCATCGAGGCACTCTTGCAACGAACTAGGTAGTAGTCGCAACGTGCGGCTTGCTGCCCTGACCACAGCAGCTACCACCACAGAGCGCGGCCATGACGACGCCATGGCGGTAAGGCCGAGGGTTGTGAGCTCCCGAATGCTAACAACCTGGATATCGAGAGCTGCACATCGTTTCAAGGTATCAACCAGAACGTCAACGGCAGATCCTAATTCCGTGAAGCTCGAACCGAGCGTTCCCATAACTGCTTGCATTCCATCCCTTCCTGCCGTTGGTACTTGCCGTATGCTGTGCAGCATGAGTTCGGGAGTAGGAATCACGGTAGCGTACCGTAGTATCACGATCCTGGTCAGCATAGCGTCGCGCTCTTCGCTTCTTTGACCAGTTCAGACCCGTCGGCTGTAAGATTTGAGGTGAACTCAATCGTTATCTCGGGTAGGGGGGTCTACATTCTTGCGGTCCGCCGCCGCGCATCGCTACCTCTCAGTTCCGTGATCTGTCCCCCACTTTTCTGTGCCGATACTGTCGTACGGAGAATAGCTTGCTTCGCTCTCCCGAGACGTCTCAACCGATCCGGGCCAGTGCCTCCTAGTGAAGGGTGCCCTGCGAGTCTCGCGGGGAGAATCGCGGCGGGCCACGCCCACGCATTCCGAGAGTTTTTCAATCGGGAAGCGGCAGGACTGATCCGGTACGCCACTGGCATCCTCGGCTCCCGGGAGGACGCGCGAGATGCCGCGCAAGACACCTTCTTCCGCCTCTGGGAAAACCGCGCTCGGCTAGATCCCAATACTGATCCTGCCGCCCTTCTTTACACCATCCTCAGAAACCTTGCCCGAGACCGACTCCGACATAGGGCGGTCGAGCAACGTCCCCACCCGTATTTGGAGATGTCGCACGTAGTGCAGGCTGGTCCGAGTGCGGACGATGAGGGCGGGGAACCGGACGACCTGCAGACTGCGATATACGGAGCTTTGGAGACCCTATCACCACGCCAGAAGGAAATCGTGCTGCTCCGGTGGCGCCGGCAGCTTACCTATGAGCAGATAGGTGCCGAGCTGGGAATCGCGCCCGGCACGGCGTCAGCGCATATGCAGCGGGCCATCGCGCACCTTAGGATGGTCCTGCCACGGCCACGCAACCGTTGATCTTGAGGCTTGGTTCTGGTAAGAACCGAGCCGCGCTTGATCGTTATCAAAGTATGAAGCGGAGGCTGTCACTCATCGTGTCGGGAGCGCCATGAGCGAGCTTGATTGGGAACTGCTCGACCGTTATCTCGCCGGCGAGGCTACACCCGCCGAACGGAAGGCGTTCGAGCGGTGGCTGGAGGATGAGCCGGAGCATTCTGCCTTGCTGCCTGCGCTGCGGAACGCGCTCGCGGCCCAGGAGTCCAAGGTCACCCAGGCGGAGTTGGAGACGAACTGGCAGGGCGTGGCGGAACGGGCCGGCATCACCCGGTCGGAGCTCGACAGCGTCACTCCGGCGCGGTGTCCACCCCCAAGATTCGGATTGGCGGAGCGTCCCCGACCACGTTGGAAATTGGGCGCGGGTCTCGCCGCCGCGGCGGTACTGACAGCCGGCGCCGTGCTCGCGGGACGGGAACTGTTGTTCCATGGCGGGCGAAGTGAGGTGGCAACGGCAGAGCGCGTGGTCACGGTGCCGCGCGCGCAGCGGGCTGGGTTCCGGCTTCCGGATGGCACCGAAGTGGTGCTGGGCGCAGGGAGTACCCTGCGCCATCCCCGGGCCTTTGTCGATCGGTCGCGCGAAGTGAACCTCGAGGGCGAGGCCTACTTTACCGTGGAGCACGATGAGCGCCGGCCGTTCCGGGTGTGGGCTGGTGACCTGGTCGCCACCGCCCTCGGCACCGAATTTCTGGTGCGAGCCTACCCGGAAAACCCAGGAGCACGGGTGGTGGTCCGATCGGGCAGCGTGGCGCTGCGGTCAATTGAGACAAAGGACTCGGCTCAGTCCGGGCGCGTGGTCCGGCCCGGTGAGCTGGGCCGCATCGATGCTCACGGCGTGCCTCGAGTCGAGCAGGCGGATACCGCTGCCTACTTCGCTTGGACTACCGGCACGCTCGTCTTCGACGGCACGCCCCTCCGCGAAGCCCTGCCGCAACTTTCCCGCTGGTACGATCTCGATTTTCGCCTGGCAGACTCGTCGCTGGGTGCTATTCCACTGAGCGGCAGGCTCGATCAGACTCTCACACAGGCTCGGCTGGACCTGCTCGCAGGCTCACTAGGATTAGAGCAGGTCAGGGAGGGTAGGCTAGTTACGTTGAGGCATCCTTCGGGCGCAGCTCGGAGTCGCTGAGGTGCCGCTACAGGTCGGAGTCACAAACCATGTTGTACTTCATGTTGACGTCCGTGTTTCCTCCCGGGGTGACCTACAAGTACCGGCTGTCCACCCTGCACCGGCTCATGGATGAGTGGGAAGAGAAGGGATCGCCGCAGAACGCATAACCGATGAGGAGCTTGAAGTCCTTCTCTATTGGCGGGAGTCGGTAATGGGCCAAGATGAATTGTCACATATGGGGATTAGTCGGAGTCGTTGTGTCGCTCAATCATGTTGCCCTCAACAGCAAACCCCTCGCTGCCCCAGATCGCGAACTGACAGAAGTGTGTGTAATGCTCCACCCCGAAAACATCATCGTACGTGACCCTGCCGTAGATGTAGACCGCGGACCCCTGAAGGTTCATAACCTGTTGCATCTCGGTGTCGGTGAGCATCCGGTCCAACCACCGCCTCGCGTGGCTCCATTGTCCCGCACCCAAGGTCCAGCGACTTGAGGAGGGGCCAACGGTGAGAGTCAGATCCAATTCGGGAGGGAGAGGATGTGGCATCACGGCCGCCCTCGCCACGATCACCACGTTGTGAGCTGGAGTCTTGCCGGTGTTGATGATCCGGGGCTCCCATTCAAGCCACCTGCCCCTACCACTGTTTTGCGGTCTGAAGTTGCCAGTATGGACCACGACGTAGGCCCGCAGCTCTTGGTGCGCGTTACGTTCCATCGTTTCGATGGTTTGTCGACCGATATCCAGCGATTCGCGCACCTCACTGGCTTGCCTCTCGGCCGCTCGTTGAGCGTCCTCCGAAAGCGTCTTAGTCGCGTTCCAGAGTCGGTACGTGAAAAATGCGAGGATTGCCGTGACGAGCACCAGCGCCCAGGTCGGTATAACGAGCCCCAACTCGGTCGAGGACTCGTGGCCTTGGCGATCGGATTGGTCGGGGGCCTCTGGCTCGTTGGACGGGGTATGCACCTCAGACGTAGCGGGGGGCGGCTCTCGGGTGGGGTGCTCGATGCCTGCGGGACGGTTCTTTTCTTCGCCTCTCTGGTGCTGTGGCTGTTGGGCTGGCTGTTGTAAGGTCACGATCGGTGGCTGGCATAGAAGCCAGACAACTAACACGGCTAGCATGAGGGTCTAAGCCTCCAAGAGGGCCAAGATATCCTCCGCTCCCCAGACCCGATCCGCAAGGCCCGCTGCCATCGCTGGAGTGTGTGGGGCTACCTCCGCGCGGCTAGTCGCTTGCCCGAATAGTGATCGCAGGTACCGGGAGTTCGGATGCCGGATCGCGAGTCTCGTAGATGCGCAAAGCGTCCTCGATCATTCGGCGCTGACGGATGGCGTTGAGGTGTAGTTTCATCCTGACTTCTTTGAAGTGTTTGGTCTCTGCGGAAACAGCCCTCGACAGCCAGTCAGTGACGACCTGCTCAGCCAATACAGAGGGCTCGGGAAGGAACGCCTCGATAAAGGCGGGGCTGAAGGCTCGTTCGTGTAACTCACGCCTTATCCGCCCGAGCAGCGCTGCGTGCCAGTCCTCTTGAGGTACTCCTTTCCTAGCCAGATCTCGCTTACCCAAAAGAAGCCAACGGGGGCACACCTGGTCATTGAGGGCCAAGGCGTACAGGCTCTGGCCGCTGGGCAGCGTTGAAGGGTCAGTAAACCAAGCAGTGACCGTGGAAGGCTGCACCTCGGCACCCTCCGCAAGCCTCTGCCTGGTCCAGCCTCGAGCGGCCAGCAGTTGGGCAAGTCGATCTCGTACCCCTTTGCGGGCCTGCGCGGAAACTCCCATGCTGCCTCTTTTCCTAGCCTTCCGCTGTTTTTTGGGTCGCCCTGGTCTGCGCGGCATAGCCTCATCGCCCTGTTTCAATTTTGTGAAACAATCCTACGGAAATAGGCTGTCCGGGAAAACCTAACCTCGCTCTCTCGCTCCGACTAGGCTTCTCGTCCATTGGCCTCCCTCTACTGCGAGCGCTCGAATGGCTGAGAACGATCTACGGATTCCCGTCGCCCAAGCTGCGATTCAGCTCAAGCTCAGCTACAACCAGGTTCGGCGCCTCATTGCGATTGGAGAGATCGAGGGCGGCTACCAGGCAGGAGTGGGTTATTACGTCTCCCGGGCCGCTCTCGAGCGGCACCTCGCGCCAGTAGCGTGATGAGCCACCCTGGGCAGAAGAGCCGCGCCGTGAGCCGGGAGAAGCTAGAAGAGGTTAAAGGGGCTCTCGGCGAGCAGCGCCATGCCGAGCGTCGGTCCTCCGCCGTAGACTGACCTACTAATCGGTAGAGGAGCGAATGGTAAAGACGGTTTACCACCTCCAGTGAGCCTGGTTTGAAATGTCCGATGATTCGCGTGCCCTCACCCTTTTCCTGTACGACAGCTTGAGGTCCTAGGTATGAAGCAACAGGTGAACGCAGGCAGACGCGACAAGAAGCGAGCATTGAGCGATAGTCACACTGCTGCGCTAGAGAAAAAGGACAGGAAGGCGGCGCCGTCGTTGGACCTGACGCCGTGCGTCTCGCGGACTGGTGAGGAGGAGGCGCTCGTGACGAAGTGGAAGACCAGGACCCTCCTGAAGCAAGCTCCTGAGATGGAGCTCACCCAGGGAGGTCAGCTCGCGCCTACAACGAATGATGCGACGCTATGGTGGGCGCGCGTGGGTGCTCTCCTTCACACCGAGAGTCTAGCCCACTCAGTCTACCTCATCGAGTCGTTAACCGCTGCCATGGGACTGGAAGACCCGGGCAAGGGGGGTACTGCTGGGCTAGGTACGGTTCACGGACTTGCTCCCCAGGACCATCTCGAGGCGCTGCTCGCGGTCCAGATGGCGGCCACACACGGTGCAGCACTGCAAATGCTCGGGAGAGCGCGTTGCAAGGACCAGCCATCAGCCGTTGTGGACGCCTGCGTTTCGCGGGCGACCCGGCTCATGCGCACTTTTGCTGAACAAGTCAGGACCTTTAAAGACTATCGGAGCCGCGGACAGCAAACGGTGACTGTGCAGCACGTGAACGTGTCAGGAGGGGCTCAGGCGATAGTCGGCGACCTCGTACTCCAGAAGGGGACATCCAGAGAAGGGGGGGGTGAGTGATTTCGAAGGAACAATCGCATCCGGGTCGCAAGCGCGGTGCCCCGCTGGGGAACCGAAACGCGTGGAAGCACGGGTGGTATAGCAGCGATGCTATCCGAGGTCGCCGCAACCTCCGCGCCATCCTTCGAGAACCCTTTGATGTCATGGCTGAGATGCGCGAGATCGCTACAAAAAAGACGGAGGACGGTACGTGAAGAATGGACTCGCTATCCGCGCCGGCCTGACCTCTCCGGTGACAGTGACCATAAGGCAGGCTGAGTAGTGAGGCGGGGGCTGCCCAGTGAGTAACTCCATTCCCCGCGTCGGCGCGCTCGCTCGCTGGCATGAGGAGATGCGGTGTGGAGTTCGCGGTCACCCGGACCGGTGGGTGACGTGGACGTTCGACGACGTATGGGCGGCAGCCTGCCACGAGAAGACTGCCCTCGAGTTCGAGGTGCAGGGCGACCTGAGTGGCGCCCACTACTTCATGGACTGGGCTCTGCTGCGGCTCCACGGGAGCAAGGAAACACCGGACTCAAAGGCCGGAAGGGCACTCCTCGCCAAGCTCCGCGGCTCCGCGCCTAGTGCGGCGAATCAGGCTGTTAAGCGGCCCCCCAGGCCCCGCCAGGAATTCGCACCGCTCGGTACCCGCCGCCGTCCAGTTACCGCCGGATTGGGGCCAATGCCATGATGGCTCCGAACTTCCGGTTTTGGACTGACGCAGACCTCGAAAGCCTTCCGCCCGTCTCGTGGCTGCTCGCGCGTGTACTTCAGAGCTCCGCTCTTGCCGTGCTCTACGGACCCTCCGGAGTGGGCAAATCGTTCTTTGCGCTCGCCCTCGGAGTGGCGGTTGCTTTGGACCGCGAATGGCTGGGCCGGCCCGTCCAGGGCGGTCGTGTGGTGTACCTCGCGGCCGAAGGTGCCCGGACTCTGGGGCCGCGCCTGAGCGCTCTCAAAGAATGGTATGGCGTAGCCTCAGTCCCCAACCTGACCATCGTTCCGGACGCCGTATACCTCCACCACGCCGCGCACCTCGGGGCCTATCTGACCCAGCTCAGAGAGCAGATACCCTCACCGATCGCGTTGACGGTGATTGACACCCTTAGCCGGTGTTCCGCGGGCTCCGATGAGAACTCCAACGCTGACCGTGAGCTGACCGTCGAGGGGCTCAACCATATCCGCGCCGCTACTGAGGGGGCCGTTCTCGCTGTCCATCATACCGGGTGGAACGAGGACCGGATGCGCGGCGGGTCATCCCTCCAGGCCGCGGCGGACACCATTCTCGCACTCAAGCGGGCTGAAGGGGGACTCGAGCTCAAGATCGAGAAGCAGCGTGACGACGAGGCCGGCGACGGGATCGCCCTCTGCCTCCAGCCCTGCCTTCAGAGCCTCGTGGTGACGACTGGAGTAACTCTTGGAGTGCTGACAGAAAAGGCGCGGAAACTCCTAAAGACTCTAGACGACATCTCCCTGGGTGACGGGGTCTCTACATCGGTCTGGGAGAAGTCGAGCGGACTCCCCGGCTCAAGCTTCTACTCGGCGCGAAAGAGTTTAGTGATAGCGGGTTACGTGCAGCCCGTGCACGGGAGCAAACGGTGGGTTGTCTCTCAGGCAGGCCGAGAGATACTCCAACTCCAAGAGAACTCCAAAAGACTCCGGGAGCAACGGCCATACACTCCACTCCAACACCCCCCCTCTAAGGGGGGTGGAGTAGTGGTTTGCGATGTGGAGGAAACCGGAGAAGAAGAGCGGCTTGAGCGTCTTGCCATCCAGGCGGAGGGGCAGGCCGCGTGAGCCCCGACTACCGGGCGGCCCTTCTCCTGACCGCACAGGCCCTTCCGGCGGGTTCGGCGGCGCCGGTGGTGCGGGAAACGCTGATCGAGCTTCTGAGCGCCAGCACGGTGCACGGCGTGAACCCCGACGCACCGGCGCCAGACTTCACGGTGGCTCAAGTGGCGGCGCGGTTCGGCCGGGCACCTGTGGGCGCGGTGTAGATGGGGCCGATGGGAGAGACTGTGCGCGCACCACAGTCCCCGGATGACCTCCACCCCCGCCAGGGCGGTGAGGTCCGAGGGAGCCGCCCCACCTCGCGCAGTGTTTTGTGTGAAACAGGGCTGCGAGTCCTGTGGAGTGCCCGTGAGTCTGGTGTTCGCACGAGCCACGGGCGGGAAATGCGGAGGCAGCGCCGGGATGCGGCACAAATAAGGTGGCCAAAGAAGGCGCGGCAGCCAGCGTCGGGAGGACATCGGTGACGCTCCCCGATGTCCTCGATCAGCTCGAGCGACGGGCCGCAGAAGCCGAGGCGGTGGGGGCGACAGCCCCTCTCGCGAGCGTCTATCGCGCGGTTGTTGCAGAGCTCCGGCCGTTCACGGGTAGTAACGGTAAGGGTGGCTCCGCAGTCGCCCCGCCCCGCGAGGATCGCCTACTGACAGTCGAGGAGGCGGCTCCGCTCCTGGGCGTGGCGCCGCGGTGGCTCTACCGCCATGCTCGTACACTGCCCTTTGCGCGCCACCTCTCTCCGAAGGCGCTCCGGTTCAGCGAGGTGGGACTCCGCCGCTGGGTAGAGACCCGCCGATAGTTGCCGGCCCCTTGCGGGTAGGCTATCGCGTGACCATAATGGTAACGCTTACATGGACCGGTTGACGACGCAGCTTATCCGCGCGGTGAAAGCCGCCCCGTGCAGCCTCCGCGCCCTGGCCCGGGAGGCCGGCGTCTCTCACGCACTTCTCGTGATGGTCCTCGGCGGCGAGCGGGCGGCCACGCCAGTGGTCGCGGCGAAGGTAGCCGCGGCGCTCAAGCGGTGGGGTGAGCGGTGCCAGCGGTCGGCGGCGCAGCTTCGGCGAGCCACGACAGACAGGAGGGGGAGACCATGACGCAGCGCGCGCGCGGCCTCGGCCGCATCTACCGTCGCGGGGAGGTCTGGTGGATCCAGTACGGGTACCGGGGCCAGGACCGCCGCGAGTCCACGCACTCGGCTGTCCACGCCGACGCCGTGAAGCTTCTGAATCGTCGGCGGGCGGAGATTGGCACAGGCCGGCTGATCGGGCCGGACGCGGAGCGGGTGACCTTTGCCGACCTCGCCGCCGGGCTCCTCAACGATTACCGCGTGAACGGCCGCCGTTCGATCCGGCGTGCCCAAAACTCTGTCGATCACCTCCGCGATTTCTTCGGGGCCGACGCACGGGCACTCGACATCACGACCGAGCGGGCGGACACCTACATCGTGCAGCGGCAGGCCGAGGGAGCGGCGTCCGCGACGATCCAGAACGAGCTCGCGGCACTCAAGCGGATGCTCACGCTCGCCGTGGACCGTGGCCAACTCCCTGCGCGGCCGAAGATCCACCGCTTGCAGATCAACAATGCGCGGCAAGGGTTCTTCGAAGCGCCCGAGCTCGCGGCCGTGCTCACAGAGCTCCCCGACGCCGTGCGGCCCGTCGTGCAGTTCGCCCACCTTACCGGCTGGCGCATCCCTTCGGAGGTACTGCCGCTCGCGTGGCGACAGGTGGACTTTAGCGCCGGCGTGGTCCGGCTCGAGCCTGGCACGACAAAGAACCGTGAGGGGCGCACGTTCCCGTTCGCCGCCCTCCCCGCGCTTGAGAGGGTGCTACGCCACCAACGCGACTACACATCGGCCGTCGAACGGCGGCTCGGGCAGGTGGTCCCCTGGGTGTTTCACCGCGAGGGTCGGCAGATCCGCGGTTTCCGCGCCGCGTGGGTGTGTGCCTGCGCGCGCGCCGGCTGCGTTGGAATGATCCAACACGACCTGCGCCGGACAGCGGTGCGAAATCTCGAACGCGCGGGTGTGCCCCGGTCTGTCGCCATGAAGCTCACAGGCCACAAGACCGAGTCGGTATACAACCGCTACGCCATTGTCGCGGAACAGGACCTGCGCGAAGGCGTTGCTAAGCTCGCGCTGCTGCATCCGGGCGGGAGTCGCACAGTGCTGCCCTTCGAGAGCAGGACAATTACGGTACAATCGGCGGGCAAGTGAACGAGGTGAGGGCCGGGCGAGTGGGGCGTAATGTGATGTGCTGCTTGAACAAAACTCAAATGGCCAGGGAGGGAATTGAACCCCCGACACGCGGATTTTCAGTCCGCTGCTCTACCAACTGAGCTACCTGGCCGTAGGGGCGGGAAATATAGGAAGGGCAGCGCAGGAACCCAAGGGATTTTTAGCTGGGCAGTTTAGGTGGAGCTGCGGCCCCCTCGTTGCACTCGGGGTGACACCTCTCGCTGCCGTGCGGCCCTCCTCTCAGGGTGACAGCCGTGGCCTCCCCTGTCATATTTCCCCCCCATGCCGCCCCCCACCTTTCCCAATCTCACCGTCCTGTCTCACCCACTTATACAACACAAGCTTTCTATTCTCCGGGACAAGCACACCAGCACCCGGGATTTCAAGCAGCTGGTCGGCGAGATCGCCACTCTCATGGCCTATGAGGTGACCAAGGATCTGCCCACTCAGCAGGTAGAGATCGAGACGCCACTCGAGCGCACCACCGGCCGCCAGGTGGCGGGAAAGAAGCTCACCCTGGTCCCGATTCTCCGGGCCGGCCTCGGTATGGTGGACGGCATCACCCAGCTCATTCCCTCGGCCCGGGTGGGGCACATCGGACTCTATCGAGATCATGAGACGCTCCAGCCGGTGGACTACTATTTCAAGATCCCCCACGACGAGATGGAACGGGATTTCTTCATTCTCGACCCCATGCTCGCCACCGGGGGGTCCGCGGTTGCCGCGGTCGGCGCCCTGAATAAGGCCGGAGCCCGCCGCATCCGATTCCTGTGCCTGGTGGCGGCCCCCGAAGGAGTTCGCCGGATGCTCGAGAGCCATCCCGAAGTGCCGGTGTTCGCGGCCGCGCTGGACCGGCAGCTCAACGATGTCGGCTACATCCTGCCCGGGCTGGGGGACGCGGGCGATAGACTCTTCGGTACGAGGTGAAAGGCGTGGAGAAGAAAAGCGTGAACAGTGTTGGGAAAGCCATCAGATGACCGCCACTCGGCTGACCTTCTGGGGCGCCGCTGGCCAGGTCACCGGCTCGATGCACCTGCTCGAAGCCGCAGGAGCCAGAATCCTGCTCGACGCAGGGTTGTTTCAGGGCCGCCGGGCGGAGACCCACGCCCTGAACGCGCGGCTGCCGTTCGATGCCCGGCGAATTGATGGCGTAGTGCTGAGTCACGCCCATATCGACCACTCCGGCCGGCTTCCGCTCCTGGTCAAGGAGGGGTTCCATGGCCCGGTGTACAGCACGCCCGCCACCCGGGACCTGAGTGCCGTGATGCTGGCCGATGCGGGCCACATCCAGGAGAAGGACCACGAGTTCCTGTTGCGCCGCGGCAAGGCCCTGCCCGAGACCGAGCCACTTTACTCGCTGCGGGACGCCATCGCGGTGCAGGATCTCATTGTCGGAGTGCCCTATCGCCGCGTCTTCTATCTCCGTAAGCACATGGCGCTGGAGTTTCTCGATGCGGGCCATATCCTGGGCTCGGCCACGATCGATCTTCGGATCACCGAAGGCGGAAACCAGCGGCTGGTGTTCTCCGGCGATATCGGCCGCAGCGGCCTTCCCATCGTGCGTGATCCCGAACCGCCCTCGGGTCCCATCGACACGCTGATTGTCGAAGCCACCTACGCCGACCGGCCGCACGAGCCGTTTCCTGCGGCCGAGACTCACCTGGGTGAAACGGTGCGTCGGGTCGCGGCGAGAGGCGGCAAGCTGTTCATCCCCGCTTTCGCGGTGGGACGGGTCCAGGAGCTGGTCTACAGCCTGCACCGCCTCTATCGCGCCGGGCAGATCCCGGAAGTGCCGATCTACGTCGACAGTCCGCTCGCGGTGGACATCACCACGGTGTTCCGTCTGCACCCGGAGGTATTCGATCGGCGGGAGAGGCTGATCGAGACTACCAACGAGCTGTTCGACTTCCCCCTGCTGCGCTACGTGCGGGAAGTCTCCGAATCCAAGGCGATCGACGCGCAGCACGGACCTGCGGTAATCATCGCGGCCTCCGGCATGGTGGAATCGGGACGGATCCTCCACCATCTGGCACATGGCATCGGCGATCATCGGAACCTGATCCTGTTTGTCGGCTTTCAGGCGGAGCACACCCTGGGCCGCCGAATCCAGAGCGGCGAAGAGGTCGTCAGCATCCTGGGCCAAAAGCATGAGCGGCGGGCCGAAGTCGAGACCATCGGGGGTTACTCGGCCCACGCCGACCGCGACGAGCTGCGGGCCTGGGTGCGCCGCCTGGGGGGGCCGGTACGCCGGGCCTTTGTGGTGCACGGCGAGGCCGGCCCGCTCGAGGCCATGGCGACGATATTAGGTGAGGAGGGAGTGCAGGAAGTCCACATTCCCAAACACGGGGAGACCTTCGAGTTGTGAGGGCGGAACGACGTTCCGCTCTCCCCTCTTTTCGTCAGGCGCTTGCCCTGATGCTCCTGGCCGCGGCCACCGTCTACACAGTGGCCCTGGTCATGGTGCTCGTGGTGAGCCAGCAGGACCAGCGCCGGCCGGTCGACGCCATCGTCGTCCTTGGCGCCGCACAGTACAACGGGCGGCCCTCACCGGTGCTGCGGGCACGCTTGAACCACGCGCTCCACCTGTACCGCGAGGGGCACGCTCCCAGGATCATCGTCACCGGAGGCATGGGGCGGGGAGACACGACGAGCGAGGCCACAGTGGGGCGACAGTTTTTGGTGAGCCATGGCGTGCCCTCCGAAGCCGTCGTGGTTCAGCCCCAGGGGCGCTCGACTCAGGCCTCGATGACCGCGGTGGCCGAGTGGCTGGAGCAGAAGCGGTTGCATCGGGTGATACTGGTAAGCGATCCGTTTCACATGTTTCGCCTCCGGCTGGAAGCGCAGCGTACCGACCTGAAGGCCTACACCTCACCGACTGAGGACAGCCCGATCTCGGACAATCCGGTACTGGAGCTTCGCTATCTCTTCGCCGAGGGATTCAAGATCCCGGTCGCGTGGATCCGGGCTGCCGTCTCCCCTCTCACTTCCCACTCGCGATCCTTATGACGCTCGTTTCCACGGAACGCATCTACACCGGCAAGGTCGTGAATCTCGACCTCGACACGGTGCGCTTTCCCGACGGATCCACGGGCCAGCTCGAGATGGTGCGGCATCCGGGTGCCTCGGCTGTGGTTCCGCTACTGGACGAACCCCGCAGTGCGGATCCCAGGGTTCTCCTGATCCGCCAGTTCCGTCACGCGGCAGACGACTTCATCTGGGAAATCCCCGCAGGACGACTCGACCCGGGTGAGACACCCTCCACCTGCGCGCACCGTGAGCTCGAGGAAGAGACCGGCATGAGCGCCGACGTCCTTTCCCGGCTCACCACGATCTTTACCACTCCCGGCTTCACCGACGAGCGAATACATATATTCCTGGCGCACACCTTGAAGCCCGGGAAGCATCGCCGGGAGGCCGACGAGTTCATGGAGGTGCAGACCCGGAAGTGGTCGGAAGCGATGACGATGATACGCAACGGCGAGATCCGGGACGCCAAGACACTGGTGGGACTCATGTTTGTGGAGTCTTTTCGGAGAAAGGCGAGCTACTAGAAGGCTATTGGCTATTGGATAGCCAATAGCCTTTAGCCCCCTGCCAGCAGTACAATTCCCCTATGCCCGCTCAATCGGTTGAGTCCTTGTCTCGGTCGCTCAACAAGGGCGGCCTGGCGCCGGTCTATTACCTCTATGGCCCGGAAGACGTTCTGAAGGACGAAGCCGTCAAGACCATTTTGGATCGGGCGCTCGATCCCACGCTTCGCGATTTCAACTTCGACCAACGCTCGGCGGCCTCGTTAGATGCAGAAGAGGTCCACACCCTCTGCAACACGCTTCCCATGCTGGCCGACCGGCGAGTGGTCTTGCTCCGCGACATCGAAGGCTGGAAGCGAAAGACCAAGGGACGCGCCGAATTCATCAAGTATCTTCACCGTCCCAGCCCTGAGACCGTAGTGATCATGGTCCAGGGCTCGGCCGAGGAGGCCGAGGACAGGGAGCTGGCCGCCGGCGCGTATACCGTGCGGTTCGATCCGCTCCCACCGGAGCGGGCCCGCAAGTGGCTGTCGCATCGGGCCGCCAAGCTGGGTGTGACCCTGGAGCCGGATGCCGCGGAGCACCTCATGCGTTCGGTCGGCTCCGACCTGAGCGCCCTCACCTCCGAGCTCGCCAAGCTGGCCTCATTGCCGGCAGAGCCGCTCACGGCCGAGCGGGTGGGCGACCTGGTTGGGGTTCGTCACGGCGAGACGCTCTGGGATTGGCGTGAGGCGGTGCTGGACGGCCAGACCGGTCGTGCAGCCTCGCTGCTGCCGTCGATTCTGGCTCAGCCTGGCGTAACGGGGGTCAAGCTCCTGACGGCGCTCGGCACCGCGCTGGTGGGACTCGGCATCGCTCGGGCGCACTACGACCGCGGCATGCGGGGACGTAACTTGGAAGCGGCCGTCCTCAAAAGCCTGCTCAGCGCCCGGCCCTTCGGCCTGCTAGGCTACAAGGAGGAAGCCAGCCGCTGGAGCGGCTGGGCTCCGCAGTGGCCGGGCCGACGGATCCGCGCCGCGCTTCGCGGGGCCCGAGACACCGATCAAGCGCTCAAGAACACCACGATATCCGATGCTCAGGGGCTGCTGACCAATCTGGTGCTGCAGATCGGGATACCATCCGCGGAGGCGGCATGAGCGGGAAGGAGGGGAAGGTCAATCGTGCCCGGCTGATGTGGCGATCCGTGGTTGCGCGGGCGCTGGTCTTCCTTCCCGCACTTACCGCCTTTCCCGCCTTTCCCGCCCTCTCCCAGACGGACTCCCGCCTGGTGGACGCCATCCGCCAGGCTCAGGAGGGCGGGGGCGAGTCCGCCCGAACCAAGGTGCGTCGCCTGCTCGCGGCGACGTCGCCGACCGATACCCTCTATCCTCAGATCATCTACACCCAGGCCATGGTAGCGAGCGACGCCAACGAGATGCGGCGTACCCTTCAGCGCGTGGCGGTGGAGTACTCCTCCTCCAGCTGGGCCGACGACGCGCTCTTGCGCCTGGTCCAGCTGGACTATGCCAGCGGCAATCTCCCAGGCGCGGCCCGAAACCTCGAGCGCCTCCGCCAGGACTATCCTGGAAGCGTTCTCCTGCCCCAGGCGGCCTACTGGGCGGCTCGCACCTATTTCGATCAGAAGAACCCGGAGCTGGCGTGCCGCTGGGTCGCGGACGGCCTCGCCGCATCCAGCAGCAACATCGAGCTGCAGAACCAGCTCGGCTATCTCGACCAGCGCTGTGCGGGGATACGAGCGGTGGCCTCTCGGACGGCTACGGATTCTCAACCAGGACTGGCGAGCAGGGGAACCGATACCGCGGCTCTTCCGCCGGAGCAGACCGACTCCACACCCGCACCGGCAAGCGCACCGTCCCCCTCGGCAACGCCAGCTCCGGCGCAACCCCAGCCGGCGGCTCCGACACAGCCTCGAGCCGAGCCCGCACCCGTAGCGAGCCGACCCCCAGGTTCCACCGGGCGTTTCCGGGTTCAGATCACGGCCGTTCGCACCGGGGCTGCTGCCGCCGCCGTGACCGCGAGGCTGAAAGCTCAGGGCCTGGCCTCGGTGACGGTGGAGGAGGGCGGGCTCTTCAAGGTTCGGGTCGGAGATTACCCGACCCGTCCCGAAGCGGTGGCGGCACTGCCTGACCTCAAAGCAAGACTCGGGGGCAGCCCATTCGTGGTCGCGGAGCCCTGAAGCCAGCCGCGCTGTGCGGCGTCCTCACGCTTTCCCTGCTGGTCCTCGGCTGCGCCCCGAAGCCCACCCAATCTCCTGTTGCTCCTGACCAGCACGACCCGTGTCGTTTGGTTGCGGACTCACCGAACCGACTCGATACTCTCACCGTGGCGCTGCTGGAGCCGGTGGATTGGCGCAACATTGAGCATGCGCTGTCTCCCACCAACGACAGCGAGCGTTTCCTGTTCCGAAACCTGTTCCATAACGTGATCCAGCTGGATTGCCAGGGCACGGTGCGTCCCGGCCTCGCCGACGCCTGGATTGCCGATCCAGGCGGGAGCTGGACCTTTACCCTCCGGGAGGGCGCTAGCTTTGGGCCGGGTTGGCCAGTGACCGCTGACGTTGTGGCCGGGAGTATAGACTCTGCCGTCGTGCTCGATGACCGGCATCTGCGAGTGCCGATGCGAGGTGGAGACTCCATCCCTCGCTTCCTCGCCGATCCCGCCCTGGCGGTGATGACCGGTATGGCCTCGATGGGCAAAGAACCTGGTGGGATCGACCTCCCGGCCCGACAAGGCGCGCCGGTAGTGGATTTCAAGTTTGACCCGAACGGCGATGCCCGGGATGCGCTCGACCGAGAGGTCGACCTTGTGGTCACGCGGGATCCCGCGCTGGTCGACTATGTCTCAAACCGCGCCGAGTTCGTCACCTTTCCCCTGCCTTGGTCGCGCACTTACGTCCTTTTGGAGGCCCGAGACCGGCAAGGAGAGTTGGCGGGTAACCTCAACGCCACGTCCGTACGGAGCTCCCTCGCGAAAGACGCGGTTCGGGCCGGGGCCCGTGCGGCCGAGCCCCCCTACTGGTGGAGCGACCTCAAAGCATGCCCGGCTACTTCGACCCTGCACTCGGGTAACCCATCCTCCCGCGTCGTCTACCGCAAGGATGATGAGGCAGCCCGCGGTCTTGCAGAGCGAATCGTGGCGCTCGCTTCTACCGGACTGCGAGCCGCGGGCCTCGACCCAGCGGAATTTGCCACGGCGGTTCGCGGCGCCTCGGAGCGTGCCTACGTCATCGGCCTTCCACGCCAGTCGCTCGCGCCCTGTCGCGATGGGTCCCTCTGGCCTGCAGGCGCGCGGCTGCTCCCGTTGATCGACACCAGGGCATACGCCATAGTCCGGAGAGGGGCCCCACCGTTGACGGTGGAGTGGGACGGGACCATTCGAGTGACGGAGCCATGAGCTTCCGCACCCGCCTCTTTCTCGGCCTTCTGATTGCCGTGCTCCTGCCGCTTGGCGCACTCGCGCTCGGTGTGCGCCAGGAGATGGAGCGCCGGCTGAGGACCGAGTACGAGCAGCGAGTGGGCTCCATGGCCGAGGTGATCGAAACCGACCTCGTGAGGGAAGGCACCACCGTCGGGAGCCGGCTGAGCGCTTTCATCTCGGACCTGTCTCGTGACAACCGGTTTCGTCTCGCCACGCTACAAGACGACGCCGCCTCTCGACGGTATCTGCTCGACTATGCTGGCAACGCCATGAGGCTTTCGGGCCTCTCGATGCTGCAGATCCAGGACAGCACGGGGAGAATTCTCAGCTCCGGGCATTTCCGGAACGAGTTCGACCAGTTGCAGCCGCAGCTGCCTGCTCTCCTTGCCACGGCTGCAGGCACCATGACCCTGGTGCGCACGCGCACCCCGGAAACGCCCCTCCTGGCGCTGGCGCGGGTAGACTCGTTCCGGGTCGGTGGCCGGCAGTTCAGCGTGGTGGGCGGTGTCGCGGCCGAGACCCGACTACTCGATCGGCTGGTTCGCGACCGGGACCTCGCGGTTGACCTGGTCTATCCCGGTCGCGAGCGGGTATCGTCCGCTGGTGCGAGGGTTCTCCGCGAGATCCCGGTGCCCTACCTGGATCTCCTGAGTGGAACTGGAGTTGCTCTGGACACGGCTCGCTTCGTGGTCACCCAGTCACTCGGTACCCTGGAGGCGTTGCAGCGAAGCGTCGATCGCTGGTTCCTGCTGGCTGTGGGGCTCACGGTGGCGGCGGCGCTGGCCTTGGCAGGCTGGCTCTCCTCCCGCATCAGTCGCCCGCTCCGCGAGCTGGCCCAGAAGACCTCGCAGATTGACCTGGACCGGCTGGACCAGAGCTTCGACAGTGAACGCCAGGATGAGATCGGAGCCCTCTCCCGTCTGCTCGGCGGCATGACCGAGCGGCTTCGGAACAGCTCGGCCCGCCTCCGGGAGGCGGAACGCAGGGCGGCGGTGGGCGATCTGGCGCGTCAGGTGAATCACGATATCAAGAACGGACTGGCCCCGATCCGAAACGTGCTCCGCCACTTCTCCCAGGTCGCCCGGCAAGACCCGGCACTCCTGCCGGCGGTGTTCGAAGAGCGGAAGGGCACCCTGGACTCGAGCGTCGAATACCTGGAGACGCTGGCCCGAAACTACGCCCGGCTCTCGCCGACTATCGAGCGCACGCCGTGCGACGTGAACGCAGTGGTGGAAGAGGTGCTTCGCAACACCGTGGCCGGCGGTACCGTGCTCCACGCCAGCCTGACCCAGCGGCTCCCACGCGCGCTGGGCGACCCCCTGATGCTTCGGCGAATTCTCGAGAATCTGGTGGGTAACGCCGTAGACAGCCTCGGAGGGCGCTCCGGTGGCACGGTCACCGTGACCACCGAGCCGGCGGGCGGGGATGGTGAGCCGCCCAGGGTCAGGATCAGCGTGGCGGATACCGGCTCCGGTATGACACGGAAGGAGTTGGACCATGCCTTCGATACCGGATTTGGTCTCTCGATCGTGAGGCGCCTCATTCTCGACCTGAACGGCACCCTGCGGGTCGAGACCGAGCCCGGTACCGGGACCCGCTTCGTTGTCGAGCTACCGGCCGAGTCGGGAGTCCGGGCGGCCCCATGACCCTCGTGCTCGTGGTGGACGACGTGCCTGCCCTGGCCCAGCAGTACGCCTACGACCTCAAGCGGGTCGGAGGTTACGACGTTATGACCGCGGCCAACGGCAGCGAGGCCCTGGACCTGATTACGCGGTCGGGAGTGGACTGCATGATCCTCGACCTCGAGATGCCCGGCATGGACGGCTTCGGGGTGTTGCGTGCCATGAGTCAGCAGGGAAGCGAGGTGCCGGTGATCGTTTATACCGGCACCGGTGACTACGACCGATGTATCCAGGCCGTGGGTCTCGGAGCATACGGCTTCATCGACAAGGCCGAGCCGATGGAGCGGGTGGTCCGGGAGGTCGAGACGGTGCTGGAGCGAAAGCGGCTTCGGAACGAGGTTGCCTCGCTGCAGCGCCAGCTGGGCGAAACCTCACTGATTGGGGATAGCGCGGCCATTCGCCGGCTCCGGGAGGCCATCGCACGTGTCGCTCCGATTCCCAGTCCGGTTCTCATCATGGGAGAGAGCGGATCCGGCAAGGAGCTCGTCGCGCGCGATCTGCACCGGCTCGGCCCGGGTCCACGCACTCCGTTCGTCGCCATCAACAGCGCGGCGCTTCCCGAGAGTCTGGTCGAGAGCGAGCTCTTCGGTCACGAGCGCGGGGCGTTCACCGGGGCTGCGAACACCCGTAAGGGAGCCTTCGAGTCCGCGGAGGGCGGCACCCTGTTTCTGGACGAGATCGGCGAGCTGCCGCTCGCGGCTCAGGCCAAGCTCTTGCGCGTCCTGGAGGAGCGAAAGGTCACCCGGCTCGGCGGCAATCGCTCCATCTCGGTTGAGGCGAGAGTGGTCGCGGCTACCAATCGGGACCTGGAGGCAGAGGTGGCCGCCGGCCGGTTCCGTCAGGACCTCTACTTCCGGCTCAGCGTTCACGTGCTTTTGGTGCCGCCGCTGCGCGACCGGCTCTCCGACGTTCCCGAGCTGGCTCCGGCCTTCGTCACCGCCATCTGTGAACGGTTCCGCATGCGGCCCAAGAAGCTCTCGGGCGACGCGCTCGAGCTGCTGATGGGTTACGACTGGAGCCGCAACAACGTGCGCGAGCTCCGCAACATCATCGAGCGGATGATCATCGCCGCCGATGGCGAGGTGCTTCGCCCCGAGCACGTACCGGTCGAGATCCAGGAGCAGAGCCGGGTCCGGGTGCAGCCGGCCCCGGCGGGACGCGACTTCCACGCACTCAAGGCCGAGGCCGAGCGCCAGATCGTGGTGGCCGCCCTGGAGCGGAACGACTGGCACATCACCCGTACTGCCGACGAGCTGGGCCTGGCCGATCACGCGAGCCTGCTCAAGATCATGCGGCGTCTCGACCTCAAAAGGGAGTGAGGTGACCTCAGGCCTGACGTGTCCGGGCGGACACGAGCAGCCCCCTCCACCGTGTCCGCCGGAACACAATCGCCGGCTCCGGCTTCTTCGGCGCTCGGCATAACTCCATGCAGTCCAACCCACTCTGCAAACCTCCTTGGCCGTTACCGGTGTGGCCGTCCGCTTGCCTTGAGTGCTGCCGTCCACTGGCCACTCACGGCGCCGACGCGCCACACTGAAGGAGGAACTCCATGTCCGGCACGCTCGCACGTTATCCGATGCTTGTCCTCTCCATCCTGATCCCCTTTGCCGCGGGATGCGGCCGCTCGGGTCAGCCGAAGACCACCTCCACCTCTGCCGGCGCTACCCCGACGGTATCGGCCGCTTCGCCGGCCTCGGCTGACACCGAGACACCTGGCGCCGTCACGGCCGTCTCCTATGAGAGCGCCGAGTCCGCCTTTGGCGCGGGACGCTACCCCGAAGCGGCCGAGCTCTTCACCGGGTATAGCACAACCCATCCGGAGAACCCCTGGGGTCACTACATGCTCGGGATGTCCACCTGGAAGACCGGCGAGCAGGAGAAGGCCCTGAACGCCTTCGACCAGGCGCTTCAGCTCGATCCCGGTCACCGAAAGAGCCTGTTCAACTCCAGCCGGGTATTGCTGGAGAGCGGTCACCCGAAGGAGGCCTTGGAGCGGATCGAGAAGGCTCTCGCGCTGGAGCCGATGTCGAACGAAGGGCTGCGTCTGCTTGGCCGGGCGCGGTACGAGCTGGGAGACCTAGAGGGGGCGATTCAGGCCTATCGCCGGGCGCTTTCCCTCGACGAGCGGGATGTCTGGTCGATGAACAACATGGGACTGATCTACATCCAGCAGGATCGGAGCTCCGACGCGCTGGCGCCGCTTGCCAGGGCCGTCGAGCTTAGAGCCAACGCTCCGGTGTTCCACAACAACCTGGGCACGGCGCTGGAGCGGTCCGGCTACCCCACTGCCGCGGCACAGGCGTACGAAGCCGCGATCGCGGTGGACAGCACCTACGAGAAGGCGTCGATCGGCCTGGCCCGGGTCACCGGCGGGGAGCAGAAATCGGAGTCGACCCCCGTGGACCTGGCGGCGCTCTCCAGCGAGTTCCAGGCGAACATCGAGACCTGGCGTGGTGCGGAGGTGGTTGACTCGAGCATTGTGCCGGTTGTGACGGTGAGTGACTCGAGCACCGCCCCGGTGGACACGGTGAGTGATTCGATTCTGGTATCCGGCAGAATAGCGAGCGATTCGCTGGATGAGTGCGAGTCGGAGGAGGACCGCTAGTGGCGGTCCCTGAACGGCGAGCAAGCATGCGGATGGGGGTCGGCAAGTAGGGGCGCACAGCGTGCGCCCTTGCAGGCCGGCCCCCATTCGTTTCACCCTTTCGAGGGGTCTTCCTCGACGGGAGCAGCTTCGTCCAGCACGCGGCGTAGCTCCCGCTCGGCCTCGGGAGTCAGCGGCGGGG
>CAZASU010000013.1:0-37247 GCA_964487785.1 uncultured Gemmatimonadaceae bacterium | reverse complement strand
ATTCAGGAGGCGTGGGGCGGAGCGAGGTGAAGTCGAGCTTCCGATCGCTCAGGATGGTCACTTCTCCATTGGGCACCCGCCCGTGCACCCGTCCCGCCATCTGGAGTATTTCATTAGCGCCGAGATGGAGGCGATGGAGCACGTTGCGCCCCCGGTCCACCACGTTGCCGTACCTCGCATCATAGATGACGACCGTATCCAGGCCGGGGACGTTGAGGGCCGATTGACCAGCCGCCGTCATCGCCAGGAGGAATGGACGCTCAACCTCACCCTCCAGGAACGGACGGATCACCCGGATCGGCTCTCCACCGTGATAGAAGGCCGTGGTCAAACGTGGCCACTGGGCGCCGAGACCCGCCGCCAGCTTCTCGACTTCGGCCCGAGTCGGTACGAACACCGCTACACCCCTTTTTTCCTTGATCAGGCGGCGCACGTAGCGCTCGTTGAGGAACTCCTCCGGCTGCTGCGGCAGGACCTCGACCTTGGCCTTGAGATTGGGATCGAACGCCTGGGTAGCCAGTACTTCGGAGCTACTGAGGTACTGGTGGTAAAAGGTGGGATCCACCGTGGCGCTCAACCAGATGAACCTGCTGCGCGCGCGCTTGCCGAGCGCCAGACACAGCTCCAGCTCGGCCGAGGTCTGATGGATCTCGTCCACGATGATCGTGTCGCGCGCGGTGATGAGATCATCCTGAAACCAGCGGCGGGCGATGCCCGTGGTCACGATGACCACGTTCCAGCTGGGCGTCTCCGGCGTCGCTTCTCGTTCCCGGTTCACCACCCCTACGGCAAGCGGTTCCCGCAGGATCGACTCCGCTATCGGTCGGATACCCAGCGTCTTCCCCGTACCGGTGCCCGCCACGATCCCGAATGCCTTGCCCTCGGCGGCCCATTTCCTCAGCTCGTCGCCGTGCTCCCGCTCGAGGAGGGTTTCGACATGGGTGCGGAGGGCCAGCTCGATCGTCTCGCACGCGGCCCGCGTGGGAGCGATGACGACGATCCGGCCTTTCGGGTGAGGAGCATGGCGGTAGGCGTCGGGATCGGGCGGGAGGTGGTGGTCGCGGGAGGGGTGCATGGTGAAGGATAGCTAAGGGCTATTGGCTATGGGCCATAGACCACGACATCATGACCCCGCTGGTGACCCCAGCCAGCTCGGTCGTAGTACCGGCCGTCGATGCAGTAGACAACCACCGCTCGATACCCATGACGCCTCCAATGCTTCCCGTGGCGGTGGCGGAACCGCTCGACTCGCACCACTCGGGGCGCGTGACGCTCCACCACCACTCGGCGCACCGGGCGGCGGTAGCTGGAGTATCCGTCGCCTACTGCTACGCGCCCGGCAACTGGTCCGCCGCGAACCACGACTTCTGCTGAAACGCGTTGCGCGTGAAGCTGAGTCGCCATCAACGCCAGACCTGCGACCAACGACCATGCACGAGTGCTGGTCTTCATATAGGCCTCGACTGGTGGACGGGGGAACCGCACCGGCCAGGAATTGCGAGGGTCGTGCCAGCCCCTAAGTCGTTGCTACACATGATGAAAGATGAGTGGCTGATGACCTGATCGTCTCTGGCTGGAGGCGAATGCAAGGCAATCGAGTCGCCAGCCCGAACACATGCCGTAACCCGGAGGCTCGGGTTCTGCAGCCACGAGATGCAGTGCGTCCTCGAAAAAGTGCCAGCACATCCGACTTGACACTTAGTAATGCGGGTTTCATACTAGGGGCCTCAACGTACGGCAAAGTTACTCAGCGCGCTGAGCTACCCGCCTTGCGGGACTGCGTGAGTGGGTCGTCCGTTCTCCCACGCTGCTCCTATCCGAGCTCACCCTTGGCCAACGTCGAGCGAAAATATGTGGCGCGAGATTCTCTCCTTCTTCAACAAAACGGATACGGAGGCGGTTATGGCAGGTGAATTCTACATCGGTGAGTCGCTGGTGGGAGAAGGCAACGAGATTGCCCACATCGACCTGATCATCGGCTCCAAGAGTGGCCCAGTGGGCGCGGCCTTCGTGAATGCGCTCTCGACCAATACCGATGGCTTCAACCATCTCCTTGCCGTCGTCACACCGAACCTCCCCGCAAAACCGGACACCGTGCTCTTCAACAAGGTCACGATCAAGGGCGCCAAGCAGGCGGTCCAGATGTTCGGCCCGGCGCAGGCAGCGGTCGCGCGGGCGGTCGTGGACAGTGTCGCCTCGGGTGTGATCGACAAGAGTAAGGTGAACGACCTCTGCATTCTCGTTGGGGTGTTCATCCATTGGCAGGCCGAGAACGACAAGAAGATCTTCGACTACAACTATCAGGCCACCAAGGAATCGATCCAGCGCGCTCTCCAGGGCAAGCCGACCATCGATGAGGTGTTGCAGAAGTACAAGGCGGCCCGGCATCCGTTCGCAAGCGGCGCTGAGGGCTGATCGTACAGTCCCGCTAATCCGAGATCCGACGAGGGGCGGCCCACGGCTGGGGCGCCCCTCGTCTTTTACAGACTATCGTCCAGGGAGATGGCTCCACTGATGCGCAAGCTCCTGCTCCAACTCGACAGTTCGCGGCTGCCGAGCGTTTTCGATCAAGTCGTGGCCTACGATGCCGGCGCCGATGTAGTGATGAGCTACGGTGGAGTGACCGAAGGCGACGTCCGCGATCTTATCCACGGATGCATCTTCACCCGCGGACCCAAGGATCTCCACAACACTGCCGTGTGGATCGGGGGGAACAACATGTCCGCGGGCGAGCAGCTCCTCGCCATGGCTCAAGACGCCCTGTTGGCCCCGTTAAGCGTCTCGATCATGCTGGACTCCAACGGCTCCAACACGACGGCAGTTGCCGCGGTTGTGAAGATCGAAGAGACCGTGGGCGATCTGCGGGGCAAGAAGGTGATCATACTCGCCGGAACCGGGCCGGTGGGGCAGCGTGCGGCGGGCCTGCTGGCACATGACGGCGCCCACGTCACCATCACATCCCGCAAACCGGAGCAGGGTGAGAAAGCGCGCCAATTCATCAGCGCGCGATTCAACGTCCAGGTGGAAGCCGTCACCCTCGCCGATCCGTCCAGGCTTCCCGAGATCCTCGAGGGAGCGGAAATCCTGCTCAACTCCGGACCGCCCGGCGTGCAGATGGTGCCGAAGTCAGTCTGGACCGCAGTGAAGACGCTCCGCGTGGCCGTGGACCTCAACGCCGTGCCCCCGCTCGGGATCGAGGGAGTGGATGTCAACGATGAGGGTGTAAAGCGGAACGGCGTGATCGTCTTCGGCGCATTCGGCATCGGCAACTTCAAGATCATCCTGCACAAGGCGTGCGTAGCGCGGCTCTTTACGCGCAACGATCTCGTCCTGGACGCGGAGGCCATCGCCGACGTGGGTCGGGAGCTGGTGGCCAAGAAGAAATCCTAGGCGAGCTGTGCCTCGATCACTCCATCCCCACCACTGAAGCTCTCGCGGATCCGGCGGGCTTCCTTTCCCTCCTGCGCAGTCCCGGTGCCCTCGACCTGGTCGCCGAGCCGTCCCGGCGGGAGGCGCGCGGGACGGTGCTCGATCATCTGATCGTAATCAGTCCCGCCACCGCGCGACGCCGGCTGGGACTCGAGTAGACGGCGCGGGATGGGCCTTAGGGCGATTCCTGGGCGAGCCACGCAACGGCCACGGCAGGCGCACAGTCCGAGACGCGGTCGGGCGCAGCACGGCCCCCGGGGAGCAACTGTGCGAACTCGAGGTACGGGCGCTGCAGCCGGGTGGCGAGTTCAGCTGTCAGGAACCGGCCCACGCCGGCACCGATCAGCGGCGCGTCATCGGGGAGAGGCACGCGGGAGAGCAATCGCTCGCACGCGTCCTCCAGCTGCCGGGACTGCGCGCGTGCGAGCCATGCTGCCAACCGGCGCCACGCTGTGATCGGCTGCGACTCCGCGTCACGGCCGATCATGCGGGCCAGCCGCCGAGCGCTGCCCTCAGCGGTCTTTTCCCCGCCGTCGGCCGCCGGCAGCTGATCGGCGTCCTCGGGCAGACGCCCGCCGAGCCGATGGACGTCCGCGGTGGTCGCGAAGAGCTCGGCCATCAGCGGCACCCACTCGCCGGAAAAAGGCGCCTCGGAGGCCACTGCAAAGACCGGCGTGCGGACTACGCCGGCATAGACCAGCTCCCCCGCCCGCAAGCGCCCGGCATCGTCATGCCCGCAAGCACAGATCTGGCCACCCTGAATCGGGACCAGATCGGTCGTCGTGCTCCCAATATCCAGGAAAAGCGCGTCCCGAATCCGCGTTGCCACGAGTGCGGCGCTCGCCATCCAGTTGGCGGAGGCCACCCTGAAGACCGCTCTGACGGTCTGTTCGGCGCTCACGAACCCGTCGGCGCCCGCATAGTACCGAAGCAGCGCATCCGGGAACTGCCGTCCCATTGCGGTCACGAGCCGTGCGACTCCTTCCGCTCGGCTGGCAAACAGGTCGGCCATCTCTCCGGTCATGGTAACGGCGTGGACCGGAGCGGGACCCAGGATCGAGTCGGCCTCCGCCAAACCGCGCTCCAGGTACGGCAGCCCTTGCCACAGTGGGCAGGGCAGCTGCAGAACGTGCTCAACCGATCCGGAAGGCCCCAGGCGAGCGGCCTTCAGGTGGGCTCCCCCCAGGTCCCACCCTATCACGTACTCAGGTTGCATTTGAGGCCTCGAGGAGGATCTCCACTGTTGTGCCCGTCGTACGCAGCGGCCAGTCCTCCGTTCCGGTGTCCCGACCAAGCAGGCTCAAGACCATCGCCGCCGTATTGATGCCGAGTGCCCGCCCCAAGCCGCAGTAAGACGTGGTGAGCCGGGGATTGATCTCCAGAATGACCGGACCGTCGCGCGTCAGGACCAGGTCCACACCGACGTAGCCCCAGAGACCTGGAATTGCTGCCGCGAGGCGGCCCGCCAGTCCGGCAAAATTCCCCTCGTCGGGCAGTGCGTTCACGAGTAGGCCCTCGACGCTCAAACGCCCGTCCTCGATCCCGACTTGCTGGCGGTTGCAGGAAAGCAGGCGGGCAACACCGTGGTCGCAGACCAGGGAGAGGCTCAACGGCTCTCCCTCGACCCATGGCTGGGCGATGAGGCGCTCCGGGTCAGCCGCGAGGCGCTCACGCGCCGCAATCCAGTCCGGCAACAGCTGCGTGTCCTCGGAGCCCGCCCCGTCATCTGGCTTGGTGATCCACAGCCCGGGCAGCGAGGGGAGCGGGTCGGCAAAGGCGAAGGTGGGAACCACGGGAATGCCCGCCTCTCGCAGCACCTCCGCGGTGGCGCGCTTGCTTGCGGTCAGGCGAATGGTGTCCGGCCTACAGCCCAGCAAGGTCTTGCCGCTGGCCAAGGTCTCACGGGCCAGGCGCTCGAGCGTGCCGCCGGTCTCCGGTGCCGTTGGCCAAGCCGCGTCCGCGCTTGCCAGCCCGCGCCTGTAGAGTGCGATGGCGTCTTCTCCCGGTCTCGGGACGATGACCCCACTGACCGCGAGGGGCGGGAGGCGTGGATCGCGGCTGGCAAACACCTCGATCCCGGGAAGCTCGACCAGCTCCTCCAGGAGCGCGCCGAGTATCATGTCGCCCTCACGCGCGATGCTCGCGGGCAGGGGTCGCCCCGCGAGGCCTCCTCCGCTAAAGAACTCGAAGGCGAATATCCTCACGCGTTGACGACGCTCCCCGCCCCGACCCGGCGCGAGAGGAAGTCCTCTGCCACACGGTCAGCGATGTCGATCCGGGTCACGCTCTGCAGTCCCCTCCACGCAGGAATTCCATTCACTTCCAGCACCTGGAGCCGACCCTCGCTGTCACGCACCAGATCCACCCCGGCATAGTCGGCGCCCACGGCGACCGACGCATCGACGGCGAGCCGCTCCAGCTCGTCCTCGAGCGGAGCCGGCTCGCAGCGCGCTCCCTGGGCTACATTACTGATCCAGCTCGCCCCACGGCGGACCATGGCCGCCAGTCCGACTCCACCGACGACGAGCACCCGCCAGTCGTGCCAATCCGAGGCGCCCAGTCCCGTGTCCACATACCTCTGGAGATACCAGACGCCATGGCACTCGGACGGATCGGGAAGGTCCATCTCGGCAGTGAGCCGCCTGACACCCAGCCCCAGGGAACCGAACAGGGGCTTGGCCACGACTTCGTGTCCCATGGAGAGCTCGCCCAGCAGAAAGTCGCGTGCCGTCTCCATCGCTTCGGTCACGCAGGTCGGCGGCGTCGGCACTCCCGCCCGACCGAGCAGGAAGCTCGTCATGCCCTTGTCCACCGTTCTCTCGATCGTCCGGGGGTGGTTGTATACCGGCACGCCGAGCTCGTGCAGGGCGTGCAGCACATCCAGTCGAAGGACGACCTGCTCCAGTGTGCCCCCGGGAACGTCGCGGACCATCACCCCGTTGGGCAACCGATGCTCGAAGCCGGGGAGGATCACACCGGGGCCCCCTCGGTGAGAATCGAGGCGGCACTGGTTCAGCCGAGCAAACCGCACCTCTGCTTTATGGGCCTCGAGGGCGCGGCGTAACTCGGCGCCATGCCAGCCTGGTTCCTCGGTTACGATGGCGATCTGCAGCCCGTCGCTCATGCCGCGGCCTCACGCAGCATGAGCTCTACGAGGGCGTGCCGGCGATGGAGCAGTGTCAGGGTTCGCTCCGCGTCCGCCGCCGCCGCATGCACGGTGCACACGGGATCGCCGGGTGCGAAACAGGTCCCCGAATGAGGCACGTCACGGCACCATTCCGAAAGATCGAAGGCGGCCGTCGCCCGGGCGTTGGAGGCGGCGCGGACGATGGCATGGGCCCGGACGGCGCGCGGCCGGGCTGGACGAGCCGGAAGTTCGCCATCGCACGCCCGCAGATGCCACTGGAACAGCCCGCGCGGATAGTCGGGATCGTACAGCTCCATCGTTGCCGTGGGACGCGGATTCACCTCTAGGACGGACCAGGTGCCGCCATGCAGAATGAAGTCGACCCCATTGAGTCCGACCAATCCCGTGGCGCTGACGAGCGCGTCGAGCTTCCTCCGGACGTCGCCTTCGATCGCGGGCGGCAGCACGATCCCGCCGAGCGCACCGCCGTAGAGAAACGGCCGGTCGGATCGCGCCCGCACCGTCCATTGCTCGTTGAAGCCGAGGATGCAGGCCCGGTGGCCGTTGGCAAGGAAGAGCACCGAGAGTGTGCGCCCCGGCGCCAGCCGCTGGAAGTAGCCGTTCCCTCTCACTGGACGGCGTCCGGCGTGGCGTACGTGAGCTCCGCCGGCGCCTCCGGGCTGCTTGATGAGCCAGCCGGCCGGGTCAGGCGGCGAGGTGAGCCGCACCTCGGGATGGCGAATCCCCAGACGATCGAGCAGGCCGAAGAAGTGCCCTGGGTCCTTCACGGCGGCCACGACTGAAGGAGCATTGCCATAGAGCCGGAGGCCCTGGGCAACCCGCGACAGCAGGTCGGGGCGGCCCTCGAACCCGGACCCATAGACCAGCCCCGCGCAGCGGCTTGCCGAGGTCGTGGCTACCATGGCCTCGAGTAGCCTCCGGCGGTCGAAGCGGAGCCCGCCTGCTGCTGCTACCGCGCGGCATGTGGTCGCGAGGGCGCAGGTATCGCGGTCGGCGAAGTAATCCAGCACTATGGTTGGGTACCCAGCCCGCGCCGCCGATGCCGCCAACGCCCGGCCGGTCACGGCGACAATCAGGAACGGCGGCCGGGAATGGGCGCCTCGAGCCAGGCTGGTCATGGGTGCGAACTCGCGGATTGGTGGACGGAAGCAAAGTTACGCTTGATGGAACGCCTGTCCATGCCGTTTGCATCCGATGCGCCTGCCCGTTGGGTCGGCGAGTACCCGACAGATCCGGCGGCGGCCTGAACTTTCGCGCGTTATATTGCCGGAGACGACGGACTCCCGCCGTATCAGGTGAAATTCGCGACGCTCCTGCCCGTTCTGCGCATTGGTTGGCATGGCTCCTGCTCCCCACCGGGGGCCGCCCATGCCGGTCGCGAGGAGGACGTCGCACGTGCTAACGACCGGAGGCGGAGGCGCGGATGACGGAGCTGCAGGAGGGACCACGATGAGCACCGTGGGTTCGGCGGAGAATCCCCTCAGGGTCGCAATCGTCGGGGCCGGTCCGAGCGGGTTCTATGCCACCGACGCGCTGTTCAGGTCGGAGCACGTAGTTCGAGTCGACATGCTCGAGCGGCTGCCGGTTCCCTTTGGGCTGGTCCGCTACGGAGTCGCACCCGACCATCCCAAGCTCAAGGAAGCGATCCAGGTCTACGATCGGATCGCCCGCGCCCCCGAGTTCCGCTTCCTGGGCAACGTGACCGTGGGCCGCGACGTGTCAGTCGAGGAGCTCCGGGCGGCGTACCACGCGGTCCTGTTCGCCTGTGGCGCGGAGACGGACCGTCGGCTGGGAGTCCCGGGCGAGGACCTGGCCGGCAGCTACACGGCTACCGAGTTCGTGGGGTGGTATAACGGTCACCCCGAATTCCGGGACCGTGAATTCGACCTGGATGAGGAGGTCGCGGTCATCATCGGTCAGGGGAATGTCGCCGCCGACGTGTGCCGCATCCTCGCCAAGACGGTGGACGAGCTCAAGCATACCGACATCACCGAGTACGCTCTCGAATCCCTCGCCAGGAGCCGGGTGCGGGAGATCTACGTCGTCGGGCGCCGCGGTCCCGCGCAGGCCAAGTTCACCGCCAAGGAGCTGCGGGAGCTGGGTGAGCTGGACGATGCGGAGCCGGTGGTGGACCCCGCAGAGCTGGTATTGAACCCCGAGAGTCTTGCCGAATTCGAGGAGCGTCGAGGAGCCGGGGCCAAGAAGAACTTCGAGATTCTGCAGGGGTTCGCCGCACGGCCCGCGACCGGCCGCTGCCGGCGGATCTACTTTCGCTTCCTCCTCAGCCCGGTCGAGCTTCAGGGCGACGGCCACGTCCAACGCGAGGTGTTCGAGCGTAACCGGCTCGTCGGCGCGCCGTTCGAGCAGAGCGCGCGGGGGACGGGTGAGCGGGTTGAGTTCGCGGCAGGCCTCGTCTTCCGCAGCATCGGTTACAAGGGCATCGCAATCCCGGGAGTGCCTTTCGACGAGCGCCAAGGGATCTTCCCCACCAACGACGGCCGGATCGTAGACCAAACCGGTGCCCCGGTCCCAGGGCTCTACGCATCCGGGTGGATCAAGCGTGGTCCCACCGGGATCATCGGCACCAACAAGCCGGACAGCGTGGCGACCGTGGCCTCCATCCTGGCCGATGTGCCGAGCCTCGACTCTGGTCCCAGGCCCGGGGCGGAGGCGCTTACAGCCGTGCTGGCCAGTCGGGGAACGCAGGTGGTGAGCTACGAAGACTGGCTCGCCATCGACCAGGCGGAGGTGAGCCGGGGTACGCCGAAGGGGAAGCCCCGCGAGAAGTTCTGCTGCGTGGAAGAGATGCTGGAGCTGTTGGGTACCCGCCGCGGCTGACTCGGGCCCTTGCCGCGGCGCGCGTTGAGGTATACTAAAGGATAGAGCACCACGACCGCTCACCCCGTCGGGGCGTGGCCGCTTTACCCAACACCTCGACTATGTTAGGCGCTCATGGCCGACAAGATGACACTGATCGGCGGACGTTCCAACAAGCAGGGCACCTCCCTCTGCGCCGGCAAGTTCGGCGCCGAGTATGTCCAGCTCACCTCGACCGTGGAAATGAATCTCGAGGACATGGCCCGCCTGGGGTTACGAAATGACAGCAAGGTTCGACTGCGCACCGCGGTGGGTGAAGTCGTGGTGCGATGCAAAGGCCGCGAGGCTAAAGATCTGCCGCCAGGGCTTCTGTTTATTGCCTACGGTCCGGTCTCCAGCGAGTTAATGGCGGGCGATACCGGCGCCACGGGGATGCCGATCTCGAAGAACGTGGAGGTCGAGGTCGAGCCGGTCCTGGAGGCCGTGGCGAATCAAGGAGGGTAGCGCGATGAGCGACAACCTCAAGATCGTTTCCGATGCCACCTGCACCTTCTGCGGGTGCGTATGCGATGATATGGTCCTCACCGTCGATCTGGAGCACAAACGGATCATCAAGTCGGAGAATGCCTGCATCCTGGGGAAGGCCTGGTTCAAGGAGCACGGGATCGAGGAACGTCCGTTCGCCTTGATCGGCGGCCGCGAGGCAAGCACCGAGGAAGGGGTGGAGGAGGCCGCACAGATCCTGGCTAATGCCCGGTTCCCGGTGATCTACGGACTCTCGGACACGACCTGCGAAGCTCAGCGCGTGGCGGTCTCGATCGGCGACATGATCGGGGGAACCGTGGACACCACGACCTCCGTGTGCCACGGGCCCTCGGGCATGGCGTTCCAGAGTGTGGGCGAGAGCACCGCCTCCCTGGGCGAGATTAAGAACCGGGCGGACATGGTGGTGTTCTGGGGCGGAAACCCGGCGGAGGCGCATCCCCGCCTCTTTACCCGCTACGCCGTGACGCCCAAGGGGATGTACGTCCCCAACGGGAAGAAAGATCGCACGATCGTGCTGGTGGACGTGCGCCGCACCCTCAGCACCCCCGTGGCCGACATCTTCCTCCAGGTGAAGCCGCGCAGCGACTTCGAGGTTCTCTGGGCGCTGCGGGCTTTGGTCAAGGGACGCAAGGTCGATCCCTCGATCGAGCAGCGCACTGGCATCTCCCTCGCGGTCCTGGAAGACCTGGTCGAGCGGATGAAGAACTGCCGTTACGGCGCGTTGCTGTTCGGCATGGGGCTCACGATGAACCGCGGGCGGCACTTCAACTCCGGCGCGCTCCTGGCTCTCGCCACCGACCTGAACCAGTTCACCCACTGGGTAGCGAAGCCGGTTCGCGGTCACGGCAACGTGACCGGCGCGGACAATGTGGTTTCCTGGCAGACCGGGTTCCCCTTCGGGGTCAACTTCAGCCGGGGCTATCCCCGCTTCAATCCCGGCGAGTTCACCACCGTCGACCTGCTCTCCCGCGGCGACGTCGATGCGGCGCTGATAGTGGCGAGCGATCCCGCTTCGAACTTCCCCAAGGCGGCGATCGAGCACCTCAAGCGCATCCCGGTGATCACCCTGGATCCCAAGCTCACCCATACGAGCCAGCTGGCCCGGGTGGCCTTTACAACGGCAACCTATGGTATCAACGTGGGCGGCACCGTCTATCGGATGGACGACGTGCCGATCACGCTGCGTCCCGCCTTCGATTCGCCCTACCCCAGTGACGAGCAGATTCTGACCGCCATCCAAGATCGGGTGCGAGCGCTCCTGGGGGGCAACCGGCCCGTGCCGGGCACGCCGCTCGTCGCCAGCGCCTCCTAGACTCCCTCCTCAGAGGACCCCTCCGTTGGCCTCGTCTCTGCGCATCGTCAACGGCAGGGTGTACGATCCGGCAAACGGCCTGGACGGCACCGTGCGGGATATCTGTATCCGGGACGGCAAGATCGTGGCCGACGTTCACCCGGACGCCAAGCGGATCGACGCCCACGGCATGGTCGTGATGCCGGGCGGGGTGGACATCCACTGCCACATTGCCGGTCCCAAGGTGAACCTCGCTCGGAAAGTCCAGCCCGAGGACCACCGGCGCGACGTGCACTTGCGCACCCGGCTCACCCGCTCCGGCACCGGCGGCACGGTCCCCTCCACCTTCACGACCGGCTACCGCTACGCCGGCCTCGGCTACACCACCGCGATGGAGGCGGCGGTAACGCCACTCGGCGCGCGGCACACGCTGGAGGAGCTGCACGATACCCCGGTGATCGACAAGGGGTTCTACGTGCTCATGGGCAACAATGTGCTGCTTTACCGGCTGCTTCAGGAGGGGCGGCGCGAGGAGTTCCGGCACGCGCTGGCGTGGTGGCTGAGCGCGACCAAGGGCTACGCACCCAAGCTGGTCAATCCGGGAGGGGACGAGCTCTGGAAGGGGCAGCGGAACGCCAACATCACCTCCCTCGATGAGAAGATCGGCCCCTTCGATCTCACGCCCCGCGCGGTGATCGCCGCGTTCATCGAGGCGGCCAACGAGCTGGGCCTGCCCCACCCAGTGCACATCCACTGCAACAATCTAGGCCACAGCGGCAACTACGAGACCACGCTGGAAACCATGCGGATCGCCGAGGGCCAGCGCACCCACATCACCCACGTGCAGTTTCACAGCTACGGCTCGGTCGCGGGGAAGAGCACCGACAACCCGACCTCCAAGGCGCGCGAGATTTCCGAGTTCATCAACACCCACCCCAACATCAGCGCGGACGTCGGTGCCGTGATGTTCGGGCGGTCCACCAGCATGACCGCAGACGCTCCCCTGGCGTATATGCTGCGCCGCTTCGGTGGCGCCAAGTGGGTGAACGCCGATACCGAGATGGAGAGTGGCTGTGGGATCATCCCGTTCACGTACCAGAATCGGGTCTACACCCACGCACTCCAATGGGCCATCGGGCTGGAGCTGTTTCTCTTGTCGAAAGATCCCTGGCGGATGGTGTTCTCCACCGATCACCCGAACGGCGGCTCCTTCATGAGCTACCCGCGCCTGATTCGGCTGCTGATGGATCGGGAGTACCGCAAACAGCAGATGGAGCAGGTGAATCAGCAGGCGATCGAGAACAGCGGGCTGCGGGACTGTCTGACCCGGGAATACTCGCTGTCCGAGATCGCCATCATCACGCGCGCGGGGCCGGCACGGCTCCTCGGCCTCGCCGACAAGGGCCACCTTGGGGTGGGAGCCGACGCCGACGTCACGATCTACGAGGAAGACGACGACAAGGAGAAGATGTTCTCGGCTCCGCGCCATGTGATCAAAGACGGGGAGTCCGTGATCGAGGACCACGAGTTCAGGGCGGACCATGAGGGCCGGGTGCTCCACGTAGCGCCCGACTATGACCCGGCCATCGAGCAGGTGATCGAGCCTTTCTTCGAAGACTTCTACACCATCCGGTTCGCCAACTACCCGGTAGACGAGCGCTACCTCCATCGCCATCAGACCATCGCGACCGCGCAGCCACCAGCGAGTGCCGGGGCGGCCGGCGGCGCATAGCGCGAGCACACCATGCACATCAACGGCACGGAGATCGTCGAAACCTTCGCGGAAGCGTTCGCGATGTGGGGCACGCGGGTGCTCATCACCGCGGAGACCGCTGATTGGGCCCGCGCGGCGGCCCAATCCATGACGGGCTTCGCGACCTCGATCATCGGCTGCAAGTGCGAGGCCGGCATCGAGGCCGAGTTGCCGGGGCCGGAAACACCTGACGGTCGTCCCGGGGTGAGCGTGCTGCTCTTCTCCACCAGCGCGGAAGGCCTGGGCAAGCGCCTGGTCGAGCGGGTGGGCCAGTGCGTGATGACCTGCCCGACTACAGCGTGCTACAGCGGGCTCCCGGCAGAGGAGACAGTGATCGTGGGCGGGCAGCTGCGGTACTTCGGCGACAAGTACCAGATCTCCAAGTTGCTCGCTGGCCGCCGCCTCTGGCGGGTGCCGGTCATGGACGGGGAGTTCCTGGTGGATGACCGATTCGGCATCCAGCCCGCAGTGGGAGGCGGCAACATCCTGATTCTGAGCCGGGATCAGCTGGCCGGGCTCCGCGCGGCGGAGGCGGCTGTGGCGGCCATGCGCGGCACGCCGGGCGCCATCCTCCCCTTTCCGGGAGGGGTGGTTCGCAGCGGCAGCAAGCCGAAGTCGCGGTACAAGTTTCTCTTCGCCTCGACCAACGACGCCTACTGCCCCACGCTCCGTCCGGTAACCCCGGAGACCCAGGTGATGGCCGAGGCCGGCTGCGTGCTGGAGATCGTGATCGACGGGCTTGACCTGGCCGCGGTGGAAACCGCCATGCGACGCGGCATTCACGCCGCGGCCGGGGCCGGCGCGCTGCAGATCTCCGCCGGCAATTACGGCGGCGGGCTGGGGCAGTACCACATCGGCCTGTATCCCTTGCTCGAGGGGGCAGGGGCCGGCGTATGAGCCTCGACCTCACCCTATACACCACGCCTGCGGTGCCTCTGGAAGCAGACGTTCTGACTCCGGCCCGCCTCGCCGGACTCTCCCTCCTCGAGACCGCCAAGCTCACCGTCGTGCACGGCAACCAGGCCGCCGAACTCGGCGAGTTCTTTCGGGTTGCGGGAGCGGCGGGGGGCGAGGTCCACCTGACCGGCGATCTCAGCCGCGTAAAACTCATCGGCCGGGGCATGGCCGACGGGCGAATCGTGGTGCATGGCTCTGCGGGCATGCACCTCGGCGCCGGCATGACCGGTGGGGAGATCGTTGTCGAAGGCGATGCCGGTGACTGGGTGGGACCCGAGATGACCGGCGGCCTCATCGTGGTGAAGGGCAGCGCGGGCCATATGGTGGGAAGCGCCTATCGAGGCAGCCCCGTGGGGGTCCGCGGCGGCGAGATCGTGGTCTTCGGAAACGCCGGGAACGAGATCGGCAGCGGAATGCGGCGCGGGCTGATCGCGATCGGCGGAGACTGTGGCGACTTCGCAGGGGTGAACCTGCTCGCCGGAACTATCGTCGTTCTCGGGTCCCTTGGCTGGCGCGCCGGCGCCGGAATGCGCCGCGGTACCATTGTCTCGATGCACCCCGCCGAGCTGCTCCCCACCTTCACCTTAGCCTGTACCTACCGTCCGGTCTTCCTCCGCCTGTATCTTGCCCACCTCCGTCGGCTGGGCCTGCCCGTCGACGATGCCCAGGTGCAAGGTCCCTACCAGCGCTGGTGCGGCGACGCGATCGAGTTGAATCGCGGCGAGGTGCTGTTGCTCCTCGCATGAGCGGGCTCTGCCTGACGCTGCGAGAGCCCCCTTCCCGCGCGTCGACCTGCCGCCTCTCTCCCCGTCTTGGCCCGACCGGAAAGGCTGAATGATGGATCGCGAGGTTCCGCACGTCACCTGCCTCGGGTGCGGCTGCGCCTGCGACGATATAGTCCTCACACTCCAGCAAGATCAGATCCTGCGCGCCGAGCGCGCCTGCTCACTTGGCATAGCCTGGTTCGGGGACGGACGCGTTCCCGGAGCGGTCCGAGTCGATGGCCGCGAGTGCGGGATCGAGGAGGCGCTGGACGCCGGCGCGGCCCTGCTGCACCCTGCTCGTGGCCGTGTGCTTGTCTTTCTCGGAGTTGACCTCACCTGCGAGGCGCAGCGCACCGCCGTGGAGATCGCGGATCAGCTGCGCGCGGTCGTCGACGGCGTGATCTCGGAGGCGGCCGCGGCCGGGATCCTGGCAGGTCAGCGCAGGGGGCGCGCGACCTGCACCCTCGGTGAAATCCGCAACCGCGCCGATCTGCTTGTCTTTTGGGGTGTGGACCCCGACGAGCGCTATCCGCGATACCGCTCCCGGTACGCCGGCGGCCCGGACGGGCGAACTGCCGTCTCCGTCAGCATCGGCACGGACCGAGGCCCGGCGGAGGCCGATCTCCACCTTGCGATCCGCCCGGAGGACGAGGTCGTGGCCCTTTCGGCCCTCCGTGCGACACTCCGCGGGCGCGAGCTCCCCGACCTGACCGCCCGGTTGCCCGAGCTGAAGCAGCTGACGGAACTACTTACCCGGGCCCATTACGTGGCGATCGTACACGACGGCGAGTCGGGAGACGAGCGCCGGTCGCCTGAGCGGGCAGAAGGTTTGATCACCTTGGCCCAGACGCTCAACGGGCCCACCCGTGCAGCCCTAAGCACGTTGCGTGGAGGAGGGAACCGTTCCGGGGCGGAGGTGGTCCTGACCTGGCAGACCGGCTTCCCCTTTGCCGTCGACTTCAGGCGCGGCGCTCCCCGCTACCGGCCGGATCGCCGCGGGGCGGAGTTGCTGGCGGCTGGGGCCATCGGAGCAGCGCTCGTGGTCGGAGCATCGGCGAGCGTCTCCGCCGGCCTTCACGCCGGCCTCGGGCGCATTCCGACGGTTGTAGTGGGGCCGCGAGCGAGCAACACCCCGTTCCCTGCGCGGGTCGCGATTGACACCGGCGTGGCAAGCATCCATGAGGCGGGAATCGGCTATCGGATGGACGACCTGCCGCTCCCGCTCCAGGCTGCGTTGCCGGGCCCCCGCTCGGCGAGCGGCGCCCTGAAACAGCTGGCTGCCCGCCTCGCCGGCGCCGAAGCGGAGGCGAGGAGATGAGCACCCCCGATCGGCTCCGCATCACCGGCGGGACGGTCTATGACCCGGCCAACGGCATCAACGGCCAGATACGGGACGTCTCGATCGAGGACGGCCGGATCGTGCCCGAACTCCCCGCGGGCGTGCCCACCATCGACGCGACCGGAATGGTCGTGATGCCGGGCGGCGTCGACATCCACTCCCACATCGCCGGCTCCGCCTGCAACCATGCCCGCCGGCTTCTCCCGGAGGAACACGCCGCCGATCCGGTCATGGCGCCGAATCTGGCTCCCGGAGAGCCCCCAGCACGCTCGGGCACCGGCGGCACGCTGCCCAGCACCTTCACCACCGGGTATCGCTACGCCGGTCTCGGTTACACCACGGTCTTTGACGCGGCTGTCGCGCCGGTCATGGCGCGCCATACCCACCAGGAGCTCGACGACACTCCGCTGGTGGACGGCGGCTTCTTCATTCTGATGGGAAACGACGAGTACCTGCTCCGGCAGATCGAGGCGGGCGAACGGGATCGGGCCCGCGACTACGCGGCCTGGCTGCTCGGCGTCACCGGCGGGTACGCTATCAAGATCGTCAATCCGGGCGGTATCCAGGCCTGGAAGTCGGGTCAGCGAAACCTGACCGGAATTGACCAACCGCTCGGCTCCAGCCGGGTCACCCCGCGGGCGATTCTCGAGACGCTCACCGACGCAGCCAACACCCTCCGGCTGCCTCATCCGGTGCACATCCACTGCAATAACCTCGGAGTGCCGGGAAACGCCGCGACCACGCTTGACACCATGCTCGCCCTCGACGGCCGCCGGGCGCACTTCACCCACCTTCAGTTCCACTGCTATGGCGGCAGCCCGGAGAAGGGGTGGAGCTCGGGCGCGAACCGGGTGATCGAGTACGTGAACGCCAATCCGACTATCAGCGCCGACGTGGGGCAGGTGATGTTCGGCCCGGTGACGACGGTCAGCGCTGACAGTCCCCACGAGTATCTGCTCTACGCCAGCAGCGGGCGAAAGTGGGTAAACATTGACGTAGAGCTGGAGACCGGCTGTGGCATCCTGCCGTACACGTTCAAGGAACGGACAGCGGTTTCGGCGCTTCAGTGGGCAGTGGGCCTGGAGCTCTTCCTTCTCAGTGCCGACCCCTGGCGGGTGGTGCTCTCGACCGACCACCCGAACGGGGGCTCGTTCCTCTCCTATCCGGCCCTGATCCAGCTGCTGATGGATAGAAACGTGCGGGACGACAAATTGAAGATGGTCAACCCCAAGCTGCTCGCCGGCTCGGCCCTGGCGGACGGGCTCAGCCGGGAGTACACGCTGAACGAGATCGCGATTATTACCCGGGCCGGCCCCGCGCGGCTGCTCGGTCTTCGTCAGAAGGGCCACCTGGGCGCCGGGGCTGATGCCGACGTAACCGTGTACGCCAGGAACGCGGATATCGCACAGATGTTCGCCACTCCACGCTACGTGATCAAAGGGGGGACCCTGGTGGTGGAGGAGGGCCAGCTGCGCCGCGCTCCCGCCGGCCGCCGTTTGCATGTCAGGCCGGGCTACGACGACGCGCTGCTGCCCGACCTGCGGCGTTACTTCGATGCGTACTCGACCGTGTCGTTTGAGAACTACCCGGTGCAAGCGATACCTGATGATCCAATCCCGACGTCATCCTGATTAGATGAAAATCCGCGGCGTCTTCATCGAGGACACCTTCGCCGAGGCGTTCACCATGCGGGTGGCGCGCATCATCATTACCGCGCGCAGCTACCGCTGGGTGCGTGCCGCCGCGCTCAAGCTGACGGGCTTCGCCACTTCGGTGATCGGGTGCAAGGTCGAGGCGGGCATTGAGCGGGAGCTCCCCGCGAAGGAGACTCCCGACGGGCGACCCGGCATCAGCATTCTGCTGATGACCATGGGAAAGGACGATCTCGGTAAGCGGCTTATCGAACGCATCGGCCAGACCGTGCTCCCCTGTCCCACCACGGCCTGCTATGATGGGCTGCCCGATGCGCCGGACCGGGTGGGCGTTGGATCCGCCCTGCGGTTTTTCGGCGACGGCTTCCAGATTAGCAAGATCATCGCGGGCCAGCGTTTCTGGAGGATCCCCGTCATGGAAGGGGAGTTTCTGGTTCAGGAGAAGTTCGGGATGCTGAAGGGGGTGGGAGGCGGCAACTTCCTGATTCTGGCCCGAAGCGCGGATGCCGCCCTCGAGGCGGCCGAGGCGGCGGCCGATTCGATGGCAGCACAGCCGGGGATCGTCCTTCCTTTTCCCGGTGGGGTAGTTCGGAGCGGCAGCAAGGTTGGCGCGCGCCGGATCAAGTCCATGATTGCATCCACCAACGATGCTTTCTGTCCGACCCTTCGCGCAGTCACGGTCAGCGCCCTGCCTGAAGGCGTGAATTCGGTGCTCGAGATCGTAGTCAACGGAGTCGATACGAACGCGATCGCCAGAGCCATGAAAACCGGCATCGATGCGGCCTGCCGGGATGGCGTGGTGGCCATCAGCGCCGGAAACTACGGCGGCAAGCTTGGCCCCCATCACTTCTACCTCCGGAAGATCATGAGCGGAGGCGCGGAGTGACCGGCGGTCTTGTCGCCACACTGAAGGAGCCGCTGCGGCAAAGGGCGGATTTGTCCGAGGTGCTGGCCGGCTCATGGACCAGCCTCTCAGCGAGAGAGCTGTCCGACCGTCCGGTGTACCTGGAGCGCGATGGCGACGTGCGCCTCGGCGATCTGTTCGAGCTGGACGGCCAAACCCAGGGCAAAATCCGCTTTGTGGGCGAGCTGGATCAGGCCGACCGTCTGGGTGCGGGGCTCAGCGAGGGTGAGGTGTTCGTCGCTGGGAGCGTGGGTCGTGAGGCCGGCCTTGCCCAGGCAGGCGGAAGACTCGATATCGGCGGAGATGCCGGCCCCCGCGCCGGTGCCGCCCCGCTCGGCTTCAAGCGCGGAATGACCGGAGGTGAGTTGATCGTGCGCGGGTCCGCCGGAGCAGAGGCAGGTGCTGCAATGCGGCGAGGGCTTCTCGTCATCCTCCACGCCGCCGGCGACCGGACAGGGATCGGGATGATCGCCGGAACCGTAGTCGTATTCGGCTCGGTCGGGGCTGATGCGGGACTCTGGTCAAAGCGGGGCTCAGTAGTGGCTCTGGGCCGGATCACACCGCCTTCGACGTACTCGTATGCGTGCACCTGCCAGCCGGCTTACCTGCGCCTGCTGCTCACGCGCTTGCGCGCCGGCTATGGGCTGCCGGTCCGGCCACGACATCTCAACGGCTTCTATCGCCGCTACAGCGGCGACATGTCAGAGTTGGGCAAGGGAGAGATCCTCGCATGGACAGCCAAGTGACCTCACTCCGGATGAACGAGGCCGCGAGCGAAATCGCCGACAGCATGGCGGATCAGGCGGACCTTCTTCGGGTCAGGAGCTTCCGACTCCCGAGTGGCGCACGGGTGATCGACGCCGGAGTGGAGGCCGATGGGGGGATCGAGGCGGGCGTGGCGCTGGCCGAGATCTGCATGGGTGGGCTGGGCAACGTGAGCTGCACTCCACTCCAGATCGGTAGTCAGTCTTATGCCGGCCTGATCGTCTGGACCGACCATCCCGCGGTGGCATGCATGGCCTCCCAATACGCCGGGTGGGCGATCTCGGTGGGCAAGTTCTTCGCGATGGGGTCGGGCCCGCTGCGGGCGCATGCGAGAGTAGAGCGCGAGCTGTTCGAGAAGCTGGGGTACGAGGAGCAGGCAGAGGAGGGAGTGCTGGTTCTCGAGACTCGCGCACTGCCGAACGATGAGGTAGCGGCCTGGGTGGCGGAAAAAGCGCGCCTCCAGGCCCTCCAGCTCACCTTTGTGGTTGCGCCTACCGCAAGCATCGCCGGTAGCGTCCAGATCTCGGCCCGGATCATCGAGACCGGCCTCCATAAGATGGAGACCCTCGGGTTCGACGTGAGGCGGGTCGTGAGCGCCATGGGAACTGCTCCGCTCCCTCCGGTGGCCAAGAACGATCTCAGGGCCATCGGCCGCACCAATGACTGTATCCTCTACGGCGGCCAGGCCCGGTACACGATCAAAGCGCCGGATGCCGAGCTGGAGAAGCTGGCCGAGCAGGTGCCCGCTTCCGCCTCCCGCGACTACGGCACGCCGTTCTCCGAGATCTTCCAGCGGTACGGGGGAGATTTCTACAAGATCGATCCGCTGTTGTTCAGCCCCGCCGAGGTGTGGCTCACCAGCACCGAAAGCGGCCGGACGTTTCACGCCGGACGTTTGAATCCCGAGGTGCTCGAAGCCTCGCTCTACACCTAACCCCCAGGAGCTCCCCATGCGTCGCTCGAGTTGGCTGTTGGTCCCCGCCTCCATCCTTGCCCTCGCCTGCAATAAGGGCGGTGACAAAGCAGCGGACACGCGTGGAGCGGACACGACCGCCGCCGCGGTAGCCGCCGGTCCGGCGGCAATCGTTACGGTGCTCTACAACCCGCCCAAGGACCCGGCGGCATTCGAGAAGTACTATGCGTCCACCCACGTTCCCCTGGTGGTGGCCAACCAGCAGGAGATCGGGTTCAAACGCGCCGACCTGACCAAGTTCGAGTCCACGCTCGACGGCAAGAAGCCAACGTTCTATCGTCAGGCCGAGCTCTACTTCGATTCGATGGATGACCTGCAAAAGGGGGTGGCGACGCCTGGGTTCAAGAAGGTCGCCGACGACCTGGACAAGTTCGCCTCCGGTGGGCTCATCGGAATGATTGCGACGACGACGAACGACCATGAGGCGGGTACGGCCGGTGAGCCAGGAGCGATCGTCACGGTCATCTACAAGGCGCCCAAGGACACTGTCGCCTTCGAGAAGTACTACTCGGAGACCCACGTGCCCTTGGTGGTGGAGAGTCAGCCTGAGATCGGCTTTACCCGGGCCGAGCTAACCCGCTTCAACTCCAACCTCGACGGATCCAAGCCCGCTCGCTACCGTCAGGCCGAGCTGTACTTCCCATCGATGGAAGCGGCCAAGAAGGGCATTGCGACTCCGGCGTTCAAGAAGGTGGGAGACGACCTGGGCAAGTTCGCCAGCGGCGGACTGGACGCGCTGATCGGAGCGGAGACGAAGTAGCTTGCGAATCGCCGTCCTCGCCGCCCGTACCGGCTGGCACACTCAGGAGCTGGAGCGGGCGGCGGCCGAACGGGGGCATCAGGCTGTGGTGCTTCCGTACGAGGGGCTGGTTGCGAGTATCGGGCCGGCTCCCGGGCTTCGCAGCCGGAGCACCGAGCTCGATGGGGTGGACGCGGTGTTGGCTCGCATCATCCCGTCAGGCTCTCTGGAGCAGATCATCTTCCGGGTCGACGCCCTGCACCGCTTGGAGGACCGTGGAGTCCGGGTGATGAACTCGCCGCGGGCCATCGAGCGCACGTTGGACAAATTCTGGACCTCGGCCCTGTTGGAGCAGTGCGGCGTTCCCACTCCGGAAACCGTGGTCTGCGACAGCGCGGAAGAAGCGACGGCCGCGTTTCGGGCTCTCGGCGATGTGATCGTCAAACCCCTATTCGGGTCGATGGGCCTGGGCATGGTCCGGGTGAGCGATGAAGAGATGGCCTTCCGTGTCTTTTGCACCATCGAGCAGATCCGCGGGGTGTATTACCTGCAACGGACCATCAACCACGACGGTGTGGACATCCGGGCATTTGTCGTGGGTGGCAGGGTGCTGGGCGCCATCGAGCGCCGGGCCACGGGGTGGCGAACCAACCTGGCTCGCGGCGGAACCGCTCGCAGCGTTGCGTTGTCCGAGGAGTGGAGCGCCCTGGCTGTGCGGGCCGCGGCTGCCGTGGGCGCGGACTACGCCGGAGTAGATCTTCTGGCGGACACCGACGGCAAGGTCTATGTGCTGGAGGTGAACGGCATCCCCGGCTGGAAGGGATTACAAGAGGCAACCAAGATCGATGTCGCTGGCAGGCTGGTCGACTTTCTCGCGCTCCAAGCCGGGTGACCACACCGGCCGATGTGGCGGCCGCAGGGCAGCTCGCGTGTCTGCTCGAGGTGAGCGCCCCCAAGCCTGGGAATGTTTCTCCCGAGCACCACTTTCACGACACCCGGTATGAAGACTTCCTCGCGAGCGCGGTGGCGATCGGACCGGCGCTCTCCGGCGCGGCGCAGCACCCGCTGGGCACCACGATCCGGACCGCGGTAGAGGCCACACGGCGCTGGACCAAGTCCAATACCAATCTGGGGATTGTGCTCCTCCTGGCGCCTCTGGCGCGAGCTGCATTGCGCCCGGAAGACAGCCTGCGCCAACGCCTGGCGCGAGTACTGGCGGAGACCACGGTGGCGGACGCGGCTCAGGTATACGCTGCCATCCGGCAGGCAGATCCGGGTGGGCTGGGTGCGACCGCGGCGGAGGATGTCTCGGATACGCCCACGGTGACGCTGCAGGAAGCGATGGCCCTGGCGGCCGATCGAGACGCCGTTGCCCGGGAGTACGTAACCGACTTCGCACTCACCTTCGAGGTTGGTGTCCCGGCTGTTTGGGCAAGCCGACAGGAGGGGTTGGGGTGGACGGAGGCAGCGGTCGAGGCGTATCTGACGCTGCTGGCTTCGACCCCCGACACCCACATTGGGCGCAAGCTGGGGCAGGCGGAGGCGGAGGCGGTATCGCGGCGTGCTCTGGAGGTACGGGCCGCGGGTGGAACCCGGTCAGCGACTGGGCGGAAAGCGCTGGCGGCGCTGGACGCCGAGCTGCGAGATCCACGGAATCGGCGGAACCCCGGCACGACCGCCGACCTCACCTGCGCCGCACTGTTCGTCGTTATACTTGAGGGCGGATGGGACCGCTGAGGAGAGATACTGTGCAGAGCAATTTCAGGGTCCAGGTCAGCAAGGACTATCTGGTCTTCGCGTCGGCCCACTTCATCACCTTCCGCGGGCACCAGTGCGAGACCCTCCACGGACACAATTACCGGGTCGGCGTGGCAGTCGAGGGTGCGGTCGATTCCGAATGCCTCTTCGTGCTGGACTTCAGCATCCTGAAGCAGATTGTCCGCCGCCTCGTCGACACCATCGATCACAAGGTTCTGCTGCCCACCCTCAATCCCAAGCTCACTTTCCGCGAGGAGGGCGACAGACTCGCGGTGGATTACTTCGGCGAGCCGGCCTACGTCTTCCCCAAGCGTGATTGCGCGCTGCTTCCGATCCCGAACAGCACGGCGGAGATGCTGGCGCAGTATCTGGGGGTGGAGGTGGGTCAGGAGCTCGCGGCGGGGGGCTACAGCCACTTGACCCTGCTCGAGCTGGAGGTGGAGGAGAATTACGGCCAGTCAGCCACCTACCGTCAGGCGCTCGTTTCCGACTGATCGTTCCAGGAAGGAGGAGCGGCAAGCTCGGCCAAGTCGGAAGCGGACACCCTGCCCGTATGAATGGCGCTGGCGACGAGTGCACCGTCGCAACCCGCGTCCCGCATGCGCTCCAGGTCCCGCCGGGTGAGGACACCACCGCCCGCCAGAAGCCGGATGCCGGGGAAACGACGGCGCAGCCTCTCCAGCAGACCCATGTCCACTCCGCACCCTGTACCGATTCGACCAAGGTCCAGTAGCAGGAGCGTCGCAACGCCGGCCGCGGTGGCCTGCTCGGCCAGGCTCAAGGCATCCGGACCCACGCCGCTCGCGTCCTGCATGGCGGGATGAAGAACCGGGTTGCCCAGCCTGAGGTCGAGACTGAACACCAGCCGGGATGGGCCCACCACCTCGACGATGGCAGTGAGATCGGCAAAGGCCTGGAGGGTCTCCAGGCCCACGACGACCTCGCTGGCCCCACACGAGAGTACTTCGAGCGCGCCGCCGGGCCGGTTGGTGCCGGCGTCCACCAGCAGCGCGCCGGCGAAGCCGGTATGGAACTCGGCCAGCTGCCGAATCAGCGATCGCTGAAGAGCGCCGCCCTGGATCGCGTCGAGGTCAGCGACGTAGCACTCGTGGACCCCGAGCACCGCGTGGAATGCACGCAGCAAAGCCACCGCGTCCCCGGTCCGGTCCGGCACCAGGTCTGATGTCAGCGGCGCGTAGCGGCTGCGGTCACCGGCTTGGGCATGCACGGCCACGCCGCCGGCCAGGTCCAGCACGGGAATGATCTGCATGCGCGATCCTAGCCCAGCAGGAATTGAATGAGCATGCCACCCGCAGTTCTCGGCTGGGACACAGGTGGCGTCAATACCAAGGTGGCACGGCTCGAAGCCGGGACCGGCGATCTTGTCATCCGCAGCGCGTGCCTGCCCTTCGAGCTAAAGCATGACCCTGCCGGCCTGACTCCAACACTGACCCAAGCTGCACGGGCGGTCGGAGGCGCTCCCACCGATCTGCACGCGGTCACCAAGGTCGATTTGTCGCACCGCTGGAGGCTCGAGCGCTGCCCTTGTCGGTCGGCGCAGCCAACTGGGCGGCTACGGCCGCTCTGGTGGCTCGACCGGTCCCGACCTGCATTCTCCTCGATGTCGGGACCACTTCGGCGGATCTCATCCCGATCGTGAACGGCCAGGTGGTAGTGCAGGGACACACCGATCCGGAGCGGTTGCTCCGCGGCGAGCTGGTCTACACCGGGGCGCTTCGAACGCCGGCTGAAGCGGTGGCGCCACGGGTTCCTTTGTGGGGTGGAACCGCGGGCGTCTCCGCCGATGGCTTTGCGCTCATCGGTGACGCCCACCTCTGGCTCGGACGCCTGAGTCCCGAGGATTATACCTGTCGTACCCCGGACGGCCGACCCCCGACTCGCGAGTTTGCCGGCGAGCGCCTGGCGCGAACCGTGTGCGCCGACCGTGATATGCTCGATGACTCCGCTGTCGATGCCACCGCCGGCGCCCTGGCGGATGCTCAGGTCCGCGCCGTGGCCGAGGCGCTCGGACGCATCCTGGAGCGTTGGCCTGTCATTACCTCCGCGGTCGTCGCGGGCCTGGGCGACTTCATTGCCGTGGAGGCCGCTGAGACCGTGGGACTGGACGTCGTGCGACTGGCTGACCGGCTGGGGCAGTCGGCCCGCACCGCTCCGGCAGCCGCGGTGGCGTGGCTCCTCTGGCACAGCATGGAATCGAGTGGATGACCTCACCCTCCCTCGGGCTCAGCGTGATCAAGATTGGCGGAGGACTCGCGGCAATACCCGGGGCCCTGGATAGGGTGTGCCGTGCTGTGAGTGCGTCCGGGTGTGATCATCGCATTCTGGTCGTGCCCGGCGGAGGCCTCTTCGCCGACACGGTACGGGAGTTCGATCGCACCGTGGGCCTGTCCCCCGATGCCGCACACTGGATGGCCATTCTGGCCATGGATCAATACGCCCATGTGCTTGCCGAACGGATCCCTGGTGCGGTGCTGATCGAGGAGCCCGGGGCCCTGCTCCGGGCCCTGACATCGAGCGGCGTGGCCGTGCTGGCGCCGTCCCGCTGGATGCGCTCCGCCGACGTGTTGCCCCACAGCTGGGAGGTCACCAGCGACAGCATCGCGGCCTTCGTGGCTGGTGCGCTGGATGCCGCCCGCTTGATCCTGATCAAGCCGGCCACCGAGCTCTCGGATCCGGTGGATCCCTGCTTTGTCACGACGCTGCCCGCGGGGTTGCCCTATTTCATAATGACGTGGGATCGGATGGACGAGCTGGCCGAGCGGCTCAGCGGCTAGGCGAGCGTTGCTGCCGGCGGGCGCCAGCCCCATTCGCCCCCCGCTTGCGGGCCAGATGCTCCTCGAAACGATCGGCTGGTACCGGACGACCGACCAGGTAGCCCTGAATCTCGTCGCAGCCCTGCTTCTGCAGCAGGCTCAGGTGTGCCTCCGTCTCGACCCCCTCCGCGATCACTCTCAATCCCAGCGCATGCCCCATGGCGATGATCGCCGTGGTGATAGCCGCGTCTTCCGGATGAATGGCGATCTCCCGGATGAAAGAGCGGTCGATCTTCAGCGTGTCCAGTGGGAAGTGCTTGAGATAGCTGAACGACGAGTAGCCGGTGCCGAAGTCGTCGACCGCAAGGTGGAGTCCCATAGCTCGCAGCGCATGCAGAGCCTCGGTGCCTTCCTTGTGGTGATTGACCAGGACGCTCTCGGTAAGCTCGAGACTGAGATACCGGGGCTCGAGGCCGCTCAGCTGGAGCGCGCGGCTGACCGTCTCGGTAAGTCGCCGCTTGAGCTGCCGGCTGGAGAGGTTCACTCCGACCCGAATGCGCGGGAACCCGGCATCCTGCCAGGCCCGGTTCTGCAGGCAGGCGGCCTGGAGGATCCACTCGCCCATGGGAACGATCAGACCGTTCTCTTCGGCAATGGGAATGAATTCGGAGGGCAAGAGAAGCCCAAGCTCCGGGTGCTGCCAGCGCAGCAGGGCCTCGGCGCCCACCACGGTGCCGGTGTACGCGTCGACAATGGGCTGAAAGTGCACCTCGAACTCGTTGCGGTCGAGCGCGCGGCGCAGGTCGTTTTCCAGCGTAAGGCGCTGAAGCGCGGTTGTGCTCATGGACTTGGAGTAGGTCTGGTAGCTGTTACCCCCCTGCTCCTTGGCCTTGTACATGGCGGTGTCGGCGTGCATCAGCAGGGTATCGAGGTCCTCGCCATCGAACGGATAAATGGCGATGCCGATGCTCGCATTGATGAAGATTTCGTGGGTGTCGACCCGGATCGGATGCGCGAAGCTGCTGATGATCCGCCGGGCAAGCTTCGCCGCGTCCTGGGGATCGTTCAGCCCCGGCATGATGACGGTGAACTCGTCACCACCAAGGCGCGCCACCTCCGGAGCCAGGGTGGCGAATGCAGGCCCTACCTCATCCTCTCGCTCGCGACAGCAGGAGCGCAGCCGTGAGGCGACGTGCCGTAGCAGCTGATCGCCCACTTCGTGGCCGAGTGTGTCATTGATCCGGCTGAAGTGGTCGAGGTCGATGAAGAACGCGGCCACCAGCTTCTGGTCTCGGCTGGCCTGCTCCAGAGCATAGGCCAGGCGCTCCTTGTACGACAGCCGGTTGGGGAGACCGGTCAGGCTGTCGAAGTAGGCCAGCTCGCGCACCTGATCCAGCATGCGCGCGTTGGCCAGCGCCACGGCCGCCTGGTCGGCCAGGCGGCGCATCTGCACCCGGTCTTCGTCGCTGGGCACAAGATCGAATCGCTCACCCAGGGCGATGATGCCGATCAGCTGTCGCTGGTAGGAGAGCGGGAGTATCACGAAGGACGTCGCCCCCAGCTCCACCAGCGGCTCGAGATAGGCCGGCACGCTCTCACCGCTGCGCAGCTCGAGCACGTCGGGGCCCGTGAGAAGGGACTGCACGTCCTGCCCCCGCATACCGACGCGGGCGACATGCCGCAGCCCGGACTCGTAATCCTGGATCACGCTGGTGAGCGACTTGGAGCTGTCGGCGAGGCCGACAGTCACGCTGACCACGCTGCAGGGAAACACATCGCGGATACGAGCCAGAATGGTGTCCACGATGGTGGTGGCATCGGTCGCCGACAGCACCGCCCGGTCGATCTCGGCTGCGGTTGCCAGGGCGTTGAACTGACGGCCGAGCTGAGTGGCCATGGTATTGAAAGAGGCCGCCAGCTGCTCAAACTCATCCCGGCTGGTTACGGTGACCCGGCTGGTAAAGTCGCGCTGGGCAATTCGGCGGGTGCCCTTCTGCAGCTCCTCGAGCGGCAAGACGCTCCGGCGAATCTGGCTCACACTGAGAAGCAATACCACCAGGCTGGACAGACCCACGACCATGAGGAAGGTGTTGGTGAACTCCACCATCGGCTCCAACACCTCGTCCTTGGACTCGGAGAGCACGACCCGCCAGGGTTGGGAGGCAAAGGCTTCAGTCATTCTGATCTCGGACGAGGCCGACAGGTACGACTGGTCTGCCGAGTCGACCACCACGCCCTGGTCCCTGGTCCCGGTCCCGGCCCGGGGGACGGGCAGCGCTCTGGCGGAGCTGAAAATGACATGAGCGGAGTCGTCCATCACCACCACACGGGTGGTCGGCGAAGGCATACTCTGGTCGAGCGAGCCCCAGAGATATTCGGGGCTGGCCTCGCCCACGAAGGTGCCACGCAACTCGTTGCGACGGACAAGCCGGCGCATCAGGTAGATCCGGGACGGCTCACCGGCAGGGCGTTCAGTCACGATCAGGGGGAGGCCCAGCCTCAGATCGGAGCTGTCTCGCGGGGTTAGTCTGGGCCGCCGGGCCAGGCGGCCAAAGATCTCGAGGCGCCGCCCGTCATCACCAACGAACTCGACGGCGACGAATCGCTGACGCGCGAGTAGATCCAGCCCCGCGATCAGGGCCTGACTCGCCGCAATCAGCTCCGCGCGGGAGGGTGCGGGGCGAGACGGCGCCGCCCTGGGAGAGCGATCCAGCATGATCCCCCCCATTGCCAGCCGGCCATCCATGTCCCCGGTCTGGGTCTGGTTCCCGGGGCGCGGCGCCACCGGAGGCCTCGGCTTCGGAGCCGGTTTGGGCTTCCGCGTGGAGACGTCGAGCTGGAGTATTGCCTGGGGAGGGATGCTTTTCAGGGTAGCATCGAGCAGGAGAAGACGTTCGAAGATCGCCTGGCTGAGCGCGACGTTCGCCTGCTGGAGCCGGTTCTCACTCTGACGATAGAGCTGCTGTTTGACGTGCCTGTAGGACAGGAGGGCAAGCACCGCCATGGGTACAAAGGCGCAGCCCACGAACAATGCAAGAAGCCGGCGACCGAACCTGCTGCGCAGTGGTGTCGACGGAAGAGTCATCTTGCTCACGTGGAATGGCTAGTCAATTGCGATCGTGGCCGCGGCCTTCCCGTACCGAGCAAGTGTCATGCCCCCTAAGACACCCCCCTAAGCGTTGGTTTTACGTAACTTAGCCCCATTGTCGAGGAGAGGATTTGCCGCCCCATCCCGCGTTTCGCCATCCGACCGGCACCCCCTGGAAGGTTCCCTACAGGGAATAGAACCCGAGGGCGTCAAGTCGTTGCCGCAGCGCCCCTACTCGATCGGCCCTCACGCAGCCCTGGCGGCCACCCTCGCAGGCCGCTCCACGCACCCCCACCACATCAGCCCCGGCCGCGGACACGGTGTCGATGTCCTCCAGCGTCAGTGACCCGGCAAGAGCGGTGAGCAGGCCCTCGCGGCGGGCACCCGCCACCCAGCCGGCAAGCGCATGAGGAGTGAGCCACCCCAGCAGGCCAACCCCGTCTTTCGTGTGAGTGTCGAGCAGAACACCTGCTGCCCCGGCGGCGTGAGCGCGGCCGGGGATGAGATCGGGGGTGAGGGTTCCGGCCCGGGCCGCATCGGCGTAGGCTACCGCTACGACGAGAGCCGCGGAACCCTTGTCGGCCACAGCGGCGACGGCGGTCGCGAGAATCCTGGCCACGATCTCGGGCGAGCGTACGCCGGCAAAGCCAACCTTCAGATAAGTCGGGGCCGGTCTGACTGGTAGCTCGAGCGTGGCGATGGCCGTAATGACTTCCTGTGGACTCGCCAGATCTCCCAAGGCGACGCTAAGGGGGCATTCGGAAGGGACCACGGCCAGTATCTCGGCGAGCGTGGCAGGCGACACCGACCCCAGCGAACCGTGGCCCGGCTCCTTGGCATCGATGATGTCCGCGCCGCCGCTGAGGGCGGGCCCCACCTCCGCCGCCGACCGGACACTCACCAGCAACTGCATGGACCCGCTCCCTTGTAAGATGCTAAGGCGCTGATATGTTAGGATTTAAGAAGTTATCACCGGATGGGTTCGGAGGGGAGGCGGCGGAGTGCTGGACCATAAGGTCGTCCTGGTCACCGGAGCGTCGAGCGGAATCGGTCGCGCTATCGCACTCCATTGCGCGCGGGCCGGGGCCGATATCGCCCTTACCTACCGCGGCAATCAGGCCGGCGCGGAGACCACGGCAGGGGAGATCCGGTCGCTCGGACGCCGGGTAGAGGTGATCCGCACCGACATCAGCCGGCGGGAGGACATCGACGCTCTCGTCAACCGGCTCAAGGAAGCCTTCGGACGAGTCGACGTCTGGATCAACAACGCCGGTGCCGACATTCTCACGGGTGAGGCCGGCCGGCTCGACCGGCTCCAGAAGCTCGATCTCGTGCTGGCCGTCGATCTTCGCGGGACGGTTCTCGCCTCCTGGGCGGCGGTTGATCTCATGCGGGCGCAGGGAGGCGGGGCAATCATCAACGTGGCCTGGGACCACTTCATGCTGGGCATGAAGGGAGAGAACCCCGGGCTTTACTCGGCGGCGAAGGGAGGGATCGCCAGCTTCAGCAAATCGCTCGCCCGCGACGTGGCGCCCGACATTCGAGTCAACATTCTTGCCCCCGGGTTCATCGAGACCACCTTCGGAGAGGGCGCGGACCAGACGTTCCGTCAGAAAGTCATCGAGCTGACCCCGCTGGGACGTTGGGGCACACCGGACGATGTCGCCGCCGCCGCGGTGTTTCTGGCATCGGACGACGCGGCATTCCTGACGGGGCAGATGATATCGGTGAACGGTGGAGTGGTGATGTAGGCGGGGCAGCGGGGCAGCGGGGCAGCGGGACAGCGGCAACGTAGCACTGTAGGGGCGAGGCGTGCCTCGCCCGACCATTTGAGGAGATCGCAACATGCCAGCGACCAAAGAAAAGACTTACAGCGATACCGAAATCACCGCGCGGCTGAAGGCGCTGCCCGGTTGGTACTACGAAGAGGGCTGGATCCGCCGGGTGTACAAGACCGACGGCTGGCCCACCACATTGATGTTGGTCAACGCCATCGGCTACCTGGCCGAGGCGGCGTATCACCACCCCGATCTGAGCGTGACTTGGGGAAGAGTCGTCGTGAAGCTGCAGAATCATGCCGCCGGCGGGATATCCGACAAGGACTTCGAGCTGGCCCGCAAGATCGAGGAGGTCGTCCTCTGGAAGCCCCAAGGCGGCGCCCTGGAGGGCACGCCCAACAAGTGGGTCCGGCCGGGGGAGCCGAAGTAGGCGGGGCAGCGGGGCGGCGGGGCGGCGGGGCAGTGGATTCCGCGAGTGGAGGGGCTCCCGACAGCGGAGCAAGCCGCCCCGCTGCCCCCCCGCCCGGAGGGCACCCGCCCCGCCGTGTCCTCTTCGTCACCGGCAAGCTCGCGGAACCCGCCCTGCGGCGGGTGCTGAAGGAGATGCAGCCGCCGTTCCAGCCGGACGTAGCGGTCATGAAGATCACCGTGGCCGCCTTGATGACCACACCATGGATTGCCCGCTTTCTGGAGGTGCCGCCGGAGACCGACCTGGTGCTGATCCCCGGCCTGTGCGAGGGCGATACCGCGATGTTGCGGGAGCGATTCGGAGTGCGCGTCGAGAAAGGACCGAAGGACCTGCGGGAGATACCTCGCTACTTCGGGCAAGCGGCTGCCGCTCCGGGCTATGGCGCCTACTCCGTCGAGATCCTGGCCGAGATCAATAACGCGCCCAAGCTGGCCCGGGCGGAGATCCGGGCCACCGCCGAGTATTTTCGGGCCAGCGGCGCGGATCTCATCGATATCGGCTGCACCCCGGGAGTTCCCTTCCCCGATCTTGGCGCGGTCGTGCGCGAGCTGCGCGAGGCCGGCATGCGGGTCAGCATAGACTCTTTCGACCCAGCGGAGATCCGCACCGCGGTGGAGGCCGGTGCCGAGCTGGTTCTCAGCGTGAACGGCTCCAACCTTGAGGTGGCTCGCGAGCTGGCGGGCACGGATTGCGGGGTCGTAGTCATTCCCGACTTCGGCGAGGGACTGAACACGCTCGACCGCAGCATCGAGGCGCTGGAACGGTGGCGTATTCGCTACCTCATCGACCCGATCCTCGAGCCGATCGGCTTCGGGTTCATGGCATCCCTGGAGCGGTATGCCGGGATCCACCGGCGCTATCCGACGGGAGCCCAGCTGATGGGAATCGGAAATATTACCGAGCTGACCAGTGCCGACAGTACCGGAGTGAATGCCCTGCTGCTGGCGATCTGCGAGGAAACCGGAGTACGTGCGGTCCTCACCACCGAAGTCACCAACTGGGCCCGCGGCGCGGTGCGGGAGGTCGACATCGCCCGCCGGCTCATGCACTACTCGCGCACCCACAGCGCACTCCCCAAGGGGATCGACGACCGGCTTCTCACCGTCAAGGATCCCGTGATCCTCGAATATGACGAAGCCGAGCTTCGTCGGCTGCACGCGGAGGTCAAGGATCCCAACTTCCGGATCTTCACCGACCGGCACATCATCACCGTCTTCAACAACGAGATCTTCATCCGGGGGACGGACATCCAGGAGATCTTTTCCCAGCTTGGTGTCGACGAGTCCAGCCACGCCTTCTATCTGGGACGGGAGCTCATGAAGGCCAGGCTGGCCATCACCCTAGGTAAGACGTATCGCCAGGAGGGCGCTCTCAGCTGGGGCTATCTGACCCCACCCGATGATGTCAAATCGGAGCATGTAAAGCTGACCCAGCGGTCGCGCAAAGCGCGAGGCAAGACAGCGGGGCAGCGGGGCAGCGGGACAGCTAAGACATGAGCCAGTTCGCACCGCTGGTCGAGCCGCTCGGCCATACGGGCGACCCCGGCGAGGTCTGCGCCCGGTTTCTCGATCTTCCCTACCTGTTGTTCCTGGACAGTGCAGCTACCCAGCATCCCGACGCGCACTACTCCTTTCTGACCGCCGACCCGTTGCGGGTGGTTCGCAGTAAGGGCGCCAGCACGGAAATCCGAAACGCGCCCGGCGGCGATTGGACCCCCGTGGAGGGAGATGCTTTGCGTGTCGCTCGGGCTCTGCTTCCTGCCGAGCCCACCGAGCCGATACCGGGGCTTCCTCCGTTTCAGGGAGGCATCGCGGGATACATCGGGTATGACTGGAGCGCGGTCCTCGAGCTGCTTCCCCGCCCTCGGTACGATGATCTAGCCATCCCGGATGTGGTGCTCGGCCTCTACGACTGGGTCATCGCGTGGGATCACCGGATCGGCACCGCGTGGCTGATCTCGACCGGGCTTCCCGAGAGCGGGGACGCCCAGGAACGGCGTGCGCGGGAGCGAATGGAGCTGGTGCGGGAGCGGCTGGGAGGACGGCGGGGCAGCGGGGCGGGTGCCCTCTGGGCGGGTGGGCAGCGGGGCCGCTCAGCAGCGACACACCAGAAAGACGTTGTGACTGCCCCCCGGCCCACCCGCCCAGAGGGCACCCGCCCCGCTGCTCCCTCCTACCCTGTCATCGGGATCGAGGGCGCCGAGAAGATCGGCCTTCGCTCCACCTTCACCCACCGAGGATATCTCGATGCGGTTGCGCGGGTGCGGGAATACATCGTTGCGGGCGACATTTTCCAGGCCAACCTCTCCCAGCGGTTTCAGTGCCGCTGGAACGAGGCTCAGTATCATCTGTACCGAAGACTCCGACAGCAGAACCCCGCGCCGTTCGCCGCCTATCTCGGATTCGGCGAGCTGGCGGTCCTCAGCGCCTCACCCGAGCGCTTCCTCCGTTTGGACGAGGACCGCCGGCGCATTGAAACTCGCCCTATAAAGGGAACCCGGCCACGAGGGCTGGGGCCGATGCACGACGCAGCCCTGGGCCGCGCCCTGGCAGAGAGCGAGAAGGATCGGGCGGAGAATGTGATGATCGTAGACCTGTTGCGGAACGATCTCTCGCGGGTATGCCGGCCCGGCACCGTCCGCGTTCCCGAGCTCTTCGCCCTGGAGCATCACCCGACGGTGCATCACCTCGTGTCCACCGTCGTCGGCGAGATCGAGCCCGGGTCGGGTGCGTTCGAGCTCATCCGCGCCGCGTTTCCCGGCGGGTCGATCACCGGAGCACCCAAGGTGCGTGCAATGCAGATCATCGCGGAGCTGGAGCCGACCCAGCGAGGGGTGTACTGCGGCTCAATAGGCTATGTGAGTGCCACCGGCGCCATGGATACCAGCATCGTCATCCGGACGTATTTGGCCCGGGATGGGCAGGTATACTTCCAGGCCGGCGGCGGGATCGTGGCCGACTCCGATCCCGAGCTGGAATACGGGGAAACGCTGGATAAGGCCCGCGGGCTGATTGAGACGCTAGTGGAAGGCCCATAGCCACCTCAATGATCCTCCTCATAGACAACTACGACTCGTTCGTCTACAACCTCGCCCGCTACGTGCGGGAGCTGGGTGAGACGCCGCTGGTCCGCCGCCACGATGCGATCGACATCGACGAGATCTTCGCTCTGGCTCCCAGCCACATCGTGATCAGTCCGGGACCATGCTCCCCCCGGGAAGCCGGCATCTCGACCGAGGTGGTCCGCCAGGTGGGGCCGTCGATTCCCATACTCGGAGTATGTCTGGGCCACCAGTGCATCGGGGCAGCATACGGCGGGGAGATTCTGCGGGCAGGCACGCCGATGCACGGAAAGACCTCCCGCATCCATCACACTGGGACCGGGGTGTTCTCGGGTCTGCCCACACCGTTCCTTGCCACGAGGTATCACTCACTGGTGATTTCCCCGGCATCGGTGCCGCCTTCGCTCACCGTCACCGCGAGGTCGGAAGACGGCGAGATCATGGCGGTGCAGCACGTCGCGCACCCGGTCTACGGGGTGCAGTTCCATCCCGAATCGGTACTGACCGAGCATGGCTATCGCCTGCTCGACCAGTTCCTTCATGGAGTCTCCACCATACCGCGAACCCTCCCCCAAGTGGCCGACGGCGTCCTGGTCCATCAGCGCTCGGATGCGAGCACCCTCGCCTCGGCCCCGCCGCCGGTCAATCTGGTCCGGTGATCCTCGAGACGATCGTCACGACGCTGGACTCCGCGGGGGTAATTAATTTTGCCCCCATGGGGGTCGAGTGGGAAGAAGAGATGATCGTGCTGAAGCCGTTTCTGACGACCAGCACTTTTCGGAACCTGCGCGCTACCCGGGCGGCGGTAGTCAACCTCACCGACGACGTGATGCTCTTCGCTCAGGGGGCTATTTCGAGCCCGCAGTTCCCCTGGGTCCCGGCGTCAGCGGTGAAGGGGGCCGTACTCCAAGCTGCCTGTTCCTGGAGGGAGCTCGAGGTCCTGACCATCGATGCCACACCCCCTCGCTCACGAATCGAGGCCCGGGTGGTGCATCGGGGGGTGAACCGTGAGTTCATGGGCTTCAATCGGGCGAAGCATGCTGTCCTGGAGGCCGCCATTCTTGCCACCCGCACCCATCTCCTTCCGGCCGACCAGATTCGTGATGAATATGCCCGGCTCCAGATCATCGTGGACAAGACCGCCGGACCCCGGGAACACGAGGCGATGGTGCTCCTGACGGACTATGTCCGGTCCCGGTAGGATCTTCGTCGAGGCCCCAGCCCGCCTCCATTTCGGCGTCCTCGATCTGCGCGGCCGCTTGGGCCGCCACTTCGGGGGGCTGGGGGCGGCGATCCCTTCCCCTTCGCTGCTGCTTGAAGCAGCACCGGCGGCCAGGCTGAGTGCCGAGGGCCCAGACGCGGATCGGGCGACCGAATTCGCCCACCGGTTTCTGGCCTTCCATCGACTCCCCGACGCCGGCCGGATCGTCATCCATAAGGCAATTCCGAGCCATGCGGGTCTGGGATCGGGAACGCAATTGGGATTGGCGGTGGCCCGGGCTCTGGCCGAACTGCACGGGTTGCCGACTGACACCCTTGAGCTGGCGCGCGCGGTCGCCCGGGGAAAGCGCTCGGCTATCGGTACCTGGACCTTCGCGCTGGGCGGATTCATCGTGGAGGGGGGACGGCGACTCGGCAGCAAGGAGATAGCCCCGTTGCTGGCCCGTTTTGCAATCCCGGAGAGCTGGAGGTGCGTCGTGGCGGTCCCGCCCGGTCCGCGGGGGCTCAGTGGGGAGGCCGAGGCGAGCGCTTTCGAGCAACTGCCCTCCCCGGCCGACCGGGAGGTCGAGCGGGTCTCTCACCTCGTTCTCATGCAGCTCCTCCCGGCGCTGGTTGAAGCGGACCTGCCCAGCTTCGGGGACGCTCTGTCGGCGGTGCAGCGCATCACGGGCGCCTGGTTTGCCGCCCAGCAGGGAGGGGTCTTTGCCCCGGGACCTACAGAGCGCCTGGTGGCCGATATGGCTGCCTGGGGTGCCGCGGGGGTGGGTCAGAGCTCCTGGGGACCGGCGGCGTATGGGCTGGTGGAGAGCGAGCAGGCAGCCCGGGACCTGGCCCAGCGAGTCCGGCAGACCATGGCGACCGGCGGCGTCGTTTTCGAAGGCGGTTTTGCGGGCCAGGGGGCGCGGGTCTGGGAGGGGTAAATATGTAGTATGTCCCTAATTGACAGTTCATTTTTCAGGGTGTATACTGACCCCCCTAGCCTCCTCAACCGGCGATTTGGCAGTCCTTAGGGGGCTCCGCCCCGTCCTGTTGGGTTAACCGGCCGTGGGAAGCATTGGGATACCTCCGCGGCGGTATGATCAGGAAACCAGTACCGTCTCCCCGAGCGTATGTTATTACTGATGCACAACGTGGTTCAGCGACGTTGCTGAGGAATGAGATGGGCTTGTTCCCGTTCGCTCGCACTAGTTCATCGAGGCGGAACCCGGCGCCAGCAGGTGCGGCGCGCAGTCGGTGGCCAGAAGTACTCTGGCGTGGCCATGACTTGGTCATGCCCCACTGCAGGTCAATGTATTCTCTCCCTCTGTCGGCTCCCTCCCGACTCGATCACATCAAGAATTCGAGTGTTGCGAACCCGCTTCACCGCTGGATGCTCGGAACAGTCGAGCGCAGCCCTCCAGTGCGTTTTTCTGAATGTCAGTCCCGCAGCACCGCGTCAGTTGGCCGTAAAGCAGGAGAATCACCCTTTTCCCTGAGGTCAGTTATGAACCGTTTTGCGCAGAAGGTGGTGTCCGGCGGGCTCGCCGCGGGGCTTTCAGTAGCCGTGGCGGTGTCAGCCGACGCCCAGCAGGCGCGGTCTGGGGCTTGGACCCAGAATGCGCCCGAGGGCGAATGGCACATGCCCGGTCGTGATCACAGCCTCCAGCGGTACAGCCCGCTGAAGCAGATCACGACGTCGAACGTGGCCGAGCTCCGGCCCGTCTGGTCGTTCTCGACCGGGACGCTTCGGGGGCACGAGGGCAACCCGCTCGTCATCGGCAACGTGATGTACGTGCACACGTCCTTCCCGAACATCGTGTACGCGCTCGATCTGTCCAAGCCCGGCGCCCCGTTGATCTGGAAGCACGTGCCCAACCAGTCGCCCGACGCGATTCCAATCGCCTGCTGCGACCTGGTGAACCGTGGCACCACCTATCACCCCAGCGGCAAGATCTTCATCCAGCTGCTCCAGGGTGAGCTGCTTGCGCTCGATGCCAAGACCGGCAAAGAGCTGTGGAAGGTGAAGAACGCCGACTACAAGC
>CAZASU010000012.1:0-39383 GCA_964487785.1 uncultured Gemmatimonadaceae bacterium | reverse complement strand
TCGGTTACTCCTCCTCATCCTGTGAGCTTTCCTCGGCAGCCCAAGGCTCTCAGAATCTCAGCTTCTTCTTGATCGACTTGCCCAGCTTCTCCTTCGCCTTCTTCTTGGCCTCTTCCTCCGCCGCGCGCGCGGCCTCCGCCGCCAGCCCGTCGTCGGAAGGAGTCTCCTCGGCAGCCTCCTCGGCGGGTCCGGGGGTGGCCTCCTGCGCCTCAGCAGGGGCTCCCGCGGCCTCATCTGCCGGGGTCACCCCCCTACCCTCTGCCGGAGCCATTTGGACATTCTCCGGCGCGCCGGCTGGGCTTTCCGCGGACGCCGGGGGCGCCGGGGCCCCTTCGGCCGGCAGCTTTCGCTGCGTTGCCACGGCAGCGGCAGTATGCAGCCCCTGAGCGGCGGTGAGGGCCTGCGCCAGTGCCGCTTGGGCAGCGGAATTGTCCGGCGCCTTTTTCACGGCCGTGATGGAGGCCTTCAACTCGGAGAACCGGCCCGGCAGGTCACCCGCGCTGCGGAGCCGCGCCGCGAGCAGATTCAGGTTGGCGAACTGGCTCAGAAACGATGGGACGGTCGAGCCCAGCGCCGTAATCAGCAGGTCGAGCTTCTTGAGTTTGGCTGGCGGAAGGGGTGCTCCGGCAGCAGCCGCGGGGGCAGCGGCACTCCCGCTTGGCTCCGCTGCAGCATCTTCATCTTCCTCCTTCCCCCCCGCTGCTTCGCCCTCCGCTCCCGGGGCGGCAGCGCCTTCTCCACCAGCCGCCTGGAACGATTGCACCAGCGCCAGCACCTCCGCCGCCTCGCCTTCGAGCGGCGTGGCATAGGGCGGCATCGCGGGCGCCGCGAGGACTCCGCTAGCGGACTTCTCCGCGGCAGCGAGCACTCGGTACCGCATGATCATGCCGTGCTCGCCCACCACGTACGCCCGGTCGCGACGCGGGAAGCTGAGTCCGTTCACCGAGGCAGGGAACCGATGAGGCCTGGATGACCAACGCCCTCCCCCGTTGATGGAGAAGGCCAGGTGTTCCCTGCCGAAGCTCCAGCCGGTCTCTGGATCGGCAAACCGGAGCCACTCGCCCGGTGTGGCTACGATGCCTTTCCAGGTATTCCCACCGTCCTGCGTGGCATAGAGCTTCTTCTCGGAGCTCTTCACGAACCCGGTCTGCTCGCTGGTGAAGAACAGGTCCTCCAGAGCCGCCAGCTTCACGTCTCCCGGTCCCACGAAGAACCGCCAGGTCTCCCCGCCGTCCTCGGTCTTGGCCATGATCGGCGGACCGCAGCTCCCGGGGCAGGTGCTCTCCGCGATCGCGTAGCCGACCGAGCGGCTGGGAAAGTGAAATCGAACGAGGTAGCACCCTACCTGCTTGGTGAGCCCGTCCACCATGGCCTTCACCTCGCACGTGGGCCCTGGCTTCCAGGTCCGCCCCCCGTCCTGGGTGCGGAAGATGTTATGGGGCTCGTGCAGGTATTGGGTCTGGCCGGCTGCCGCGAAGCCGTCAGTTGGTGAGACGAAGACGAAGTCCCCCATCCGTTGGGGAAGCGGAGCGATCTCCTCCCAGTTCTCGCCCTCGGTCGTGGCGAGCAGCTTCTTGTCCTTGATAGCCCAGCCGTGCCGCTCGTCGAAGAACCGGAGCCGCTCGATCTTGGGATCGGCCGCCGCCGGGTCGCCGCCGAGCTGTGCCTCCCAGGTCTTCCCACCGTCCTTGGTGTGCAGGATCGTGCCCTTGTCGCCCGAAACCCAACCCACATCCGGGGTTACGAAGGCGACGTCGGTCAGCTCGATGTCTTCGGTGTAGCTCACCGGCTCCCAGACACCCCGTGCCGGCTTTGCAGCCTGCGACAGGGCCGAAGCCGGCAGACCCAGCAGAGCGGCCGTGAGCAGGGCCCTGTGATAGATCGAGATCATGGATTCACCCCTGGAAGGGACGGAAAAGCACGGCCGCGTAGCGGACCTACACAGGTAGTCGCCTGAGGGGAGGAAACGTTACGTGGCGGAGGGGGTAAGACGGGAAGGACGGGGAAGGGCGGGAGTGCTCCTCATCCCGAGAGAGCGATGGCGACCGAGAGACCGACTCCCCGCCTACCCCTACCGGCAGTACTCATCGAGCTGGTCGAACCCGACCAGCACGTCGCGGGGCTTGCTGCCATCAGGTGGGCCTAGAATTCCGGCGTAGTGCAGTTGATCGATGATCCGTGCCGCGCGTCCGTAGCCGACCCGCAGGCGCCGCTGGAGCAGGGAGGTGGAGCCCCCCTGGTTCTGGATGCACGCCTCCGCGGCCTCACGGAACAGCGTATCCCGATCGCCTTGGTCCGTGCCGGCGGCCGCCTCACTCTCCCCCTCCTGGACCCGCACCAGCTCGAGAATGTCGGCTTCCTGTGCCTCAACCGCCTCCTGCGCTTGCCGCCGGGCCGCTCGACGCTTGACGTACCAGTCCATCACCTTCTCGGATTCGTCGGTGCTGATGTAAGCCCCCTGTAGCCGCATCGGCTCACTCTTGCCCGGCGGCATGAACAGCATGTCCCCATTGCCCAGCAGAGCCTCGGCACCGTTTTGGTCGAGGATCGTGCGGCTGTCAACCTTGGACGCCACCCGAAACGCGATCCGGCAGGGAAAATTCGCCTTGATAAGACCGGTGATGACGTTCACCGATGGCCGCTGGGTGGCCAGTATCAGGTGGATGCCGATGGCGCGCGCCTTCTGGGCCAGGATGGCCAGAGGGGTTTCGACCTCGGCTTGCACCGTCATCATGAGATCAGCGAGCTCGTCGATAATCAGCACGATGAACGGGAGGATTCCTTCGCTATACACTTCCTCGACCGGCGGCTCGGGTGGAGTCTCAGGAGCCTCGGCGTTGACGGTCGTCAATGTTGGCTTCGGCCGCGGCGGGTTACGAAGCGGCTTTCCCTCCTCAACCTTGCGATTGAAGTCCGCTATGTTGCGCGCCCCATTGGCCTGGAGCAGTTCGTAGCGCCGGTTCATCTCGATCCGTGCCCAGGTGAGGACTTTCGCGGCATCGTGGTTGTTGGTGACGACCTTGTGCCGTAGATGCGGAAGCGCGTTGTACATCGAGAGCTCCACCATCTTCGGATCGATCATCAACAGCCGCAGTTCTCTTTGTGTGTACTGGTAGATCAGACTGGTGATGATGGTGTTGATCGTCACTGACTTGCCGGTTCCGGTGGTGCCCGCAATCAGCAGGTGAGGCATCTTGCTGAGATCGGCGATGACCGGCTTCCCCTCGAGGTCGCGCCCGAGCGCGATTGGTAGGGTGGCCCGATTGCCCTCCCAATCGCCGCTCTCGAACAGCTCCCGCAGGGTCACGATCCGGGCAATCGGATTGGGGATCTCCACGCCAACCGCGCCCCTCCCGGGAATGGGCGCCACCCGCACCGAGGGGACTCGCATGGCAATGGCAAGGTCGTCCGCCAGCGCGCCGATCCTGCCGGCTTTGACCCCCGGCGCCGGCACCACCTCGAACTGAGTCACGACCGGCCCGGTTGTGCGCGGGCCCGCCCGCCCCTCCACTTTGAATGTCCGCAGCGTCTCGATGAGCGAGAGCCCCAGCTTGTCCAGCTGGGCCTCGCCGGCATCGACGTCTTGCTGTGAAGGGGGAGTGAGCAACTCGATGGGCGGCAGATCGGATTCTTCATCAACCAGGGCCGGGCCGGTTTTGCCGGCGGTCTTCGCCTTTTTCGGCTTGGCCGGCCGGGGCTCGGGGGCCGGGGCAGACGACGGAACGAGGGGACGAGGGAACGAAGGTAGGGCAGCATCCGCCGCCTCATTCTGTGGATCCCGCGTCTTTCGAGTCCTTCGCTCCAGCGTTCCATCGTTCCCCCGTTCCGCCGTTCCCTCGTTCCCTCGTTCCAGCCGGTGAAGGGGATGCCAGGCGAACGTGGCCAGGGTCAGGGCGGAGAGCGCGAGGAAACCGAGCAGCACCGCTCCGGCGACCCCCACCTTGTCCGCGATGGTTTCGGCGAAGAACCCGGGCAGCACGCCGACCACGCGCGCGGCGAATCCTCTCTGGCCTACGTCGTAATCGAGGTCAGCGCGTCCGACCTGGGTGAGCACCCCGATCAGGTAGGGCAGGAGCACACTGAGACCGATGATGAGCACCGCGGACCGCTTCATGTCCAGGCTCCCCAGCCGGTCGAAACCGGCCAGGGCGAGTCCGATGCCGAGCAGTGGGATCCCCAGCGCCCCGGCGCCCAGCATCTGCCAGAGCCCGTGCCCGAGGGACTGGCCGACCGATCCGGTAATCGCAACCGGCAGCAAGGTGAGGCCGACGAAGAGCCCCAGCACCAGCGCCGTGATGGCGCCAAGTCTCCGTCGGGAATCGGTGCTCATGCGTGAACCGGAACCAGCGTGACCCGGCGTTCGTGGAATTGCGCCAGGACCGGGTAGGCGTCGAGACGGGCGGCATCGTGCACATCGGCCCGGAAGCCTAACCGCACCAGCTCCCGTCCGGACCGGCTGTAGGCCAGCGGGCGCTCCCACCGATCGCCATAACGGCGAACCAGGTCGAGACTGGCAAGCCCGGCGTCGTCGAGCGCAAAGTCGCCGTTGCGGCCGGCACACACGATCAGGATAGACTGATCCCCCTCCACCGCCTCGCGGCCGCGCTCGGCGGCAAGGGATAGATTGGCCGCGGCCGCAGGAATCACCGTGCCGGCGGTGTGGCACGCCAGGAGCGCGTTGGTCCCGTTGGTCGTGGTCAGGATGATTGTCTTGCCCCGGATGGCACTCTCGCTCATCTCCAGCGAACTGTTGCCGAGCTGAAATCCGGGTATTCGGCTACAGTTCCGCTCCCCGGCGAGCAACACGTCGGTGCTCCCGATCGTCTGCGCCAGTCGCAGCGCTTCTTCGGTGGAGGCAACCGGGATGATGGCCCTGGCTCCGTGACTCATCGCGGCGCACATGGCCGTCGTGGCGCGGAGAATGTCGATGACGAACACCACCGGCCATGAACCTCGGCCTGAGTCAGGCCGGCCGGAGTAAAGGTGACGTCGACTCTCATGTCTCGGGCCGAAGCAGATGGGATTCCCGCTCGAGGAACATCGTGTCGACCTTGCCCGACACGAAGTCCGGGTGACGGATCACCCGGGCGAGAAACGGTATGGTGGTGGTGACGCCTTCGAGAATGAAGCTGTCGAGCGCCTGGCCCATGCGGCTGAGCGCCTCATCGCGGCCGTTGCCGTGCACGATCACTTTCGCCAGCAGCGAATCGTAGTACGGGGGCACGGTATACCCCGCGTAGACGTGGGTATCCACCCGAACCCCCGGCCCGCCCGGCGGATGGTAGGCCGTGATCAGCCCGGGGGAAGGCTGGAAGTTCCGGTAGGGGTCTTCGGCGTTGATACGACACTCGATGGCGTGGCCCCGGAGCCGCCTCCCGTCGCCCTGGAAGCTGACCGGCTCGCCGGACGCCACCCGGATCTGCTCCTTCACGATATCGAAGCTGGTGACCATTTCCGTGACGGGATGCTCCACCTGGATTCTGGTGTTCATCTCCATGAAGTAAAAGTTTCCCTCCGGGTCGAGCAGGAACTCGATGGTTCCCGCCCCGGTGTAGCCGATGTTCGAGGCCAGCGCCACGGCCGCTCGACCCATCTGCTCGCGCAGCTCCTCTGTCAGCGCCGGGCTGGGGCTCTCTTCGATCAGCTTCTGATGGCGTCGCTGGACCGAGCAATCGCGCTCGCCCATGTGCACGACCTTGCCGAAGTTGTCGCCCATCACCTGAATCTCGACATGGCGCGGGTGCTGGAGAAACTTCTCGACATACACCGCGCCATTCCCGAACGCCGACAGCGCCTCGTTCTGGGCCAGCCCGAAGAGCTGAGAGAACTGGTCGGCATCGTAGGCGATGCGCATGCCTTTCCCGCCCCCGCCAGCGGTGGCCTTGATGATGACCGGAAAGCCGATCTCGGTGGCCGCGGCCATGGCCTCGTCCACGTCTTCAATCGTTCCCGCGGTGCCGGGGACAGTTGGTACACCGGCTTCCTTGGCCAGGCGGCGCGCCGTGGACTTGTCGCCCATCTGGCGGATTTGATCTCCGGTGGGTCCGATGAACGTGATGTTCGAGGCCTTGCAGGTATCGGCGAACTCGGCGTTCTCCGCCAGAAATCCGTAGCCGGGATGAATGGCGTCGGCACCCGTGATCTCTGCCGCGGCGATGATATTGGGGATCTTGAGGTAGGAGCTGCGACTCGGCGGCGGCCCGATGCAGACATCGTCGTCCGCAAAACGAACGTGGAGCGATTCCCGGTCAGCCTCGCTATAGACGGCGACCGTCTGGACGCCCAGCTCGCGGCATGCGCGAATGACCCGCAGGGCGATCTCCCCGCGGTTGGCTATGAGCACCTTCTTGAACATTTACGGCGTCAGATCCAGGGGCTGCGACTTGGCCGAGTCGCCGGTAACCTCGTCGAACTTCCGATCGGACGCCGAGTCGACTCCCGACACCCGAAGCGCCAGCTCGTTCGGATTCGTGGAATAGAACAGCGCGCTCTCATAGGAGATGGCACCCTCCTTGTACCACTTCATGAGCGACTGGTCGAACGTCTGCATGCCGTAGGACACCGCCCCTCCGGCGATGAGGTCGGGAATGTGGAGCGCCCGTTCGATGTCGCGGATATTGTCCGCCACCGTGGCGGTGTTGATGAGCACTTCCGCGGCCGGTACCCGCCCCCGCCCATCGACTCGCGGCACCAGCCGGAGTGACACCACCGCCTGCAAGGCGGTTGCGAGCAGCATCCGCACCTCGTGGTGTTGGTGGGGCGGATAGAACGAGAGAATGCGGCTGATCGTCTGGGTGGCGTCGGTGGTATGCAGCGTCGAGAAGACCAGATGGCCGGTATCGGCTGCCTTGAGCGCGGTGTCCAGCGTCTCGACATCGCGGATCTCACCGACCAGGATGACGTCGGGGTCCTGCCGCAGCACGTGCCGGAGCGCCGAGGCGAACGACAGCGTGTCGTTGCCGACCTCTCGCTGCGAGATGTTCGACTGGACATCGCGATGGAGGAACTCGATGGGGTCCTCGATCGTGATGACGTTGACTCGGCGGTGCTGGTTAACGTGGTTGATCATCGAGGCCAGGGCCGTCGACTTGCCCGAGCCGGTGATCCCGGTGATCAACACCAGGCCGCGAGGACGGAGCGCAATCTCCTCCAGGATCGGTGGCAGGTGGAGCTCACGCACCGTCTTCACTTCGTAGGGAATGGCGCGAAAGGCGAATGCGAGCGTCCCGCGCTGCTGGTAGATGTTGGTCCGGAAACGGCCCACGCCGGGCACCCCGATGGCGAAGTCCGCCTCCTTCTTCTCAGAAAATTCCTTCACCTGCCTTGGAGTCATGATCTGCTCGGCCAGCAGCTTCAGGTCCTCCGGCTTGACCGGAGGCATCTCCAGGCCGTGGAGCTCGCCGTTCAGCCGGACCGTCGGGGGGCGGCCCACCTTGAGCAGAAGGTCCGAGGCATTTTTCTGAACCATCTGGGCGATGGTCTGCTTGAAATTGAAGGTCGAGGTGGGAGCGGCGGCGGGCTTGGCCTCAGCCATTCGGATCTACCCGGAAAAGGACTTGACCGAACTCGACCGGCTGGGAATCCTCTACCGAGATCTCACGAACCACGCCGGTGATCTCGGCCTCGATCTCGTTCATGATCTTCATCGCTTCGATGATGCAGACGGTCTGGCCGGCAGTGACCCGGTTGCCGACCTTGATATACGCCTCGGCCCCGGGCTCGGGGGCCTTATAAAACGTGCCGACCATCGGTGACCGGATCTCCTTCAGATGCACGGCGGGTGCCGCCGAGCGGGCGCCGGCATCGAGCCGCGCCTGGTCCCCGGCAGCGGTCAGGGCCGGCGCGAGCGAGACCGGCATGGGTACGGCAACCGGCGCGGCCGCGGTCCGGGTGATGACCACCCCGGTACCGAACCAGCCCTTCACTTCGATCGAGCCGATTTCGGGCGCCTCGCGCAGGAGCTGGGCCAGCCGCCTCACGTCCTTCAGATCGATCGAGCGGATCCCGGGAACGTTCTGGAGCAGCTCGGCGAGCTGCTGCATGTCTTGGGGGCTCATACGCGGGTCAGGTACTTGTCTTCGCGGCGGTCGACCCGAATCACCTGACCCTCCTCGATGAAGAGCGGGACCTGCACCGTTGCCCCGGTCTCCAGGGTTGCCGGTTTGGTCCCGCCGGTGGCGGTGTCACCTCGGACTCCAGGCGCAGTGTGCGTCACGGTCAGCTCGACGAAGGAGGGCAGGTCGACTGTTATCACCCGGTCATTGTGCACTAGTCCTTCGCACTCCATGCCTTCCTTCAGGTACTTGAGCTGGTCCGGACCGATAAGGTCGTCGGTCAGCATGATGTCGTCGAACGTCTGCTGGTCCATGAAGTGGTAGAAGTGCCCATCACCGTAGGAGAACTGCATCGGCCGCCGCTCCAGCCGGACCTCCTGGACCTTTTCGCCCGCGTTGTACGTGCGGTCGAGGACGGCGCCGGTACGGATGTTCTTGAGCTTGGTGCGAACGAACGCGCCGCCTTTGCCCGGCTTCACGTGCTGGAAGTAGACCATCTGGAACAGCTGCTTGTCGATCTCAAGGACGAGACCGTTCCTGAAATCCGCGGTAGAGGCCATGTAGTCGTAGAAAGAGGTCTAGGGTCAAGGGTCTAGGGTCAATTCGTCGGGCTCGTCTAGACTCTAGACCCTAGACTCTAGACCCTAGACTAGTTCCAGCAACTCCGTCCTGCCGTCCGAAAGGCGCTCGGTCCCGTCGGGCGCGAGATAGACATCATCCTCCAACCGAACTCCGCCCCAGCCCGGAAAATAGACGCCCGGCTCGACAGTGACCACGGCATGCGGCGGCAGCGGCGTTTCAGAGGTGGGGGCCAGGCGGGGCGCCTCATGCACCTCGAGACCCAGTCCGTGTCCCAAGGAGTGGCCGAAAGCATCTCCGAAACCGCGGCTCACAATGACGTCACGGGCCAGGGCGTCGCCCTCTCGAGCGGGCATCCCCGGGCGCAGGTGCTCGATCGCGCGGCGCTGCGCCGTTTGAACCAGCTCATGCACCGTCCGCTGCCGGTCGTCGGCCCGCGCTCCGACCACCACTGTGCGGGTAAGGTCGGCGCAGTATCCGTCCACCTGGGCACCAAAGTCGAGCAGCAGCAGGTCGCCGGCGGCCACAGCCTTCTGGCTGGTGCGCGCATGGGGCAAGGCAGAGCGGGCCCCGGATGCAACGATGGTGGGGAAAGGATGCCACTCACTTCCCCGCCGCCGCAGCGCGCCCTCCAACACCGCCCCCACCTCGACCTCGGTCTGACCCACCCGAATTCCGGGCAGCACTTCCGCCAGTGCATCCTGCGCCAACTCCGCGGCGGCGCGAATGGCGGCTACCTCCTCGGGCGACTTCACGGCCCGGAGACGCTCGACCAGATCGGTGGTCGGTGCCACCGGAGCCCGAGTCAGGCCGCTGAGCCGCTCCGCATCGCGCACGGTGAGCGAGTGCGACTCGATGCCTATACGGCCGGAGGGCCGCGCCGCCAGCACACGGCCGAGTCGCTCCCACACACTCCGTTGATCGATCTCCACCGTGGCCGCAGCGCCCACTTCCGCCGGCGCCTGCGAGGCGTAGCGGAAGTCGGAGATCAGGATGGTGGCGTCTTCCCGGACCAGCAGCACTGCGGCGGAGCCGGTGAAGCCGGTAAGGTACCGTATGTTGGGAAGATGGGTGACCAGCAGCCCGTCCAGCCCCTCCACTCCGAGCGCCACCCGCAGGGCCACCTGCCGCTCCGCACGACGGTCAGGCGGCACGCAGCCGGCCCATGAGCGCCTGGAGGGCCAGAAGGTAGCTCTGCGGACCGAACCCGGTAACCATGCCCACCGCAAGATCCGCGATCACCGAATGCCGGCGCTCCGGCTCCCGGGCGAAGATATTCGACAGGTGCAGCTCGACGAACGGAATCCGGACGGCAAGCAGCGCGTCCCGCAGGGCCAGGCTGGAGTGGGTGAGGGCAGCGGCGTTGATCAGGGCGCCATCCGCGCGCCCCCGAAGCCCCTGTACCGCCTCGACCAATGCGCCTTCGTGGTTGGTCTGGAACCACTCGATCTCAGCCCCCAGGGGTCCGGCGGCCTCCCGAACCATGGCCTCGATCTCGGCCAGGCTGGTATGTCCGTAGACCTCCGGTTCCCGCTGCCCCAGCAGGTTGAGGTTGGGGCCGTTGAGCACCACGATGCGCATTCAGCGCTTCAGGTTCTGCAGCCAGGTCTGGAACTGGTCCAAATCATCCTTCCCGGGATCGGCGCGCTGACGCAAGGGCGTCGACCCTTCCCGCTCCGACCCAAAGAAATCGTCGAACGACACTGCCGCGTCCGCCTTCTGGTCTGCCGCCGCCACCGTTGGAGGAACCGGCAAATTGGCTGAGGCGCCATCGACCTCGGACCCTGTCCCTGCTCCGGTACGACCCCCCTCAGCCGGCAGACGCGCCGCCAGGAGCGAGCGAAAGAACGAAGCCACTGACCGTCCCGTGGTCTCCCGGGCCAGATACGACCGTCGTGCAGCCGGCAGACCGATGGTGTGCTCCGCCTCCGCCGTAGCCTTCGTGGCCAGTGCCTTGAAATCCTCCGACGCATCCGGCACCCGAAACTCGGAATTCCCCGAGACGTCCAGCACCACTTCTTCACTGGTCTCGACGCCGAGGCCACCTATCGCCTCCAGCGGGGGCACGAATTCCGCGCTGATCAATCCCGCCACCGGCGCCACCGCCTCCCTGTCGCGGGTCGGCTCCTCCAGCGCTGGCGCAGAGGCCGCGGGGGCTTGCGACTCGACTGGTCCGGCTGCCGCGACGTCGGGCGCCGGCGTGGACCTTTCCGCGCGCTCCGCCTCGGGACGGGGATTCTCCGCAGTGGGCCGGCTCAACTCCAGAGCGGCGAGGTCCACCGGAAGCAGGTCCGCGGGGGTGGCCTTTGGGTCGTCAGCGACGGCCGCCGGCCTGGGGCTCTCGTCAGCAGGCTCCGGCTCAAGGTCTATCACCTCGAGCGCGGGTGCGGAGGCTACGGCGGGCTCCGCCGCGGCCTCCGCCTCCTTTTGCCTCGCCTCCAGGCGCCGCAGCTGCTCGCGTGCCTCGTCGTTGCTCCGGTCGACCGAGACCAGACGGCGCAGCCAGTTCTCGGCTTCGCCGAAGCGATCCAGACGCTCGTTGATGTCGGCCAGCGACTTGAGCGCGATGACGTTCTCGTCGTCGAGTCGAAGCACGTGGGCAAACGCCGCTTCAGCGGAGGGGAGGTCACCGAGATCCTGATGACAGCGGCCGAGCACGATGCTGGCGGGGATATAGTTGGGGTGGAGCTCCAGCCCAGCGGTCAGCAGTTCGAGGGCTCGAGCAACATCTCCAGTCTTTCGGTGCACTTCCGCCAGGGGCGCAAACGTGAGTCCGTGAGGGTTCTCGGCGTACCGGCGCTCTAGTTTTTCGATTTCGCTGGTGGCCATCGGATCCGGTATTCGAGGTCAGAATCGCCTGGGGAGAAAACGGCTTAGCTCGCTCCGGGGAGTAGGGTGAGAGTAGCGGGCGAAACCCGGCGTGTCAACTGGCTAACCGGAATGGCGCCTTGAGGTTCTGTGTCGGCGCGCTTAAGCTTCTTCCTCTTCAGAATACCCCGGGTCGGAGCCCCGAATCATCTATGATGCAAGCCTTTCGTAATGCGGCCAAACCCATCATGGTGCTGGTCGCCATCACATTCTTTGCCTGGCTGGTGCTGGATCTGAGCGGCATCACCGGCGGCACGGGACTGCTCACCAACACCTCGGTGGGCAAGGTGAACGGTCAGAGTGTCGATGCCCGCACCTACCAGACCATCGTGCAGCAGTCCATCGATGCCCGGCAGCAGCAGACTCCGGGCACCCTCGGCCTGGAAGACTACAAGCAGGTTCGGGACCAGGTCTGGGACCAGATCATCCAGAACCGCGTCCTGGACGAGGAGTACCGGCGGCGCGGCATCAGGGTAGGCGAGGACGAGATCGTCCAGGCAATCCGGAACTCGCCGCTCGCCGAATTCCAGAATGTCCCCGAGTTCCAGACCGACAGCCAGTTCGATCTCGGCAAGTATCAGCGCTGGCTCACCTCGAGCGTGGCCCAGCAGTATCTCCCCAGCCTGGAAGCGCAGTATCGCGGGGAGCTGCAGAGGGCAAAACTCCTTCGGGTCGTCACCGCGGACGTCTACCTCTCCGATGCGGCGCTGTGGGAGCAGTATCGTGACGAGAACGAGATCGTCAAGATCGCCCTGACCGCCATCATCCCCCGCAACGCCGTGCCCGATTCCGCCATCAAGCTCAGCGACGCGGAGGTCGCGGCTTACTACAAGGCGCACCCGGACGATTTCAAGCAGCAACGGACGGCGTATCTCAGCTACGTCGCCCTGCCCCGCCTGACCACGGCCGCCGATACCGCGGCTACCCAGGCCCGTGCGGATTCGGCGCGCAAGGAGATTGTCGGTGGCGCCCCCTTCGCCGAGGTGGCCTTGCGGGAGTCAGCCGACAGCGCGACGGCGGCCAAAGGTGGCGTGCTGGGTGAATGGACCAGGGGGACCATGGATCCGGCATTTGACTCCGCCGCGTTTTCCCTCCCGCTGAAGACGGTATCGAAGCCGGTGCGCTCCCAGTTTGGATTCCACCTGATCGAGATCACCAGCCGGAACGGTAAGAAGGCCAAGGGTCGCCACATCCTCTTTCCCATCGAGATCACCGGCAGCCATCGTGACCAGCTCGATGCCCAGGCCGATAGCCTCGAAACCCTGGGTGCGGAGCGTAACGATCCCGCGGCGCTCGACACGGTCGCCCGCGCGCTCCAGCTGACGATCGGGAAGTCGAATCCGGTACAAGAGGGAACGAAGGTGCAGCTGGGGCAGTTCGTGGTGCCCGACGCCGCGGTCTGGGCCTTCGGGGCCAAGCCGGGCACCACCAGTCCCGTGATCGAGACGCCCTTCGCGTACTACGTGTTCCGGGTAGACAGCGTGCACCCCGCCGGAGTGCCTACCCTCGCCGAGAACCGTCCGGGAGTCGAGCACGCGGCACGCGAAGCGAAGAAATGGGATCGGGCCCGGAAGATCGCCAAGGACTACCTGAAGCGAGTCGAGGAGGGGAGCACCATGGCGCAGGCCGCCACTGCCATGGGGCTGGCTCACCGGGAGTTCGGTCCGTTCAGCCGGGTCGACCCTCCCTTGACCAGCCCGCTTGTGGTGGGCACGGCGTTCGGCATCGAGGCCGGTCAGCGGAGCGGAATCCTGGACACGAAAGACGGCATCTATGTCCTGCAGACCGTCACCCACACCAAGGCGGATTCCACCAAGTTCGTGAAGGAGCTCAACGAGTACCGCGCTAAAGCGATCAACGCGGCGAGACAGGAACGGGTTCGGAGCTATCTCACCGCGCTCCGGAGCGCCGCCAAGGTGGTGGACAATCGGGAGAAGGTGCTGCAGAGCGGACCGGCCCAGGATCCGAGCTCGGCACTGTAAGGGCGGCCGGTGAGGAGGCGGTAGATGAAGAGGCTACCGCCTCTTTTCCTACCGCCCCTCCGCCTACTGCGAAAGCCGCTTGGGCTCGCCTGACTGGGGCGCCGGCGGCTGGACCGCGTCCCCCTGCCGGGGCGGAAGATTCGCGCGCTGCTCGTCGTTGCTCATGATGGCGTCCTGAGTATCCGAGATGCTGCGCTTGAACTCCCGGATTCCCTTCCCGATAGACGAGCCAACCTCCGGCAGGCGCTTGGCCCCAAAGAGGAGCAGCACGACCAGCAGGATGACCATGATCTCGGTGAAACCGAGGTTACCCACAGGGACCTCCTAGAAAAGCGAACGCGCGATCAGGTACGCCACGAGAACCCCGATCAGGCTGAGGAGTGACACGTGGAGCCCGACCGGCCCCAGGGTGAAGGATATCACCAGAAGGTCGGCGGAGACAGGGCCGAAGTTGGCGGTCCAGGTGCTGGTGAAGAAAGTCCGAGCCGCGCTATCGGGCAGGGTCTGGCGCACCAGTGCATTCAACCCGCCACCCGCCACGAAGCCGGCGATGAGCACGCCCAGGTAAAACCCGGGCCGGCGTGGGCCGCTTGGCATCAGCGCCTGCGATCGATGACATACGTGATGCTGGCTCGCAGCGCCTCACGCGCGGCGGACGGCGGCAGGAGGTCGAGCTCTCCCTCGGCCACCTGGGCCAGGCGCAGCGCTCGCTCCCGGGCATACTCCAGCCCACCCGCACGGCTGACAGTCATGATGACCTCCGCAATTTGGGAATCGCTGGGCTCCGGCGTCTGCAGCAGCCGGGACACTCCGCGACGTTCCGCGGTTTCCATTCTGGGGAGCGCAGCGATGAGCGGCAGGGTGACCTTGTGCTCCCGCAGGTCCGAGCCGAACGGCTTCCCGGTCACCGAGGCGTCCTCGGTGTAGTCCAGCAAATCGTCCACGATCTGAAAGGCCATGCCCAGTGCCGCTCCGAAGCGCCGGAGCGCCGCCCGCTCCTCCACCGCTGCCCGAAGCGCCCCGATCTCACACGCGCCCGACACCAGCGAGGCCGTCTTGGCCTGAATCAGCAGGTCGTACTGCGCCTCCGAGAACTCGAGCGGGTCATGGGCCAGTAGCTGCCGCATCTCGCCGACGGTCATGTCGTTGGTCACCCGGCTCAGCACTCGCAGCGGCTCCAGGTCCTCCAGCCGCACCAGCTCGATCACGGCCCGCGAGTACAGATAGTCCCCCATGATCACCGAGATCTGGTGACTGAACAGCGAGTTGATCGTGGGCATCCCGCGCCGGAGAACCGAGTGGTCTACCGAGTCATCGTGCACCAGGGTGGCCAGGTGGATCAGCTCGATCACCGCCGCCAGCGAGGTGGCCCGCGGATCCTGACCGCCGGTGGCCTCTTCCGCCAGGAGGAGCAGGGTCGGCCGGAACATCTTGCCCTGCATCTGAAACAGGTGCGAATTGACCTCGGTAATCAGGCCGAAATCCGCCTCCACGATCCGCCGGAGCTCCTGCTGTACCCGCTCCAGCCGCGGCCGAACTCCGCGCTGCAGATCGGCCAGCGTGATCGGGGCAGTCTGAAAGCTCACTGCCGCCGTCCCGCGGACAGCCGCTGTACCCGCTTGCTCAAGTCCATGAAGCTGATATCCACCACCAGCGCCCTTTCGTAGCTGGCGATGGCGTCGGCCTCCTTTCCGAGGGCTTCCGACGCCCGGCCCATCCAATAGAGCAGACCGATCTTGGCTTCATCGCTACCGGACAAGCCCTCCACGGCACGCTTCAGCACCGATTCGCACACGGCGTACTGCTCTTTCTCGAAGAAGGCCATGCCCAGTGCCTCGGAAGTGCGCAGCCGTCCGTCGGGCGACCGGAGCGCCTTCTGGAACTCGCCGATGGCTTCATCCAGCAGGCCCATTTCCTTGAAGGCGACCCCCAGGTCATAGTGAGCCTCATAGTCCTCTGAATCGAGATTCTGCTCGATCCCCCGCTTGAACTGCTCCAGGATCTCATGGAACTCGCGCTGTTCATCCTGGTCCTGCGGCTCCCGCCGATTCACCCGCATCCGGGTATCACGGTGTTTTTCCTCCTCGAACACCATCGATCCGAGATCCACGAAATCTCCACTGGCCTCGGCCGCAGGCCGCCCTGGCGCGCTCGGCTGGCTCGGTGCCGCGGGCGCCGGCTTGGAGGGAGCTGGCGGGGGCGGCGCGGGCGCGGGCGCCGCACTCGGAGCCTTGGGGGCAGTCCGGGTCTGCACCGTGGGCTTCGGAGGAGGTGACTCATCCTTTACCGCTGCTGAGACACCCAGGCGCGCCAGCGCAGCCGCCGCGCGCACATGGTTCGGATCGTGCTCGATGACCCGGCCGTAAACCGCAATGGCCTTATCCAGCGCCCCAGACTTGCCCAGCGCGTCCCCCAGGCCGAGATACGCCTCCAGTAGCGGACCCCGATCCCCTGCCCGGTAGGCCAGCTCGACTCGCTTCTGATGGTAGCTGACACTGTCCGGGGTGAGGTCCACCAGGCGATCGGCCATTTCAGCGGCTCGAACCCAGTCTTCCCGGTCCTCATATCCGGCCAGCGCGAGCTCCAACTCCTCGGCAACGCGCGCCTCCTCTCCGGCAGCCAGCAGCCCCTTGGCCATGTCGAGGTGGACGTCCGGGTTCTCGGGATCGTCCAGGACACGCTCTTCCAGATCGGCGAGCGTGGGGGCGGCCTGCTCCTCTGCCTCGATCAGCAGGAGCCCGCCGGTGAGATCCGGCGGGTCCATGTCCTGGATCGAATCGAGGGTCGGGTCCGGCTCGGCTGGAACATCCAGCACCACATCGGTCTCGGACATCCCGAAGTCGTCTGGAAGGTCGAGCGATCCCGCGCCCAGATCGGGCGAGAACTCGTATCCGGTGCCCTGCATCCCCTCCAGCTGGATTTCTTCGTAGCCCAGATCCGGGGGTTCCTGCCGCTGGATCTCCAGCGGCGAGTCCAGGTCGAGATCACTCTCGAGCAGCGGATCGCCGATCCGCTCCAGCCCCGCGAGGGTGTCCGATTCCACCGTGGTCGATTCGGTAACCAACGAGTCGATGATCATGTCGTCCATCCCGTCCGAGGCCGGCGCAAGACTCTCGCTGGTGATGAGGCCCTCGGGCACCCCAGTCTCTGGGATGGGAGGCGGTGCCGCCTCCTTGGCAGCGCGGGGCGGCTCTGGAGCGCGATGAGGTTCTTTGGGGCGCGCCTGCGCAGCTGGAGGCGCTGAGGGGGAAGCTATATCCACACCGGTGTCCAGAAAGATCAGGTCACCTCGACGGGGTGAGCTCGGAGCGGGAGCAGACGCGGGCGCCGGCGGGTGGGCATGTTCGGCGGCCTCGGAAGCGGACGTGCTGAGCCGCTCTCTGGCCTTTCTGGCCCCTGCCTTGTCGCCCATGGCCTCGAGATCTTCGGCCATCTTCTCGAGCTGTTCCCGCGCCTCGTCCTCTCGCGACGTCGCCCGCAGCAGCTCTACCAGCATGCTCCGGATCTCCTGGCTGCCGGAAAACTGGTCGGCAAACAGCTTGACTGACTGGAAGGCCTGATCCAGCTGCCCCAGCGCATTCATCCGCTCGAGGAACTCGATCAGATTCCTTTTCGCCTCGATGACGACGTTCTTGCGGGCATGCAGCTGGGACAGCTTCAAATACGTCTGGGTCCGGCCGGGGTTCACCCGGAGGATCTTGCCGCAGAGCGCGATCGCGTTGTTGAAGAATCCCTGGTCGGCGTAGAGGTCAACCGCTCGCTCGTAGGAGCGGACCGCTTCAGCTGTGTCGTTGATCTTCAGGTAGAGATCGCCGACCCGGTTGTACAGCGACAAGTCCGGGGTGGTCTCGGCACCCGACTCGGCCTGTTGGATGGCTTTGAGGTAGACTTCAATGGCTTTCCGCCAGTCCTCCTTCTGCTCCAGCTTGCGCGCCGTGTCTTTCAGCTTTTCCAGATTCATTCGGCTCGGGCTGAGAAGGGGTAACCGGGGATAAGAGACGGAGCGAGCGAAAGATACCGGGCCGCCAGAGGGGCAGCAAGCGGGGAAGGCGTAACCGTAAGCGGGGCAGCGGGTCAGCAGATAGTCCCAGGCGTCGGGTTGATCTGTCCCCGTTTCTTACTGCCCCCCTGCCCCGCTGCCCCCCTGCCCCACCGGATCCAGCTCGCCATCGGCCACCGCCCGAGCCAACCGCTCGAGATCGGGGGCCGGCGGACGGTCGGGTCCCAGCGGCGGCACCGGCGGCGTCAGGCTCCGGATGCTGTGATACAGGGCCGCCACCCCCCGGCCAGGAGCCAGTGGGCGGAGGAACTCGAGACCTTGGGCGGCGCAGAGCAGCTCGGCCGCCACCACCCGCTGGGCGTTGGTGAGAATGCGTCCGGCCTTGAAGGCCGCCGCCATGCCCATTGGCACGAAGTCCTCCTGGTTTGCATCCGTTGGAATCGACCCGATGCTGGCCGGCATCGCTAACGCGCGGGACTCGGCCACCAGAGACGCGGCTGTAATCTGCACCATCATCAGGCCGGACGAGAGCCCTGGATCGCGGGTCAGGAATGCGGGCAATCCCTGCGAAAGGTCCGGATTTACCAACCGCTCCACCCGGCGCTCGGCGATCGCCTGCAAGGTTGTGAGGGTCAAGGCCAGGATATCGAGCGCCTGAGCCACCGGCTGCCCGTGAAAGTTTCCTCCCGAGATCACGTCGCCATTGTCGAAAACCAGGGGATTGTCGGTGGAGGCGTTGAGCTCGACTGCCACTGTCTCCTCGGCAAAACGGATCGCGTCGGCCACGGCGCCGAAGACCTGAGGGGCGCACCGGAGGCTATAGGCGTCCTGCACCCGAGAGTCATTCTCCCGGTGTGACTCCCGTATTTCACTATTCTCGAGCAGGGATCGCATCAACGCCGCTGCCCGAATCTGGCCTTTATGAGGCCGGGCCTCGTGGATGCGGGAATCCAGGGGCGCGGGGGTGCCGCGCAAAGCCTCGAGGCTCATGGCCGCGGCACCGACCGCGGTCCGCCAGAGCACATTGGCGTCGTGTACCAGCAGAGCCAAGAGCGCGGTCTGCGCCTGGGTGCCGTTGATGAACGACAAACCTTCCTTGGGCGCAAACCGATAGGGCGTGAGTCCAGCCGCGGAAAGTGCGCCGGCCGCAGGGATCGGCTCGCCGTCCGGCGAAAGCACCTGGCCCTCACCCATCAGCGCCAGACCGATATGGCTCAACGGAGCCAGGTCACCGCTCGCCCCGACGCTTCCCTGCTCCGGCACCAGCGGCAGCACTCCGGCATTGAGCATTCCAACCAGTGCGTCTACCAGCGCCGGCTGCACGCCGCTCGTCGGCCGGAGGAGGACATTGGCGCGGAGGAGCATGACCGCGCGGACCACGGGAGGCGGGAGCGGAGTGCCCACGCCCGCGGCATGGCTGCGAATGAGATTGGTCTGGAGCTGGTCGAGCTGGTCGAGGGGAATTCGTACATTGGCGAGCTTGCCGAAGCCGGTATTGATCCCGTAGATCGTTTGCCCTGACTCCACGGCCCGATCCACCAGCCGCCGGCTCTGGAGCAGCGCACGCCGGGCCTCGGGCTCCAGCGTGACCCGGACCCCGGGAGCACGGGCAACGCGGACCACATCCTCGATCGTGAGAGATCGGCCGTCGAGAACACAGGCTGCTTGGGGCATCGCCCGAAGTTGACGCAGTGGGAGCGCTGATTCAACCCCCGCGCCGCGGTGCTGTGGCCCGACCGGCTCAGCGGCCGGTCGTTTTCTTCCCGACCAACAGCTGAAAGTTGCCCGGATCCGTCTGGAACGCCCAGTCCAGGATCAGGAAGGTCTGCCCCACATGGGTGACCCGCACGGCCCCAAACCGGACAAACCCGTCGCCCCCGTCGGTCTCGAATACGTAACCGAATCCTGGAGATGCCTCGATCGGCGTCCGGAGGTACGGGGCGCAGCCGTCCGCGCTCGAGTCCGGAGTGCAGGGAGCCGTGTCGATGCTGGTGAGATCGCCGACTGGAGCCGGGCCGTAGAACTCGACGCCGGTATTCACCCGCACCGGAGTCAGGAAGAGAAACCCGTCAACGTCCCGCTCGACCGAGAAGTCGATGCTGGAGGAGGAGCCCGCCCCGACAAGGCCGAGCTCGTTGTCCTGGACCCGCAGGTCGCCATTCAGGTCGTCCCAGAAACGGAAACCGCTTCCGGCGTCCTGGGTCTGGCGCGCGTAGAGCAGCACGTTGCGGGTGTCCGGCCGCGGGGTGTCCCATACCGTCACCGACCGGGCACTCTCGGCGCCGTCGCTCGACGTTGCGCTCACCCCAAAGCAGCGGGAGGTCCCGTTGACCAGCGCCCCTGCCACGAACTCGGGCGCGACCGTGGTTCCTTCCAGCCCCCAGGAGGTGCCGCAGCTATCAGTGTCGAAATCGTAAGAGGTGCTGTAAACCCGGTAGCTCTCGAAATTGGCGGGGTCCGAGGTGTACGAGTTGTCGGTCCAGGAGAGTGCAACCGCCCCATCGAGAGTCGTGCTCAACAGGGAAGCCGGAACGTCCGGCGGGATGCCGGGGTCAGTTCGATCGGAGGAGCATGCCGCGATGAGAACGAGTAACACCGGTGTCCACCAGCCCCGCATACATGTACTCCAGTGAGGGATGCCGGCAGGCTCGGCAGATCGCGTGCCAGGGAAGCGGGGCAGCGGGGCAGCAAGTGCGTCCAGCCGGGCCGACGTCTGGCGCTTGTCGAGTAATTCTAGTCAGGGCGGGTGTGCTAGCTGCCCCGCCGCCCCTGTCCCCCACCGGGGACACCGTTACCGCTCGAATGTGGTCTGGTTGTAGTCAAACTTGAGATCCGGCAGATCGGTCAAGTAGATCGAGAAGTAGAACGCAAAGTTCCCATTGGCGTTTCGCACGAAATTGAAGCCAGCCCGCCACTCATGAAGCTCCCGCTCCAGCCGGACCGACTGCGACTCGAACTTGCTGTCGGTGATGTTGTACAGTGATCCCCACGAGAGCGACCAGAAGGGGGTCGGAGAAAAGCTGGTGTTGAAGCGCAGGCTCTGGTCGTTCCTCTGCACCACATCGGGGATGGGCCGGCTGCGAGACAGGGTGTAGTCGAAATTGGCTGAGAAACTGCGCCCGCCAGAGAAGGGCACCATACCGGTGTTGTAGAACGAGGTCCGTCTACGTCGCGCACCGTCGGCCTGGTCCGGCACCTCGTCCTGGCCCGGCTGAGCACTCGCCTTGCCACCCAGTCCGAAGATCGAGCCGATGCTCCGAAGCGTGTTCCCCGAGATTGCGAAACTGGCGCTCACGCTGCTCAGGAATGGGTCGAACCTCGAGGTATCGAGTCCGGCCACCCCGGCCCAGAGATCGTGGCTCAGGCTGAGGGTAAACTGGGGAAGCAGATCGCTGAGCAGAGAGTTGGTAATGCTCTGTGTCGCCCAGCCGGTTCGTCCGGGGTTCTTGGCCTGCTCGAAGTCGTAGCTGATGGGACTGGTGTTGATGCTCAGCACCCGGAATTTCCGGGCCTCGATGCCCTCAGCTTCGCTCGCTCCAGCCTTGGTCTTGGCCTTGGCCTCGAAAGTCTGGGAGAGGCCCAGGCTCACGGTCTGGGTCGCGTCGCTGCGCAACTGAAACGCCTGACCGGGGGCGACGAGCGCCCGGGCGTACTCTTCCGGGACGGTGGCGGCGGGCGAATAGTTCCAGCTGAGGGTCGGCGAGAGGCTGTGACGGATCCGGCTGGCCAGCCCAAAGCCGGGGAAGAACGCAAAGAGGGTCGGGGAGGCGGTGGCGGAAAAGCGGAATCGCTTGCCCTGCCGCACAAAATCGCCCCCGGTGTTCCGGTTCCGGAGTGCGAACGGCCCACTGGTGGTGTTGGCGATCCCTACTGCCGGCTGCACCTTCCAGGAGCCCCGAAAGAGGACGGGCAGGTTTATTCCGGTATCCCAGTCGATGCCGGTGGAGAAATCCCCCAGGAACGTGCGGGTCACGGTGATCGAGTCGGATGGGTCGAGAGTACTCGGGTCATCGACGCGAAATCGCACCGAGTCACGCCCGGTACTGGTTTCGTCGGTAACCCGGAGCGCGTTCTGCCAGTTGAATGCCCCGAATCGAAACGGCGTGTCCAGGTTGAAGGCGGTCACCCGACTGCTTCCGGTCTGGTCGATGGTGTCGAGCACCCCGCCGGGGAGGATCTGCACAATCGGACTCAGCGGAGTCTTGGAACTGGTGTTGTTGGTAAAGCTGAGCCCGGGCGACCAGGTGATGTTCGATCCCAGGTTGATCGATGCCGGTGAGACCGTCAGTGCCGGAAGCAGCTGCTGGACACTGCCGTCGGAGAGGCTCTGCCGGCGGTTCCCGCCCAGGGTGACGGTTCCCCACCCATAGCGCTTGGAGAAGTTCACCGAGCTGGTGATCTGCTGGGTGTTGAGCAGCGGGTCGATGGCGTTGCGTTCGAGGATCGTGGTGTTGCTGGCGTAGTTGAGGTCGAGATTCAGGCTGGTGGACAGGTCGAACGTCTGTTGGTGATCCCACCTCAGCGTGGTGGATGATCCGCCCCCGCTCTGTTCCTGCTTGCTGTAGGCCACGGAGCCGCTCACGAACCGGTTGAGCCAGTTGTACTGCCCGCCGATTCCATACTGCAGGTAACGATTCGAGTACCAGTCGAGCCGACCGGTCAGGTCCAGGTAGTCGTTCGGGGCCCAGTAGTACCCGATGTTGGTGACCTGACGGTTGTAGGATCGGTTGGGGCGCACCAGGTCATTGAAGCCGAACTGGGGAACCAGGATCCCTGAATGCCGGCCCGGCCGCAGGTCCTGAAAGATGAACGGCAGCCAGAGGATGGGCACGTCACGCACGTAGAGCACCACCGGCCGCGCCACCAGGACGCTCTTCGAGACCCACTTCACCTGCCGCGCGGAAAAGTGGTAGTGGGGCACCGGCAAGTCGCAGCTGGTGATCTCACTCGACGCCGCATAGATCCGGTTGGAGCTGGAGTCCTGCGACACGTCTCCTCGCAGGAACCACACGGTCGATCCCTCGGTGAAATTCGTCAGCGCGTCGGTGATGACGCCGCGACGGATGCAGGTGTCGTAGCGAATCCCCTGCCCCACCAACACCTGCCCCCGATCGAACAGCTTGGGCTCGCCCGAGGCATCCAGCAGACAGCTCGCGCTGCGGTAGGTAATGGTATCGGCTTCCAGGGTGGAGCCCCGCCGCTCGGTCATTGCCTTGCCCTGCAGGAAGACCCGCTGATCCTGGACGAAGACCGTGGCCGAATCGGCACTGTACCTGGTGGCCTGATAGCCGGATCGGCCCAGGAGGTCGCTGACGATGGAATCGGGCGTGGCAAAGCTGCGGGATGGGGCGGTCGGCAGGCCCAGCCGCCGGGCGGTTGCGGTGTCCAGCGACTGGCCGGCCCGCGCCTCCGCCGAGTCCGCGACCAGCCGGGTGGAATCGCGAAGCGAGTCCGCCCGAGCCGGCGGCCGGCGTTGGCCGGTAGGCACCTGGGCCTCCGCCGGCGTCCCCAGCAGACAGAGCAGCAGGATGACCCCGATCGTGCCGCCGGCGACCCGTTCCTTCGCCGCGCGCCGCCGGCTGATGACGACCGATCCCGCAACCCCGATCTCGTAAAGCACCAGGAGGGGCACCGTCATCATGACCATCGAGAGCAGATCGGCGCCGGGCGAGAGTACCGCCCCCGCCATGAACGCCAGCACCACGGCGAAGCGGCGGAACCGGCGGAGATCCGACGGTCCGATCACCCCCAACCAGGACAGAATGATGATCACCAGCGGCAGCTCAAACGAGATGCCGAGCGCCATCGTCACCTGCATCACGAAACTGAAGTACTTGTCGTAGGTGATGAACGGCGCGATGGCCTCGGTCTGGAAGCTGAACAGGACCCGAAGTGCCTGAGGCACCACGACCGAATAGGCGAGGACCGCGCCGGTCATGAAGAGGAGGAGCCCGACGAAGAGCGAGGGCACCAGTGCCTTCTTCTCCCGCGCATACAAGGCGGGAGCGAGGAAGGCCCAGAGCTGCCAGAGAAGGATCGGCGAGGCCAGCACCAGCCCCACGAGAAAGCCGAGCTTGAAGACGATCATCACCGGCTCGGTCGGACTGAGGACGACCAGCTTGCCGTCGGTGAGGTAGGGGGCGATCGGCAGCTTGAGGAGATTGACGAGCTGGAAGTGCTGGACCGCCCACAGGCCGATGGCAGACCCGACAATCACGGCCCCGAGCGACCGGAGTATGCGGGAGCGCAGTTCCTCGAGGTGATCGAGGAAGGGCATTTCCCCAGGAGTACCGGTCATAAAGCGGGCGACGCCCGGGCTTATCGCCCGAGCGCCTTCAGTCGGTCGCGCGCCAGGGCCGCTTCGTCGGATTGGGGATACTTCTGGACCACACGCTGATAGGCCTCCCTGGCCTTTCGGGTCTCCTTCCGCCGCTCGGCCACCAGGCCAAGGTTGTAGAGGGCCGACGCCGCGCGACTCGAGGTGGGGTGCTTCTGGACCACCTGGTCGTAGTAGAAGGCGGCCGAGTCCGGGCTCTCGGCGGCAAAGCTCTGCCCGATGAAGTAGAGCGCGTCGCCCGCTCGCTCGCTCGTGGGGTAGCTCCGCAGCATCTCGCGCAGGCCCTGGCGCGCCGTCGATGTGCTTCCCCGCCGCAACTGGGCCAGCGAGGCCTCGTACATCTGATCGGCAGACGCCGCGGGTGAGGCGCTGGGAGTGGAGGTATCGCCCGGCGCGGTGGACGATATCTGCTCGCCCCGTGCCTCCAGCTGCGTGCGCAGCTCGCTCAGGCGCTGCTGACTCTGGCCGGTCAGCTCCTGCAACTGAACCAGCTGCTGCTGGATGTTGTACAGATCACTCGCAAGATCGCCCCGCAGCTGACTGACTGCCTTGCGGCTGGAGGTGAGCGAGTCCATCACCCGCTGCTGGACCTGAATGACCTGGGTGAGCTGTGCTGCCCGAGCCGAGTCCCGGCGGGCGGTCTCCGCCTTGAACAGGGCGACATCATCCTGCACCCGCTGGATGTCGCTCTTGGTCACACAGCCGCCAAGGCCTGCCAGGACCCCGGCTCCCAGAACCAGGGAGCGGGGGATTGAGAAGGGCGGTCTCACTGCGGCGCGGTGAGGTTGTCGCCACCCGACGTGACTTCGAATTCGTCGCGACGGTTCTGGGCAAAGGCGGTCTCGTCGCTGCCGGGGTTGAGGGGACGCTCCTCACCATAGGAGATGACGTCCAGCCGCGAGCCATCCACGCCCTTGTTCTCGAGATACCGCTTGGCCGCGGCCGCGCGCCGGTTGGCCAGCGCCAGATTGTACTCGTCGGAGCCGCGCTCGTCGGCATGGCCGCTGATGCGGACCTTGACATTCGGATTGGCGACGAGAATCACGGCCTTGCGGTCCAGGGTTGCCTGATCGGCCGAGCGCACCGTTGCCTGGTCATAATCGAAGTTGATCATGGCAGCCAGGTCCGCGGCGACGGCACGCGTGCGCTCGGACGCCTCTCTGGCCATCCGCTCCCGCTCCATCCGATCCCGGTCAGCGCTGTCATCCACCGGCGTCGGGGCCGGAAGGGGGTCTTCAACCGGAGTCGGTTCAGGCGCGGGTTCCTCGGGAGCGGACTTACCGCCGCAGGCAGCGGCGAACGCGGCGGCGGCCAGGAGCATCAGCAGAGAAGGTGCGCGCATCATCACTCCACAATCATGGGTTAGGAACGATGGTGGCCCGCCCAAGGCGGCGCGACCACGACGGAAGCCGAGCGGCACCTGGGGTTGCCAGCTGCCGTACTCGGCCGGTTTCGATGTCGACGATCCAGATCTGACGACGGCCGCTTCGATCGGAGATGAAAGCGACATGCCGGCCGTCGGGCGCCCAGGTGGGGTCTTCATTCCGGCCGGACGACGTGAGCTGCCGCACCCGGCGCCCGGAAACGTCGACCAGAAAAATTTGCGGGCTACCGGAGACCTCCCGGTGGAATACGACACTGGCACCATCAGCAGACCACTCGGGAGCGTTCGAACTTCCCGTGGCCCCGAAGTCGAACGGCGCCAGCAGCTCCTGGTCGGTTCCATCGGCCGCCATCACGTACAGCTGGGGCGGTCCTGCCCGGGTGGAAATGAACGCGATGCGCCGCCCGTCTGGCGAAAACGTTGGGCTTAAGTTGTCCGCGAAGCGTCCCACGGTCAAGCGTTGCGCGCAACAACGTTCGGTGACGTTGGCGGTATAAATGTCGGTCCCGCGCTCGTCGGAGTGCGCAAACGCCAGCGTGCGCCCATCGGGTGAGAACGCGGGGGTGATGTTGAGCGCGGTCTGTGAGCCCGGAGTCGTGAACGTGGCCCCAGTAGAGAGCGCCTGAACCACGATCCCGCCACGTCCCTCACCCAGCTGGGTGTAGGCGATCCGCTGACCGTCGGAAGACCATGCGGGCGAGAGCGACGTCTGCCCCGCCGGCGTTACCGGGGTGAGATCGTGACCATCGCTGTCGGCGCGGTAGACTCGTCCTCCGGACACAAGCAGGATCCGGCTCGCTGCCGCTCCCGATGTTCCACTGGCCCACCGGGCAATCTCGTCCGCGAGCCGATGGACGTCGAGGCGGAAATCCGGACCCGACGGGAGTGGCACGGTTTGCTGGTTGCGGAGTTTCCCGGCGTTCACATCGTGCAACCGGGCGGTGACGCCGCTGCCGGCCTGGCTCAGCTCCACCGCAAACTCGGCCCCGAGGCCTTTGTACAGCTCGTAGTTGACCGGACCGCCTGCTTCGGCCGTGCCCCCACCGGTAGTGGCCACCCGGGGCGCGTCGGCCACAGCGAGGATCTCAAAACGATCGCTGTAGTCGAGGTCGCGCTGGACGATGGCGCGCACCGAGTCGAGGCCGGGGCCGGGAAGCACGACCAGACCCGGTCTGACACCAGGGCGGTAGTCCACGCCTACCCGCACGCCCTCGTCTACCCGGGTCGTGTCCTGAGCGGCAAGCGTGCCGGCAGCGGCGAACATCAGAACCAGCAGATGGAAGGATCGTTTCATCGCGTTGGCTTGAAGTAGAAGCTGACAGGCAATACGTCTGCCTCCCACCCGTCAGGTAGCTGGCCGAAGGCCCGGCTGTTGCCCGCGGCCTCGACGGCCCCCTGGGCGTCGATGTCGAACGCAAAGCTTCCCGAGCGAGTTACGAATCGAATATCGCGCACCGAACCGTCCCTCAGAATCAGGAAGCTGATCTCGGCGAAATTGCTCTGCCTGGCCGAGGCCCGGTCCCACCGCTGGTAGACCTGGGTCACGATGTTGCGCAGGTACTCAGGAAACGGAAACGCCAGGCCCGGCGTCTTGATCGTCGCGACATCGGTTCCGGTGCTGGGCGTCTCGCCCGGGGCCGGCGCTACCGGCGCCGCGGTCCGTGGAGCCGGCTCTCGCTCGCTCTCCGCCGGTGGTGGCTTGGGCGCGGGCGGGGGGGGCGTCTTGGCTGGCTTCGATGGTTTTGGCGTCACCGGTGCTGGTTTGTCCTTCTCAGGCGGCGCCGGTTTCGGGGGGGGAGGGGCCGGCTTCTCCTCCGGAGGCGGAGTCGGGAGGGCTTCACGGGCCAGCCGCTGCTTCGTCGTCGGCGCTGGGGCGGCAACCAGGTCGACCGCGTACGACGGCGGTGAGGCCCGGGTCGGCTTCACCGCGGCCAGGAGAAAGGTGACCGCCGCCGCGTGAACCACGAGCGTCCCGACCAGTCCGGCGGCCGTGCCCGGCGTCTGGTTGGGCGGTCGGATTCTCACGGCGTTTCTTCCTCGGCGGCCACAAGCCCCACATTTTGCACTCCCGCCGTGCGGATGATCGCGAGAACCCGCACGACCTCACCATAAGGCACCCGGGCGTCCGCCTGGAGATACACCCCACTCGGCTTACGGGTGGCCACCAGGGAGCGGAAGGTCACTCTGAAGTCGCGGTAGGATACCGGCGTCTGGTCGACGAAGATTCGACCGTTCCGATTGACCGATACCACCATCCCCTCCTTCGGGGAGAGCGGACGAGCCTGGGCGCGCGGTAGCTCGACATCCACGCCCCCTTGCATCATCGGTGCCGTGATCATGAAAGTAATCAACATCACCAGCATGACGTCCACCAACGCCGTCACGTTTACGTCGGCCATCAGAGGGAGTTCCCCCCGCTGACTGCCGAGGCCGCCACCGAGGGAAGCCATTTAGACCAGCCCTTCCCGGGCCATGGTACCGATCAGCTCGTTGGCGAATCCCTCGAGCTCACCGGCGAACAGGCGGACCCGGTTCACGAAAAGGTTATACCCGATCACCGCGGGGATAGCGGCCAGGAGTCCGCCGGCCGTGGCCACCAGCGCTTCAGCCACCCCGGGCGCCACGGCGGCGAGATTGCCTGATCCCTTGGAGGCGATGCCGATAAAGGCGCTCATGATGCCGAAAACCGTGCCGGTAAGACCGAGCAGCGGACCCACGGACCCGATGGTGGCCAGCCAGGGAATGTAATGCCCCAGGAGGTCCCGCTCCGCGGCGACTTCCTTGCCGAGCACCATCTTCAGGGCCTCGAGCTGGGTCATACTGAGCGAGCTGCGATCGGCGTCACGATCCTCCCGCAGCGCCCCGGGACGGAGCTCGGAATAGAATGTGATCGCCTCCCGGAAGAGCCGGTTGTAGGGCGAGGGTGGCAACTTCATGACCGACTTGTAGGCATCCTGGAGCCGGGTGGCGCGCTCCATTTCCTTGAAGAATCGGTCGGCCTGGCGGTTGAGCTTTCGGAACTGCCACCACTTCAGGACGATGATGAACCACGACACCAGGGAGAAAACCGTGAGGATCGCAAGGACGACCTTGGTTTCGGGGCTGGCCGAGAGCACCAGCTCGAGCGACGACTGCGGAATCGCACCGCCCGCTTGCAGGATCACCTCGCCTCCTTTTTGAACCAGTCAACCAACTCCCGCAATCCGTCCTCGAAAACGTATTGGGGAGTCCAGCCCAGGACCTTCTTGGCTTTCGACACGTCGAGGGCGCTGCGAAAGAGCTCACCCGCACGCGGCTCAGCGAATTCGAGCTCGGGCTTCCGCCCCATGACCTGTCCCACGGACGCGGCCAGCTCGAGAACGTTGCGCTGAACCGAGGTGGCGATGTTGAAAGCCGGCCCATCGAAATCCCCGTCCCTGGAAATCGGGACGGACGCCGCCAGAACGTTCGCCCGGGCGACGTCCTTCACGAACACATAGTCCCGGGTCTGGCGGCCGTCCCCAAAAACGGTGAGCGGCTGACCGGCCAGCAGACGAGACACGAAGATCGAGACGACACCCGCCTCCGACTTGGGGTCCTGCCGGGGCCCGAACACGTTGGCATACCGCATGGCGACGCCCTCGAAGCCGCGCAATGCGGCCAGCGCGCGCAGGTAGTACTCACCCGCCAGCTTGCTCACACCATAGGGCGAGATCGGAAGCTTGGCTGCGGTTTCCGGGGTGGGGATCACGGTGGGGTCGCCGTAGACCACACCCCCGCTGCTCGCGAAAATCACCCGTTTCACCCCGCCCTCTCCCGCTCCCTCGAGCAGGTTGACGAAGCCGACGACGTTGATGTGGCTGTCGAACGCGGGACGATCCACTGACACCCGCACGTCGATCTGTGCGGCGTGGTGGTTGACCACGTCGAAGCGTCCGGTGGCAACAGTGTCGCGGGCCTCGGGAGACCGAATATCGGCTCGTACGAAACGGGCTCCCTGGGGCACGTTCAACTCGTGGCCGCGCGACAGGTCGTCGAGTACCACCACCTCCCACCCGTCGCGCAAATACGCCTCGGCAATGTGGGACCCGATGAACCCCGCACCACCCGTTACCAGCACTTTGCCGCTCATGATACGCGTCTCAGCATCCCGATCTCCCGCAATCGGTTAGTGGAAGGACCCTCGTCTGTGGAGCGCCCCGCAATATAGATGGGGGCCGGGTGGAGGGAACCGCTTGGCCGCGGGCCCGCGGGGCGCCGGGACAGCAATTACACCAAGCAAAAGGGCCGAACTCCCTGGAGGTCGGCCCCTATGCTGTTCCTGCCCCGCTGCCCCGCTTACGAGGGCAGTTTCGCCACCTGAGTTACCTCGGTGCCCGGCGGGATGTCCGGGGAAATGACGTTGAGTACAATTGCGGTGGCGCTGTGGTCTCTCACGTGAACGATCTGGAGCGTAGCCATCAGCTCGTTAACGCGAAGCGTGCCATCCGAGAGTCGCTGGGGCCGACGGCGTACCTCGAAGAGGTCTCCCCGCGCGACACCGTCGTCCCGGCCCTTGTCGATGAAGACCACCATCTGCGGTTCCTTCAGCTCCTGGCGGCCCAAGCCGCCGATCATCGAGCCGCGAATGCCATCGGCGATGGGCACGGCGCGGATGCCCGCACCGGGGGAAAAGCTCTCGACCGGCAAGATCCGCTGGCCGTTCCGAATCGGACCATACATCGCCACCACACTGGCCAGGTAATGACCATCCACGGTTTCAGTGACCTGGGCCAGGCCGCTGGGAACCACGATGTGACCGAAGGGATCAAGCTCCTGACCCAGCTGGACCACCAGCAGGGTATCGCCGACTTCATAGGTGGCGCCTCGGGGAGCAGCCACGACGATACTCGTGTACGGCAGCGCATTAGCCCGGCTGTTCGTGGCCTTGATCTGCTGCGGCGTGACCGGCCCCAGGACCCGGCCGTAGGGAAGCCGCTGGTTCTCGGTCAGGAAACCGGATGAGTAGAACTCGCTGGGCCGTAGTGGCCGGTACGGCTGGTCGGTATAGGCCTTGAGAATCTCGGCCACAGTGCGGGCGCGAGTGGCCTGGAACAGCGGCGCGAGGCTCTCCGACTCGGTTTCCGCCAACGACGGCTGCTGCGGACCCCGGGCCAGCGTCTCGGTGGAGTCCTCCCCTCCAAGCATCGGCGTCGTGTCAGCCGGCTGGGGTGGAAGCGGCGTATCCATCGTGGGAACGGCGGCCACATTGTCGGCGGCGGGAACCGCGGCCACGTCGTTGCTGGGGGCGATGCGCAGTACCTCACCCGGATAAATCCAGTGAGGATCTTCCACCACCGCGGTATTCAGCCGGTAGATCCCGGGCCACAGAAAAGGATCCTTGAGATAGAGCTGCGCGAGATCCCAGAGCGTGTCGCCTTTGCGCACGGTGTGAGTCTGGGGCAGCGGCTCCTGTGCCAGCGCGGTGGCGGGCACCACCAAGGTCAGAGCGGCCAACCAGCCCAGAGCTCGGACCCGGCGCGGTGAAAGCTGCCGGCTTGGACTGCAGGAAAACTTACGCGGCATCGGGATCTCCCAGCGGCGTCGCTGTCTGGTGAGGAACGAGGATTCGGCCGGACACGAGGTATCTCGGGCCCCAAGTTGCAAGATCAACGCCACTGCGAAGCACCTCGAACCGTGGCTTATAAGACTTTGTTACACAATGGCTTGTGGACATGGAGCGGAGGCCAGCCACGGAGGGTAGAGGTCTGGCGATCGGCGGGAGAACAGGCTTATCAGCAGGGCAGCGGGGCAGCCAGGCAGCAGGGCCGCGGGGCAGGAGGAACAAATGACCGGGACCCCAGGATCGAGTTCGAGCCCTTCATCGTCCGTTTCTGTTACTGCCCCGCTGCCCTGCCGCCCCGCTGCCCCGCCTAGAACGGCAGGTCGTCGTCCTCGGCGTCGAGCGCCTCGGGAAAATCGTCGAAGGACTCTTTGCCCTTCGGCGCGGCCGCACCCGCGGCGACCTTGCTCGGAGCCGAGAACGTCTCGCTGCCATCTCCCTTGCCCGACAGAAGGATCAGCTCCCGCCCGTTGATCTCGGTGGTGTAGCGGGTCTGTCCTTCACGATCCTGCCAGGAGCGGTACTCGATGCTCCCCTCGACGTAGACCTTGTCGCCCTTCTTGCAGTAGCGCTCCGCGATGTCGGCAAGAGTGGAGAACTTGGTATTCCAGAACACCACGCGGTGCCACTCCGTCTTCTCCTGCTTCTCCCCTGCCTTGTCCTTCCACTGCCGGCTCGTGGCAATCGACAGCGTGGCGACCCGGGACCCGTTCGAGGTACTGCGGACTTCCGGGTCCGCGCCGAGGTTCCCGACCAAGATGGCTTTGTTCATACTCCGACTCACATGTACCTCCCGAGTTCGACGTGGGTCCGATGCGGGTGAACCCCCGCATCATATGTTGAGCGCAAGGCCTGCCTAAACCAAAAGCCTTGCCTGATTGACCTAATCTACGCGCGCTGCTCCAGCGCCAGCCAGAGCACCAGGGCGTCTTCCTTGGGATTGCGGTAGTACGCGGCCCGCTGGCCCACCGGTCTGAAGCCGGAGCTCAAATAGAGCGCCTGAGCCGAGCGGTTCGACTCTCTCACCTCCAGAAAGACCTCCTCGACCCGGCGCTTTCGGAGATAGGCCAGCCCGGCGCGAAGGAGTGCGCGGGCCACCCCGCGCCGGCGAAAGTCGGGAGAGACCGCAAGATTCAAGACCTCCCCGGTGCCGGCGACTTCCCGAGCGATAAGATAGCCGGCGATCCCCTGCCCGTTGTGGGCCACCAGCCCGAACGACCAGGGGGAGTCCAGCGACTCGCGGAAGCTGGTCTCGCTCCACGGATCGCTGAAGCAGCGGCGCTCGATCTCGACGAGCGGTGCCGCATCAGCCGGGACTGCCGACCGAATCCGGTAGGGGTCGTCCATGGGCCATCTCCCAACGCGCCTGGGCTTCCGCTGGCCGGCCGTACACCGGCTCCCATCCCGACACCGCATCGACCCTGCGAGCGCCGCCGGCGCGCCCGACCAGGCCGAGTAACCGGCTAGCGTGGGGCGAGCCCTCCGGGGGACCGATGACCGGCTGGCCGACCCACTTCTCGAGGACCGCAAGGATTTCGGCCGGCGCCTCCCCCACCACGACCGCGGGGGTAAACCCACCGTGCACCAGCTGGTCCGGATGCCGGACCGACGGAGACAGCTCGGTGTGAATCCGCTCCGGTAGAAAGCGGTACGCAGCGGCGTACACCTCGCCACGGAGGGCACCGGCCACCGCGAGGACCACCGCGTCCGCCCGGGCGACGCCCGCAGCCCGCACCAGCAGCGAGGGCGCAACCCAGAGTGGGAGGCCGCGGGCGTGCACCAGGGCCTTCGCCACCGAGGCGCCCACGCGAAGCCCGGTGAAACTCCCCGGGCCATCGCTCAGGACAATGCCGCTCACATCCTCGAGCGAGGCGCCCGCCCGCCGGAGGAGGCCCTGGATCATCGGCAGAAGCACCGCAGCGTGCCGCCGGGCGCCGGCCACGTTCTCCTCCAGTGGGTCGGCTCCTGGTAGGCCGAGTGCGACCGAGGCGTGGTCGGTTGCTGTGTCGATGGCCAGCAGCATCAGAGCGACTCCAGCCCGCGACGAGCGGGGTCCGCCAGGTGAACCAGCCTGAAGCGCCGGGTGGGCGTCGGCATCCAGGCACCGGCGCGCTCGGGCCACTCGATCAGTATGGCGTCTCCCTCGGCGACCAGTCCCTCCCAGTCGAGGTCCGCCGCTTCGTCGGGAGATCGCAGTCGGTAGCAATCGAGATGGAACACCGGCCCTCTGGCGCCCTGGTAGCGGTGCACCAGCGCGTAGGTCGGGCTGGTGGCCGGCCCGGTCACGCCGAGGCCGCGGGCAACCGCCTTGATCAACGTCGTCTTCCCGGCCCCGAGTTCGCCTTCGAAGCTGACCAGCTCCCCCGGACGGAGCGCCCGGCCGAGGGCCTCTCCCCGCGCATCGAGCTCTCCCTGCGTCAGTAAGAGCGTCACGCGCGCCGGCGGACCTTGCCTGAGGGACCTCGCCGCACGTCCAGCGCACCCATCGCCTTGAGCTCGTTCAGCTGGTCGCGTAGCAGGGCGGCCACCTCGAACTCCAGGTTGGCCGCGGCCTCCCGCATCTGCCGCTCGATGGAAGTGATCATCGCGCCGCGCTTGGCCGGGTCTTTCAGGTCGAGCCGGTCCTGCAATGGCGCCTGGGGCTCGACCCGCTCGGTTCGGGCATCGGCCACGTGAGTGGAGAGCCGGACCTGTTCCATCGACTTCACGATGGACGTAGGCGTGATGCCGTGCTCTTCGTTGTACGCCTTCTGGATGGCGCGGCGCCGATCCATCTCGTCGAGCGCCCGCTGCATCGAGCCGGTGATCCGATCGGCGTAGAGGATGGCCCGGCCGTTGATGTGGCGAGCAGCCCGGCCGATGGTCTGCACCAGGGAGCGATCCGACCGCAAGAAGCCTTCCTGGTCGGCGTCGAGGATGGCGACCAGGGACACCTCGGGGAGGTCGAGGCCTTCCCGCAACAGGTTGATGCCGACCAGCACGTCGAAGTCGCCCAGCCGGAGGCCTCGCAGGATCTCCATCCGCTCGATGGCGTCGATATCCGAGTGCAGATACCGCACCCGGACCCCGGCCTGTTGGAGGTAGTCGGTCAGGTCCTCCGACATCCGCTTGGTCAAGGTCGTGACCAGGACACGCTCGCCCCGGGTTTCGCGCAGCCGGATCTCGGAAAGCAGATCGTCTACCTGCCCCCGCACCGGCCGGACATCCACCTCCGGGTCGAGCAGGCCGGTAGGACGAATGATCTGCTCGACGACGACGCCCTCCGAGAGTCTGAACTCGAGATCGCCCGGCGTGGCGGAGAGATTGACCATCTGGGGTGCCAGCGCCATGAACTCGTCGAACTGGAGCGGGCGATTATCCAGCGCCGACGGCAACCGGAAGCCGTAATCCACCAGGGTCAGCTTGCGGGCCCGATCGCCGTTGAACATGCCGCCGATCTGCGGCAGGCTCACGTGCGATTCGTCCACCACGACCAGGAAATCGGGCGGGAAATAGTCGATGAGGCAGGCGGGCCGCTCTCCCGGAAGCCGATTGCTGAGGTGCCGGGAGTAGTTCTCGATGCCGGCGCAGGTGCCCACCTCCAGCAGCATCTCGATGTCGAACGAGGTGCGGGATTCGAGCCGCTGCGCTTCGAGCAGCTTACCCGCACCTTTCAGCTCCGCCAGCCTTGCGGCGAGCTCCTCGCGGATGGCTTTCACCGCGCGTTCGACGGTGGGACGCTGGGTGACGAAGTGCTTGGCCGGGTAAATGGCGCACTGATCGAGCTGGGCGATGGTGCCTCCGGTCAGCGGATTGATCTTGCTGATCCGCTCTACCTGATCACCCCACAGCTCGATCCGAATAGCCTGCTCCGCGTAGGCGGGGAAGACCTCGATCGAATCGCCCCGCACCCGGAAGGTGCCCTGATCGAAGGAAACGTCGTTCCTTCCGTAGTGTATCCGCACCAGCTCCGAGAGAATTTCATCCCGCCCCCGCTGCTCGCCCCGGCGAACCGTCACCATGAGCTTCCGATATTCTACCGGATCGCCGAGTCCGTAGATGGCGCTGACAGAGGCGACGATGACTACGTCCTCACGCTCCATCAGACTCGAGGTGGCTCTGAGCCGGAGGCTCTCGATGTCCTGATTGATCGACGCGTCCTTCTCGATGTATACGTCGGTCGAGGGGACGTACGCCTCGGGCTGGTAGTAGTCGTAGTAGGAAACGAAGTACTCCACCGCGTTCCGGGGCAGGAACTGCCGGAGCTCGCCGTACAGCTGGGCCGCCAGGGTCTTGTTGTGCGACAGCACCAGGGTTGGCTTGCCGTGGTTCGCGATGACGTGAGCCAGCGTCATGGTCTTGCCCGACCCGGTCACCCCCAGCAGCGTCTGATACTTGTCGCCGCGCTCGAGCCCGGCGGTCAGCTCGCGAATGGCCTTGGGTTGATCACCAGCAGGCTGGAAGGGGGCAACGACTTCGAAGCGGGGGCTGCTCATGACGGAAATATATACTGCCGGGGTTTCTTCGGGAACGTGTCGGCCTAGCCGAGACCACCCATCTGGAGCAGCCGCTCCCACTGCTCCGCCGGAACCGGGATGACCGAGAGGCGCGACATGCGGACCAATCCCAGGTCGGAGAAGGCTGGGTCGGCCTTGACGGTGGCCAGAGTGACCGGCTTTGGCAGACGACGATCGGCCTCGAGATCCACCACCACCAGTTTCGGATCCTGGCGCTTCGGATCAGGGTAGGGTCCACCCACGATGCGGGCAAGGCCGACGAGCTCCTTGCCCACGTTGGAGTGATAGATCAGAGCCGCATCGCCCGGAGCCATGCTGCGGATGTGCTTCAAGGCGAGCGCGTTGGTCACCCCGTCCCAGACCGTGCGCCGCTCACGCTCCAGCTGATCGAAGGGGTAAGTATCGGCGTCTGTCTTGAGAATCCAATAGGCCACTACTGCGGCTTCCGCACCGCGAAGGTCTTCGAGTCTACCGAATCGCCATCGGCGTAGACCGTGATCCGATAGGCGCCAGGAGCCCATCCCTTGGCTTTGGTGGCGTGGAGCTCGGTGTTCTCGCGACCCTTGGGCTGAATCGTCTTGGTCGACGAGTCTACCACCTCGCCCTTCTGGTTGGTCCAGCGGGCCTGGAAGGCGGCGGTATCCGGGGATCCCACCGTCCCGATCGAGACGTATACCGTGTCCACCGGCTCGAACAGGAACGTCGGCTCGGTGACCCGGCTGCCCTCGCCGATCCTTTTCCCGATCATCACGTTGGTGATCTTCAAGGTCTTGGAGGTCTCCTCCGCTCTGGCCGAATCCGCCCTGGCGGTACTGTCCCGCGCAGCCGCCGCGGCCATCCCCGCCTTCGACGTATCGCTGCCACCACATCCAGCGGCCGCCGCGACCAACACAGCCAGGCCCACCCGCACGACATGCCCCATGCTCTCTCCTTTGCGGCCGTTAGTTTGCCGGCGCTTCGCGTCGCTCGATCTCGGTGACACCCTTCACCCGCCGCACCGCCTTCATCACCTTACCGAGATGGGGAAGGTTGTCCACCTCGACGAAGATGGTCCCGAACACCGACCCGTCCTTGGTATGGAGATCGGCGCCGCGGATGTTGGTGCCGGTCTGGCTGATGGCTTCCATGATATCGGCGTAGAGGCCGCGGCGATCCTCACCGGTCACCGCCAGGCGCACGGCGAACGCTTCCCCGGCGGTCTCCTGCCAATCAATGTCCACCCGCCGCCCATCGGCCGCCAGCGTCAGCAGGTTGGGGCAGTCGGAGCGGTGAATCGAGATTCCGCGCCCCTGGGTAACGTATCCCACCACCGAGTCGCCCGGGACCGGCTGGCAGCACTGAGCGTAGCGCACCATGAGGCCGTCTACGCCCTGGATCTTGATCCCCCGGCCCAGCCTGATCCGGTCGATCACCCGCCCGAAGACCGTGGGCTTGGGCTCCTGGAGCTCGTCGCTCGGGAGATCGGGATAGAGCGCCCGCATGACCTGCCCGATGGGCACGTCTCCCCGCCCGACCGCGATCTCGAGGCCCGGTCCGTCGGCAAGCGAGAGGGAGACCGCGGCCTTGTTCAGGCGGCTGTCATCAGGCGGATCGAGACGCCGGCGGCGGACCTCCCGGGCGAGGATATCCTTGCCCAGGCTCCGGCTGACTGTCTCCTCCTCGTGGTTCACCCACTGCTTGATCTTCTGCCGGGCGCGGGCGGTACGGACGTGACTCAGCCAGTCGCGGCTCGGCTTGGCTGCAGCGCTGGTGAGGATCTCGACCGTGTCGCCGCTCTTGAGCTCCCGGTGCAGCGGCGCGATACGGCCATTCACCTTGGCGCCCTGGCACTTGAGCCCGACTTCGGTGTGCACGTGGAAAGCGAAGTCGATCGCGGTGGAGCCTTTCGGCAGCCGCTTCACGTCGCCCTGCGGCGTGAAGATGAAGATCTCGTCCTGATACAGGTCGATCTTCAGGAACTCGAGGAACTCCTCGGGACTGTGGGTGTCCTGCTGCAGCTCCAGTAACTGGCGGAACCAGCCCAGATGCTGGTCCAGCTCGTCCGGCGTGCCGTCGCGTTTGTAGACCCAGTGGGCCGCGATGCCGTACTCCGCGGTGCGGTGCATGTCCTGGGTGCGGATCTGGACCTCGAACAGCTGCCCACCCGGCCCGAAGATCGTGGTGTGGAGCGACTGGTACGCGTTCGACTTGGGGCTTGCGATGTAATCCTTGATGCGCTCCTGGATCGGGGTCCAGTTGTGATGGATAATCCCGAGGACGTGGTAACAATCGGGCACCGACCGCACGAGGACGCGCACGGCCATGAGATCGTAGATCTCATCGAACGCCTTCCCCCGCTTCTTCATCTTGTGAAAGATCGACCACAGGTGCTTGGGCCGGCCGGTCACCTCGAACCAGTCGATGCCCGCTTCCTGCAGCTCGATATCGAGCGGGGTCTTGAGCTTGAGGATGGTCTGCTCCCGGGCCGCGCGCTTGGCGGCCACCTGAAGAGCGAGGTCCTTGTACTCCTCCGGCTCCAGGAACTTGAAGGCCAGGTCTTCCAGCTCCGCCTTGATGCCGGCCATCCCGAAGCGGTGTGCCAGGGGAGCGTAGATCTCCCGGGTCTCCAGCGCGATCCGGGTCCGGCGCTCGGGCGGCAGGTGCTCGAGCGTGCGCATGTTGTGGAGCCGGTCGCCCAGCTTGATGATGATGACCCTGGCGTCCTTGGCGATAGAGAGCAGGAGCTTGCGGTAGTTCTCCACCTGCTCCTCGGCCGAGGAGTGGAAGGTGAGGCTGGAGATCTTGGTGAGGCCGTCCACGATTCCGGCCACCTCGGGCCCGAACTCCCGGGCGATGTCCTCCATCCGCACGTCCGAGTCCTCGACCACGTCGTGCAGCAGGGCGGCCACGATTGTGGTGCTGTCCAGCAGCTGCTCGGCCAGGATCAGCGCGACGGCGATGGTATGGGAGACAAAATCTTCGCCCGACATTCGCTTCTGGCCCCGGTGCGCGCGCGCGCTGAAGCGAAGCGCCCGGTCCACCAAATCGAGGTCCAGGCGGTCGGCGTGCCGCTCCAGCACGGCCCTGAGGTCAGGGGCGAGCTCGGAAGGCGTCCCGGTTACAGAAGTCTTGGTTCCCGTCACAACAGTCCTGCCGCTGCAAAGCTCACGAAGCGGTCTCCGGCGATGATCACATGGTCGTACACAGGCAGATCGAGCAGCTGGCCAGCCGACACCAGCTGTTTGGTGACCGCCCGGTCCTCCGCCGAGGGGGTCGGATCGCCACTGGGGTGGTTGTGCACCACGATGATTCCGGCCGCCGCCTCGGCGATAGCGGCCCGGAATACTTCGCGCGGGTGGACCAGCGAGCTGTTCAACAGCCCCCGGGTGATGAGCACCTCGCGAAGCACCTGGCTCTGACTGTCCAGCGCGATCAGATGGAACTCCTCCACCTGGAGATCGCGCAGTCGAGCGCCAAACAGGCGACTGACGTCCTCAGGTTCCCTGATTCGCTGCACCGCCGGGCGCTCCTCCCGTGCGGCGCGCGCCCCCAGTTCAAAGGCGGCCAGGAGACGTCCGGCCTTCGTTGGACCGATGCCCGGCAACCGGAGCAGCTCGGCGCTGGGCCGCTGGGCCAACCGGCGCAGCGAGCCCTCGCTGACTTCCAGCAGCCGGGAGGCCAGCCCCAGGACGTCCTGACCGCCTCCTCCCGTACCTAACAGGATGGCGAGAAGTTCAGCGGTCGTCAACGCGGGGGGACCCAGGGACCAGAGCCGCTCGCGGGGGCGGTCGGCGTCGAGCAGGGTGGAAATCGGAGCGGCCATGCACCAGGATAGCGGACCCAGAGGTTCGCTCGGATTCATTATCGCCCGGTGAGGACGGAAGTTACGCGCTCCCTAGCGCCCCTGCCCGTGGCACTTCTTGTACTTCCGCCCCGACCCGCAGGGGCAGGGATCGTTACGGCCAACCTCAGGCACCGCGGCCGTGGCGCGCCCCACCGGCCCGAGCGAGCTGTTCATCGTGGGGGCTATCGGCGGAGGGCCGGCAACCCGGCGAGTCGGCGCCGCGAACAGGTCGTCCGAGCCGGTAGGGGCCGAGGGGGCCGGGGCGGGCGGCGGCGCCCG